>NZ_CP035002.1:300000-600000 GCF_002531755.2 Rhizobium acidisoli | reverse complement strand
TCGGTCCCGGACTGCATGGCCAGCGGCGTGTCGTACTCGTATTCCTGCAGTTCCAGATTGGCGGGAATAATATCAAGACCGGGAAAATTGGTGGGCATTATGATGTCGGAGATAAGTTTGCGTTCGTCATCATAGCGGATAGAATCGTAGAGCGAGGGGTTTTTATCCAATTCCGGCTGGAACCCGTGCAAAGCGGAAAGAGACGCTTGAGGATCGAGATCGACAGCCAGAACGCGATGCCCAGTCAGCGCAAGGTGCTGGGCAAGATGAGCGGCCGTCGTCGTCTTGCCAGACCCCCCCTTGAAATTGACAACCGCAATGACTTGAAGCTTATCGGTTTGCTTGCGATGCGGAACATACCGCTTAGCTTCGGTTTTCCCGGTCCTGTCGAGAAAGTAGCGGAGCTCCAGCATCTGGTGCGCAGTATAGTACCTACGATTTCCAGACATTGCGATCGGAGTTGGGCCCTTGCCGTCGAGGTACAGACGCTTCAAATTGCTTGGCGTGACGCCCAGATAGTGCGCAACTTCAGCCACCGAAAACTTTCGAAGGGTCTTTCTGGCATCGGGCGGAAAATTCTCCAGACGCAATTGATCAAGCTTGCGCGATATCTCCGCTCCTTGCATCAGGATTTTGTCGTCAAATTCGAATGACGGTAACGAACTGACCGCGCTCATCGGACCTCTTTGCCATTATGTCGATAGAATCGCCGGAATCGACGAAATTGCGTCATTATCCCCGATTCTCTATGGCAGACCAAGGAAAATTAATGATATTAAATGCAAAAGTGTGATTGCGAGAAGGGCAAGGTTCCCAGGTCAAAAAAATAGGCAGCGAGCGTGAAGTCATAGGGATATTGACGGCCGTCAAAACAAAGAATTTACGCGGACCAGACAACGACTTAGCTAATTCCCGCGCCAGGACATTCCGAGTTCGCTACGCTAGAGCGGGATGATTTTACGTCCGTTCATATCCGGCTTCCTTGAAGTAGTTTAGGCACTCTTTTGGCGAGACGGTTTGGAGGATGGCTGCCAGTGCGTCGTCGATGGCGTTGCGGGTTCTGGCCTGTGCCTGTCGCAGCCCGTGTTTGATCTTGGCGAAGAGCTTCTCGATCGGATTGAGATCTGGGGAGTATTGCGGCAGAAAGAATAGTCGGGCGCCGGCCCTACGGATGGCGACCCGGATCGCCTTGGCTTTATGCGAGCCGAGATTGTCCATCACGACGATGTCGCCAGGTTTGAGCTCTGGCACCAGCACCTTTTCGACATAGATGAGGAAGCGCTCGGCGTTGATGGGGCCATCGATGATCCATGGTGCGCTGACGCGGTCGGTTCGAAGCGCGGCGATGAACGTCATCGTATTCCAATGGCCGAAAGGAGCTTTGCCCAAGAGCCGTTCGCCACGCGGCGCCCAGCCTCTGAGCGGCGCCATGTTCGTCTTCGTCCAGGGGTGAGTACACCGGAGGGATTTCACCTGCCGGCCTCTCGCAGAACGGTGCGTGAACCTCTCGATTCACACCGCTCCCATCAGGTAAACGTGTTCGTTCCGAACGCCTTCCAATGTACGAACAGCCCCGGATTTTCCCGTGCCAGCTTTCGCAAGAAGAGACTGGCACGCGTCTTATGGGACTGAAAGCGCTTGAACTTCCGCCTGATCCAAGCCCTGAGTTTCTGATTGACGTAATCAGCCAGAGTAGACAGGGCCGAGCGACTGTACCGTCCATAATAGGCAATCCATCCCCGGAGGAGCGGATTGAGCTGTTTGGCAATTTCGGCCAGCGTCCCCGGCGTCTGCCGCGGGATGTTCAAGCTTTTGATCGTCGCCCGCATTGACTTGAGCGCCGTCGGACTGACCGCAGGCGTGTAGCCACAGAAGAACTCGTCCCGCTGTGTGTTCGCCACCCGTCGCGGCCTGAACTGATACCCGAGAAAATCGAATGCGACATTCGGATACGCCTCTCTGCGCCGTTGATCCTTGCAGTAAACGATCTTGGTCTTTGTCGGATGCATCTGCAGTCCGCATGCTGAGAGGCGAGCACTCAGCTCCAGCTTGAGGGCTTCGGCTTGTTGTTCGCTCTGGCAGTGAACAAGACCATCGTCGGCATATCGACACCATGGTAGGTCGGGATGCATCCGCGTCACCCACAAATCAAACGCATAGTGCATGAAGAGATTGGCGAGGCAGGGACTGACAACACCGCCTTGCGGGGTGCCGCACGTTCGCGCAACAATCTCACCATTCTTCTCCATCGGCGCTGCCAGCCATCTTCCGATGTAGAGCAGAGCCCACTTGCATGTAACGTGCTTCCTGACCGCCTTCAGCAAGAGATCGTGTGGAAGATTGTCGAACAGTCCTTTGATGTCGAATTCCAAAACCCAATCATACTTCCAACACCGCTGGCGCGTCACGCCGACGGCATCCAAGGCCGACTTCCCCGGCCTGTACCCATATGAGTCTGGAAGAAAGAGGGAGTCTAAATCCGGCTCAATCATCTGCTTTGACTACCATCTGCGCGATCCGATCGCTGACAGTCGGCACACCTAAAACCCTTTCGCCTCCAGTCTTCTTTGGAATGGAGACAGCGCGCACCGGCGGTGGAAAGTAAGCCCCAGAAGACATCCGATTCCAGATCTTGTAGAGATTTCTCGCAAGATCTTTCTCAAACATCTCCAACGTCTCACCGTCCACCCCGGCTGCGCCATGGTTGGCTTTGACCGCTTTATAAGCTTCGTACACTTGCCGCTTCTCAATCCGAAACGGTTTGCCTGTCGTACCTATCGAAGTCATCCTGTTTCCAGTTGTTCCAAACAATACGACCACCTGATCCGATCCCTTTGCTCTGGCCCCATTACAGGGCCTTCAACGCTCATACGGATCGGTCCGCCCCAGTCTCCTGCATCGGTACTCTCGCCTTACGGTTTCTCCGCTTGGGTTTCTCCCTTGGCATCAGGAGCCTGGTTCCTGCAGTTCCGCGTGAAAGCCTATGTCCAACTCACGCCCCCTCTACGCCGGTCGCCGCCCGCCCAATCATCAGGCACCCGGCGGACTTGTCCCAGGATGACGAAACAGTCCTGGTTTCGACGACGCTTATATTCATAACGGCGCGTCTTCGGAGGGTTCACTTTCGTTCGTCTTTCGGACACGCACCTGCTCGGATCTCGTCCGAACTTTTTCATCCGACGCTCACCACCACGGCTCTTTACCGCAGCAGCTCGGACTGGTTTGAGACCCGCTCCTGAAAGCCGATCCCGGAGGGCCATCCTCCATCATTCACGCAGCTTTACGCTACGGTCTTAGTTCATGTCGAACTCCTTCCGCTGCTCTGCAGCACACTTTCGTCGATGAAGAGAAGACGGGCCGGATCGATGCGATGGCGATGCTTCAGCCAGCGCGCCCGCCTGGCGGCGACGTCGGGTCGCTCCCGTTCGCTGGCGACCAGCGTCTTTTTTTATAACTCAGCCCTTCATCCCGGACGAAGGCCCAGACGGACCGGTAATCCACATCCAGACCCCGCTCCGCCAATTCCGCGACCAGCCCACGCAGCGTGAACGCACTCGCGCGGCAGCGTTCGACAAGCCATTCCCGGTGGCCACCGCAGATCGCCCGCGGCTTGTGGCCGCCCATCTGGCCGGGTGCTGCGCTGCCCGTTGCGTGGAACCGCCGTATCCAATCGATCGCGGTGCTGATGCCAATACCGAAGCGTTTGGCCGCAGCCCGGCACGACAGCCCCTCCTGCGTCACCGCCCCGACAACACGCTCTCGCAGATCATTCGAAAAAGGTCTCGCCATCCAGACCGGCCTCCTTACCGGCCTGAAGGATGAATCTGATTTGCGTCCAAAAGGGAATCCCAATTGCGATTCCACCTAAAATCATCCCGCTCTAGAGCGGCGCACCTAGCCTATCGGCTGCGGAGTGCGGACCTTCGGCACTCCCAGCCGCTTTAAAACTGATCTAACCATTTAGCGTGATATTGATGTGCGTCTTGCTGAGACGAGTAAAAGCTCTCGAAGCAGGATAAGGGCGCCCGATGCTGCATGCTCTGATCGTCGCGGCGTATGTTGTGACAATCTAACCATTCTCTCATCCGAAGGCGGTGAGGCGGCCGCGAAGTGGGGCCGAGAGGCGGCGCTTCCACGTTCTTTCACCAACGGACAGGGAAACTTCTTCTCGGACTAAAATCCCGGGATGTTGAAGCTTTTTTCTGTCTTGGTGCTTGGTGCATTTGCCGTGAAGTCTCGGCGGCAGTTTGAGGAGGAAAGTTCATGTTTGGACCTGCCGCCTTGCACTTTGGGGGGCGCGAGAGGGATGTCGGCCGGCGGATCACATCACGCTGATTTGATTCTGGAGGGACGAGCGATGTTGAAAGTAGCTCCCTCTCGCCTGGACCGGATTATGGTTTAGCAAGCCTAATCTCCTTGCTATCGAGGCACGCGGGGACCACCATTGTCAGGAATAGCGGGATAGCCTCGATCGGAAATAGAGACCGCGCTCCAAAGCTGACAAGGAGGCGCAGCCTAAGAAGAAGGCCCTCCCGTGCTTCTCGATCACCTCCTCCTTGCCAGTTCCTACTGGACCATCTGTACGGTCACCGTGATCGGTATGCAGCGAAGGGAGAACATTGCTGGTACGCGGATCGGCCGCAGACCTGTAGTCGAGACTGTCGAGAACCGTCCAAACGGCCGCCGAAGCCTCTACCAAGGCCATCTAATCGCCGTCTTGTCGCGGCGGGCATCGCAGACTGCATCGACCAAGGACAGCGGTTTTGAGGAAGCTCTCCACATAGTGCCTAAGCAAGACGTTCCCGAGCTTCGATTCCTAGCCTAGGCACTGCAGCGAAGATCCGTCGGAGGAAGACCTAACATGCTTTGGCAGTCAACGTTTCACAGGACGATGCTGATGGGATTTTCGGGGCCGTAGTTTTCCCTGATCATGGGAGACGGAAGTGATGCTCAGGTTACGTTCAAAATAGGCAAGAATACTTGCAATTTCAGTGTGTTAACCAGACCAGGAATTTGCGCGAATGGTCTTCAGTAAAAGGAACCGTCGCCGGCATCGAGCCTTCAAGAAATAGCATCGCCGCGCCGCGCACGCCCGATGCGATATTGCAAAGATGTCTGCAACATTCATATGGCGGGTCGTACGCGCTTTGGCAACAGACTTGCTCTTAATCTTGGCACCATAGCGTCCCATCCCTCTAGAGGATTAATTTTCAAGGCCATGGACTGCCGCAGCCAAAACCAATTTGTGATCGCCGTCTCGTGGCATCCGTCGGCTTAGGGGTCGGGATCACTTGGCGCGCGCACTGGTCCGAAAGCGGAACGGAAACGGGACAGCGTTGATGGTTGCTACTCCACGCGGCTGATCATGGCTACGCGAGCCAAAGAGGCAGTCGCATCAGGTCCCTATCTTACAGCACCCAGCGCCCCCTGATTTACCGGTCGCCAGGATGCAGCATCACGTGATGGAAAACATTTTAGATCGCGATACGCTTCAATCGCTATGCCAGTCTGCAAGAGACGGAAAACACTGCGCATGAGTTTGTTGAACGTTCACGCGTCGACGCAGCTAGAAACTTCCTTGAAGGCAGCGCCACCAGCTGAAGGTCGTCGCCCTCATTGCGCCGAGAGCGTTCGACCTCTACCCAAAAGGTTTCGCCGGATGCTGCCACCCGCGGTCTTTGCCAGCTAAATATGCAGAGCACTCCCCAGGGCTTTCAGCGCCGCCTCCATCACCGCTTCGCTGCGGGTCGGATGTGCGTGGATCGTGCCGGCGATATCTTCCAGGCGCGCGCCCATCTCGATCGCCAGCGCAAAAGCCGCCGAGAGTTCGGAGACGCCTGCCCCCACCGCCTGCAGGCCGAGAACGAGGTTGGTATCGGCGCGGGCAACGACCCGCACGAAGCCTTCCTCCGACAGCATCGTCATTGCTCGTCCATTGGCGCTGAACGGAAACTGGCCGGTGCGGACTTCATAGCCTTGCGCCCGCGCTTCCGCCGGCGAAAGGCCGGCGCTGACGATCTCCGGATCGGTGAAACAGATGGCCGGAATGCAGCGCTTGTCCCAGGCGCGCTTCTTGCCCGCGATGATCTCGGCCACCATCTCCCCTTGCGCCATGGCTCGATGGGCCAGCATCGGCTCGCCGGTCACGTCGCCGATCGCATAGATCCCGCGCATGGAGGTGCGGCAGCGGTCGTCGATCCTCAGATAAGGGCCGGCGCGATCGAGATCGAGCTCTTCGAGACCGGAGCCTGCGGTTCTCGGGCGGCGGCCGACGGTGACGAGAATGCGGTCCGCCGGCAGGGTCTCTCGCCGACCATCGGAGGTTTCGGCGATCAATGCCTCGCCGTTGTCGGTAAGACCGATTGCCTTCGCGCCGGTCAAAACGTGGATACTCATATCGGTCAGCCTGCGCAGGACGGGCCGCACCAGCTCGGCATCATAGAGCGGCAGCACCTGCGGCGTTGCCTCGACGACCGTCACTTCCGAGCCCATCTTGGCAAAAGCGGTGCCGAGTTCGAGCCCGATATAACCGCCGCCGACCACGACGAGCTTCTTCGGCAGCTCCGTCAGCGACAGCGCCTCCGTCGAGGAAATGACCCGGCCGCCGAACGGCAGGTTGGAAAGCTCCACCGGATCGGAGCCGGTGGCGATCACCACGGTCTCGGCGCGGATGATCTGCTGGCCGGTCTCCGTTTCCACCTCCACCGTCTTGCCGTCGCGGAAGTGAGCCCGGCCGTGGACGATCTTGACCCGGGACTTCTGCAGCAGTCCGGAGACGCCGCCTGTGAGCCGGCCGACAATGCCGTCCTTCCAGGCAATCGTCCTGCCAAGATCGATCGAGGCGCCTTCGACACGGATGCCCATCGGGTTCTTACCGGCGAGCATCTTTTGCGTGGCGTCGAATTCCTCGGCCGCATGGATCAACGCCTTGGAGGGTATGCAGCCGACCGTCAGGCAGGTGCCGCCCGGCTTGCCGGCCTCGACGATGACGGTATCGATGCCGAGCTGGCCGGCGCGGATGGCGCAGACATAACCGCCCGGACCGGCGCCGATGACAAGGAGCTTGCAGACAATTTCTTTCATGGCTCAGCCTTCGATGAAAATGAGCGCCGGGGTTTCGAGCAGCGTGCGGACGCGCTGCACGAAGGTCGCCGCATCCCAGCCGTCGATGATGCGATGATCGAAGCTGGAGGAGAGGTTCATCATCTTGCGCGGCACGAATTGCGCGCCGTCCCATACGGGGCGCGTCGCAATCTTGTTGACGCCGATGATCGCCACTTCAGGATGATTGATGACCGGCGTCGAGACGATGCCGCCGAGCGCGCCGAGCGAGCTGATGGTGATCGTCGAGCCCAAAAGCTCGTCGCGTGTCGCCGTGCCCGAGCGCGCCGCTTCCGCCAGCCGGTTCATCTCGGCGGCACAATCCCAGATGCCGCAGGCTTCCGCATGCCGCACCACCGGCACGGTCAGCCCGGCCGGCGTCTGCGTGGCGATGCCGATATGCACGGCGCTGTAACGCGTGATGAGGCCGGCATCGTCGTCGAAGGTGGCGTTGACCTCGGGCTGCTCGGAAATCGCCTTGACCAGCGCCCGCATCAGGAAGGGCAGAACCGTCAGCTTCGGATGACCTTCCCTGCGGTCGCCGTTCATGGTGGCGCGCAATTCCTCCAGCGCAGTCATATCGACTTCCTCCACATAGGTGATGTGGGGGATGCGCGAGGTGGAGAGCACCATTTTCTCGGCGATGCGGCGGCGCAGGCCGGTCAGCTTGATCTCCTCGGTCGCCGTCTTCCTGGCAAAACCGTTCTTGGCCGTCACAGGCGCGGTTCCCTGAGCCAGGAACTGCTCAATATCCTCGCGCAGGATACGCCCGGCCGGTCCCGTCCCCTGCACTTGCCTGAGATCGACGCCGTTTTCCCTGGCGAAGAGCCGCACGGAAGGCGCGGCGAGCGGCTTTTCAGCCGGTGCAGCCGCAGGAGCCGGCGCTGCCGGAGCAGGCTTCGCAGCCTCGATTTTCGTTGTCTCGGCAACCGGCGCCTGCGAGATCTGCACGGGCTGGGCCTCGCCGGCATCGCCCGCCGTCTCGATCCGCACCAGCGGCGCCTTGACCGCAATACGGTCTCCGACCTCGCCGGCAAGCCAGATGACGGTGCCATTGACGGGAGAGGGAATTTCCACCGTCGCCTTGTCGGTCATGACGGCGGCGATCACCATGTCCTCGCGGACCGGATCTCCCGCCTTCACATGCCATTCGACAAGCTCGGCCTCGGCGACGCCTTCCCCGACATCGGGCATCTTGATGATGAATTCGCCCATGGCTCAGGCCTCCATGACTTCGGCAAGCGCCCGCCCGACACGGCCGGGACCAGGGAAATAATCCCACTCCTGCGCATGCGGATAGGGCGTATCCCAGCCGGCGACGCGCACAACCGGGGCTTCGAGCTGATAGAAGCAATGTTCCTGCACCAGGGCTGCCACCTCCGCACCGAAGCCCGACGTCAGCGTTGCCTCATGCACGACGACGCAGCGCCCGGTCTTCGAAACCGATTTGACGATCGTATCGAGGTCGAGCGGCAGCAGGCTTCTCAAATCGATCACTTCGGCGTCGATGCCGGCATCTTCGGCGGCGGCAAGCGCCACATGCACCATCGTGCCGTAGGCAACCACTGTTACCGCCGATCCCTCACGCCGTACTTCCGCCTTGCCGATCGGGATCGTGTAATGACCGTCGGGCACCTCGCCGAGATCATGTTTCGACCAGGGTGTGACCGGCCGCTCGTGATGGCCGTCGAAGGGGCCGTTATAGAGCCGCTTCGGCTCCAGGAACATCACGGGATCCGGATCCTCGATCGCCGCGATCAGCAGGCCTTTGGCGTCATAAGGGTTGGACGGCACGATCACCTTCAGCCCGCAGACATGGGTGAAGAGCGCCTCCGGGCTCTGGCTATGCGTCTGGCCGCCGAAGATGCCGCCGCCAGTCGGCATACGCACAACGATCGGGCAGGTGAAATCGCCGTTGGAACGGTAGCGGATGCGCGCCGCCTCCTGCGTCAGCTGGTCATAGGCCGGATACATATAATCGGCGAATTGGATTTCGACGCAGGGCTTCAACCCATAGGCCGCCATGCCGATCGCCGTGCCGACGATGCCGGATTCGCTGATCGGCGTGTCGAAGCAGCGGGTTCTGCCGTATTTTGCCTGCAGCCCTTGCGTGCTGCGGAAGACACCGCCGAAATAGCCGACATCCTCGCCGAAAACCACGACATTGTCGTCCTTCGCCATCGAGACGTCCATGGCGCTGCGCACCGCCTCGATCATCGTCATCCTGGTCATGTCAGTACCCCGCCTTCTGCCGCTGACGGCGGATATGCGGCGGCATCTCGGCATAGACGCCCTCGAAAATATCGCGCACCGACGGCCTGCCGCCGGCATGCAACGTGCCATGCGCTTCCGCCTGGCGCTGCGCCTCGATCACTTCGTCCATGATTTCGGCTTCCGCCTGCACATGCCGCTCCTCCGACCATGCGCCCTTGACGATCAGGTGTTTCTTCAGCCGCAGCACGGGATCGCCGAGAGGCCAGGCCTCCGATTCCGTCTTCGGCCGATAGGCGCTCGGATCGTCGGAGGTCGAATGCGCGCCGACGCGATAGGTGACATACTCGATCAGCGTCGGGCCGAGATTGCGCCGTGCCCGCTCGGCCGCCCAGCGGGCGACGGCATGGACGGCGAGATAGTCGTTTCCGTCGACCCGCAGCGCCGGAATGCCGAAGCCGAGGCCGCGGGCGGCAAAGGTGCCGGAACCGCCGCGGGCGATGCCCTGGAAGGTGGAGATCGCCCACTGATTGTTGACGATGTTGAGAATGACAGGCGCCTTGTAAGTCGAGGCGAAAACGAGCGCCGAGTGGAAATCCGATTCCGCCGTCGACCCGTCGCCGATCCAGGCGGCAGCGATGCGGCTGTCGTTCTTGATCGCCGAGGCCATCGCCCAGCCGACGGCCTGCACATATTGGGTGGCGAGATTGCCGGAGATGGTGAAGAAGCCATGCTCCTTGGAGGAATACATGATCGGCAGCTGCCGTCCGCGTAAGGGATCGCTCTCGTTCGAGTAGATCTGGTTCATCATCTCGACCATGGGATAGTCGTCGGCAATCAACAGGCCGGCCTGGCGATAGGTCGGGAAATTCATGTCTCCCTTGATGAGCGCCTTGCGGAAGGCGCAGCTGACGGCTTCTTCGCCGAGATGCTGCATGTAAAAGGAGGTCTTGCCCTGGCGCTGCGCCATCAGCATGCGGGCATCGAAGGCGCGCAGCTTCATCATATTGCGAAGCCCGGTCAGCAGCTCCTCGTCGGAGAGCGATCCTGCCCAGGGGCCGACCGCCTCGCCGTCGCGGTTCAAGACGCGGATGATCGAATAGGCGAGATCGCGGATATCTTCCGAGGCGACATCCACCTCTGGCCGCGGCACGGAACCGGCCTTGGCGATCTTGACGTTGGAAAAATCGGGCTGGCCGCCCGGGCGAACGGCGGGTTCGGGGACGTGCAGGCTCAAACGAGCGGAATCCACCATGTCTTTTCTTTCCTCCCTTTGCCGGCCGTGCCTCCCTCCCCGGAAGCAGGGCCGGTGATGGTTCTTATAGATTGCGGGCGATCACCATGCGCTGCACGTCGCTCGTTCCCTCATAGATCTGGCAGATGCGCACATCACGATAGATGCGCTCGACCGGATAATCGGCCATGTAACCGTAACCTCCATGGATCTGGATGGCGTCGGAGCAAACACGCTCGGCCATCTCCGAGGCAAGGAGCTTCGCCATCGAGGCTTCCGACAGACAGGGCAGCTCGGCCTCCCTCAAGGCAGCGGCATGAAAGACCAGCTGGCGCGCCGCCTCGATCCGCACCGCCATATCGGCAAGGCGGAAGGCGACAGCCTGATGCTCGAAAATCGGCTTGCCGAAGGCCATGCGCTCCTTAGCGTAATCGCGTGCTGCCTCGAAGGCCGCCCGCGCCATGCCGACCGCCTGCGCGGCAATGCCGATCCGCCCGCCCTCGAGATTGGCGAGCGCGATGCGGTAACCTTCACCTTCCGCCCCGAGCCTTAGCTCGATGGGGATACGCATAGCGTTGAAAGCGATCTGGCAGGTGTCGGTGGAGTGCAGGCCGAGCTTTTCCTCGACGCGGATCACCTCGTATCCCGGCGTGTCCGTCGGCACGATGAAGGCGGTGATGCCCTTCTTGCCGGCATCAGGATCGGTGACGGCAAAGACAATGATGACATTGCCGTTTTTTCCCGAGGTGATGAACTGCTTGGCGCCATCGATGACGTAATGATCGCCGTCTCGCCGCGCCCGGGTTTTCAGGTTCGAGGCGTCGGAACCGGCCTGCGGCTCGGTCAGCGCAAAACCGCCGATCCACTCGCCGCTTGCCAGTTTCGGCAGGAAGCGCTGCCGCTGCTCTTCGGTGCCGAATTTCAGGATCGGCACGCAGCCGACGGAACTATGCACGCTCATGATCGTCGAGCACGGCCCGTCGCCGGCAGCAATCTCCTCGAGGGCTGCGGCGTAGGCGATAACGCCGGTATCCGAACCGCCATAGGCCTCCGGCACCAGCATGCCGAGCAGCCCGAGTTCGCCCATCTCCTTCAGTTCCTCGCGCGGGAAGAGATGCTCCCGGTCGCGTTTGGCCGCTCCCGGCGCCAGCCGTTCACGGGCAAAGTCGCGGGCGAGATCTGTGATCTGCTGCTGAAGTTCGGACAGGATCATCTCACCTTCCTCCCCTAGTGCCGCTCGATGGCGACAGCCGTCGCCTCGCCGCCGCCGATGCAGAGCGCGGCCATGCCGCGCTTCAGTCCGTATCGCTGCAGCGCCGAGAGCAGCGTCACCAAAATCCGGCCCCCCGATGCGCCGATCGGATGGCCGAGCGCGCAGGCGCCGCCATGCACGTTGACCTTTTCATGCGGCAGGTCGAGATCGCGCATCGCCGCCATGGCGACGACGGCGAAAGCCTCGTTAATTTCGAAGAGATCGACGTCGAAAAGCGCCAGGCCGGTCCGGGCGGAGAGCTTCTGCATCGCGCCGATCGGCGCGGTGGCGAAAAGGTTGGGTGCCTGCGAATGCGTGGCGTGGCCGAGGATCGTGGCGAGCGGCGTCAGGCCGCGACGCTCCGCCTCGGAGCGGCGCATCAGCACCAGGGCTGCCGCGCCATCGGAGATCGAGCTGGAATTGGCCGCAGTCACCGTGCCGCCGTCGCGAAAAGCCGGTTTCAGCGTCGGGATCTTGTCGAGCCTGGCCTTCCCCGGCTGTTCGTCGCGGTTCGCCACCTGTGCGGCTCTGCCCACCGTAACCGGCACGATCTCGCTTTCGAAACAGCCGTCGGCGATCGCCTTCTGCGCCCGCGTCAGAGAGGCGATGGCGTAGTTGTCCTGCGCCTCGCGCGTGAACTGATAGGCCTCGGCGCAATCCTCCGCGAAGCTGCCCATCAAGCGCCCCTTGTCATAAGCATCCTCCAGCCCGTCGAGGAACATGTGATCCACGACACGCCCATGGCCGAGCCTGTAGCCGGCGCGGGCTCGATCAAGGAGATAGGGCGCATTCGTCATGCTTTCCATGCCGCCGGCGACGGCCAGCGAAGCGCTGCCGGCGGCGATCAGGTCATGCGCCATCATGACAGCCTTCATGCCGGAACCGCACATCTTGTTGACGGTGCTCGCCGCGGTCGCAAAGGGCAGACCGGCATGGATGGCCGCCTGACGCGCCGGCGCCTGCCCCTGCCCCGCCGGCAGTACGCAACCGAAGACGACCTCCTCGATCGCCTCGGCTTCGACCCGGCTGCGCTCGAGCGCTGCGCGGATCGCCGCGGCTCCGAGCTCCGGCGCTGTCGCCTCCTTCAGCTCTCCCTGAAAGCTGCCGATCGGGGTGCGCGCCGCCCCGACGATGACGATGGGGTCCTGCAATGCCATATTTCCTCCTCGGGCGACGCTCACCGCGCACCCATCCGCAATGCGCCGTCGAGGCGGATGACCTCGCCGTTCAGCATGTTGTTTTCAAAGATATGGCGCACCAGCCCGGCAAATTCCGCCGGCCGGCCGAGCCGCGGCGGAAACGGCACGCTCTTGCCGAGTGCGACTTGTACCTCGTCCGGCATGCCGGCCATCATCGGCGTCTCGAAAATGCCGGGGGCGATCGAGACGACGCGAATGCCGTAACGGGCAAGCTCGCGGGCAATAGGCAAGGTCATCGCCGCCACCCCGCCCTTGGAGGCAGCATAGGCCGCCTGGCCGATCTGCCCCTCGAAGGCGGCGACCGAGGCCGTATTGACGATGACGCCGCGTTCGCCTTCGCCATCCGGCTCCGCATTCTGGATCGCGGCGGCGGCAAGCCTGATCATGTTGAACGTGCCGATGAGATTGATGCCGATGGTGCGCGCAAAACTCTCCAGCCGGTGCGGCCCGTCGCGGCCGATCACCTTTTCGGCCGGCGCGACACCGGCGCAGTTCACCAATCCGCGCAAGCCGCCGAAAGCTTCGACCGCAGCCGCAACCACTGCCGCTGCCGCCTCGCCATCGGTCACATCCGCCTTAACGAAGCGCGCGTCGCTGCCGAATTGTCGGGCGACCTCTTCGCCCGCTTCGGTATTGAGATCGACAATCGTCACGCGCCCGCCGGCCTCGACGAGCGCACGCACCGTCGCCGCACCCAGTCCTGAGCCGCCGCCGGTGACGATGAAACTTGCTCCACGGATCAGCATCGATCTGTTCCTCCCCGGCCGGCCATGCCCTCTTCGAAGCGCAACCGGCAGGGATGATTTTATTCGCTCCACCTATTGCAAGCGATGACAGAACTGCTTCATTGTTTCGGCCAGTTTTGCTATAGAACGAGGATTGATATGGCCGAGATCGAGCGACGCATGATCGCGCCGGGTTTCGTCGAGGAAGCGCTCGACAGCCTGCGGCGGCTCGGCAAGCCGACGGAACCGATCCTTGCCCGCCTCGGCCTGCCGCCGGTCATCGACCAGCCGGTCTCAGCCGAGACCTATGGCGGGCTCTGGCTGGCGATCGCCGCCGAACTCGACGACGAATTCTTCGGCATGGGCGCGCGGCCGATGCGCAGCGGCAGCTTCACGCTGCTCTGTCATTGCGTGCTGCACGCGCCGACGCTCGGTCATGCGCTGCGCCGGGCGCTGCGCTTCCTCGATATCGTGCTCGACGATCCCTGCGGGCGGCTCGTCGTCCGCGACGGTCTTGCCGAGGTCGAACTCAGGGATGCCGGCGGCCCGCGTTCGCCTTTCGCCTACCGCACCTACTGGATCATCCTGAACGGCATCACCTGCTGGCTGGTCGGCCGGCGCATCCCGATCCGCCTCGTCGATTTCCGCTGCGCCGAGCCCGCGCAAGGCGCCGACTACCGGCTCTTCTTCGGTGCACCGGTGCGCTTTTCGCAAGCCATCAGCCGGTTCGGCTTCGACAGCGCCTTGCTCGCCCTGCCGGTGGCGCGCAGCGAACAGGCGCTTAAACAATTCCTGCGCGGCGCGCCCGCCAATATTCTGGTGCGTTACCGTTACGATGCCGGCATCGCCGCCGCCGTCCGCCGGCGCTTGAGCCAGGCCACACCCAATGCCTGGACGAGCTTCGCCGCCCTTGCCGCCGATATGCGCATGCCACCTTCGACGCTCCGCCACCGGCTGCATGACGAGGGGCAAAGCTATGCCGCCATCAAGGACGATATCCGCCGGGATCTCGCCGTCGACCTGCTGCTGAACACGCCAAAGACCATTGGTGAGATCGCCGTGCAGCTCGGTTATTCCGAACCCAGCGCCTTCTTCCGGGCCTTCCGGAAATGGATGGGCAAGAGTCCGGAGGCTTTCCGGCGGGAGGGGTCTGGGGAACAGGGCCGCGAGCGGTAAGATGAGATTCACGTCGGCACAGTCATAGAACGGCGCGACTGTTTGGCACTGGTCGTCCAACATACTCCCCTCATGCCTGTGCTTGTCACAGGCATCCAGCGCGCCCAAGTCCTTGGGCGCAAGAGACTCGCCTACGAAGAGCAATGAGTCATTCACCGCGCCGACGCGCGGCGGCTGGATGCCTGTGACAAGCACAGGCATGAGGGTGGCACGGTTAGGCGCCTCACACTTCCCCCGGGCGAAACTCATGGCTCATCGTCGTAGCCTTCACCCTTCGCCAGCCGCTCGATCGCTTCGCCGAACAAGTCGGCATGTTCGTCCGGCATCTCCGAGAGGTGATGGGCGCCACGCGGGTCCATGCCACTGCGCATCCGCTCGTAATGTTCATAGCTCATCAGCACGAAACGTGGCTTGTTGTGCCGGGTAAGAACGATCGGCTCCCGACTCGCAGCATCGGTGACATCGCCGACCTGCTTGTTGAGATCCCCTGTCGTGAATTGTCGCATGATAAACCTCCGGCTTTAATTCCATATATTCCATATTTTCAAGAAAACAGCACAGCGTCGATGGGATGGCTCTCAGCCGCATCCAAATCAGAGACACTTTGAACCTTCCGCAACCCGCGCTACATATTCCAACGGGAGGAGTGCCATGTTTGATTTTTCGCTCGGCGACACCGCGGACGCGATCCGTGAAACGACGGCGCGGTTTGCGGCCGATCATATTGCTCCGCTGGCCGCGGAGATCGACGAAAGCAATATGTTTCCGCGCCAGCTCTGGCCCCGGATGGGAGCGCTCGGGCTGCATGGGATCACCGTCGAGGAAGAATTCGGCGGCGCCGGTCTCGGCTACCTCGAACATGTCGTCGCCATGGAGGAAGTCTCCCGCGCCTCGGCCTCGGTGGGCTTGAGCTACGGCGCCCATTCCAATCTCTGCGTCAACCAGATCCGCCGCTGGGCTTCGCCGGAACAGAAGCACCGCCATCTGCCGAAGCTGATCTCAGGCGAACATGTCGGCTCGCTCGCGATGTCGGAGGCTGGCGCGGGTTCCGATGTCGTCTCGATGCGCCTGCGGGCCGAGAAAAAGGGCGACCGCTATATCCTGAACGGCACCAAATTCTGGATCACCAATGCGCCGCATGCCGACGTGCTCGTCGTCTACGCCAAGACCGATCCCGCCGCCGGCCCCAAGGGCATTTCCGCCCTCATCATCGAAAAAGGTCTGCTCGGCTTCAGCGTCTCGAAGAAGCTCTCTAAGCTTGGGATGCGCGGCAGCGACACGGCCGAACTGGTGTTTGAGGATTGCGAGGTGCCGGCCGAGGCGCTGATGGGCCGGGAGGGGGAAGGCGTGAAGATCCTGATGTCCGGCCTCGATTACGAGCGCGCCGTGCTTGCCGGCGGTCCGCTCGGCATCATGCAGGCCTGCCTCGATGTCGTGCTGCCCTATGTGCGCGATCGCAAGCAGTTCGGCAAACCGATCGGCGATTTCCAGCTGATGCAGGCCAAGATCGCCGACATGTATGTCGCGCTGAATTCGGCGCGCGCTTATGTCTATTCCGTCGCCCGCGCTTGCGACGCCGGCCGGGGGACACGCACGGATGCGGCCGCCGCGATCCTCTTTGCCAGCGAGAATGCCGTGAAGGTTTCGCTGGAGGCGATCCAGGCGCTCGGCGGCGCTGGTTATACCAAGGAATGGCCGCTCGAGCGCTTCCTGCGCGATGCCAAGCTCTACGATATCGGCGCCGGCACCAACGAGATCCGCCGCTACCTGATCGGCCGGGAGCTCATTGCGTCATGACGGTGATTTCGACCGCGATCAACCGCGACAGCGACAGCTTCAAGGCCAATGCCGTCAAGAGCAGAACCCTGATCGACGAGCTCCACGCCCGTTCGGCGAAAGCGCGCGAGGGCGGATCGCAATCGGCACGCGAGCGCCACACAAGCAAGGGTAAACTCCTGCCGCGCGACCGCATCCAGTTGCTCCTCGATGCCGGCAGCCCCTTCCTGGAGATCGGCACGCTGGCCGCCAACGGCATGTATGGCGACGAGGCGCCGGGCGCCGGCATCATCGCTGGCATCGGCCGCGTTTCCGGCCGCGAGGTCATGATCGTCGCCAATGACGCGACGGTGAAGGGCGGCGCCTATTACCCGCTAACGGTGAAGAAACATCTGCGGGCGCAGGAGATCGCCCTGCAGAACCGGCTGCCCTGTCTCTATCTGGTCGATAGCGGCGGCGCCAATCTTCCGCATCAGGCCGAGGTCTTTCCCGACCGCGACCATTTCGGTGCAATCTTTTACCACCAGGCGCAAATGTCGGCCGAGGGAATCCCACAGATCGCCTGCGTGATGGGCAGTTGCACCGCCGGCGGCGCCTACGTGCCCGCCATGTCCGACGAGACGGTCATCGTGCGCAACCAGGGCACGATCTTCCTCGCCGGCCCACCGCTGGTGAAGGCCGCCACCGGCGAGATCATTTCGGCCGAAGAACTCGGCGGCGCCGAGACCCATGGCCGCCGCTCCGGTGTCGTCGATCATGTCGCCGAAAACGACGAACATGCGCTGTTGCTCATCCGCGATATCGCAGCCACCCTCAACAGCGTCAAATCCGTCGATATCGACCTCAAGCGACCGCAGCCGCCGAAACTCGATCCCGAAGATCTCTGCGGCCTCATCCCGGATGATGTGCGCTCGCCCTATGACGTGCGCGAAGTGATCGGCCGGATCGTCGACGGCTCGGAACTGCATGAGTTCAAGCCGCTCTACGGCACGACACTCGTCTGCGGCTTCGCCCGCATCTGGGGCATGCCGGTCGCCGTCATCGCCAATAACGGCGTGCTGTTTTCCGAAAGTGCGCTGAAAGGCGCGCATTTCATCGAGCTTGCCTGCCAGCGCCGGGTTCCCCTGCTCTTTCTGCAGAACATCTCCGGTTTCATGGTCGGCGGCCGCTATGAGGCCGGCGGCATCGCCAAGGATGGCGCGAAACTGGTCACCGCGGTTGCGACCGCGACCGTGCCGAAGGTCACCGTCATCATCGGCGGCAGCTTCGGCGCCGGCAATTACGGCATGTGCGGCCGCGCCTATCGCCCGCGCTTCCTCTTCACCTGGCCGAACAGCCGCATCAGCGTGATGGGCGGCGAGCAGGCGGCCTCGGTGCTTGCCACCATCCGCCGTGATGCGATGGAGGCGCGGGGAGAAGACTGGGCGGCCGATAAGGAAGAAGCCTTCAAGGCGCCGATCCGCGCCGGCTACGAGGCCGAGGGCAATCCCTATTATGCCACCGCCCGCCTCTGGGACGACGGCATCATCGACCCGCGCCAGACACGCGATGTGCTGGGCCTTGCCTTTTCCGCCTGCCTGAATGCGCCGATCCCGAAAGGGCCGCGATTCGGCCTGTTCAGGATGTGAGGCGGTGATGATGGAAAGCCTTCTCATCGCCAACAGGGGCGAAATCGCCCGCCGCATCATCCGCACCGCCAAGATGCTCGGCATTCGCACGATCGCCGTCTATTCCGAGGCCGATGCCGGCCTGCCCTTCGTGAGAGAGGCGGACGAGGCGATCGCCATCGGCCCATCGCCGGCGCGCGAAAGCTATCTCTCTGAGGCAAGAATCCTGGAGGCCGCCCGAAAAACCGGCGCTGCCGCGATCCATCCCGGTTACGGTTTCCTGTCGGAAAATGCCGAATTCGCCGAAGCGGTGGAAAAAGCCGGCATCATCTGGGTCGGGGCGCCTCCGGCAGCCATCCGGGCGATGGGGCTGAAGGACGCCGCCAAGGAATTGATGCAGGCAGCCGGCGTGCCCGTGACCCCCGGTTATCTCGGCCCGGACCAGAGCGAAGCAAGGCTTGCGGCCGAAGCCGATGCCATCGGTTATCCCGTACTCATCAAGGCGGTCGCCGGCGGCGGCGGCAAGGGCATGCGCCGCGTCGACCGCGCGCAGGATTTCGCCGACCATCTTGCCTCCTGCCGCCGCGAGGCCGCGGCCGCGTTCGGCGATGACCGCGTGCTGATCGAGCGCTATATCGCCAATCCGCGTCATATCGAGGTGCAGGTATTCGCCGACAAAGCAGGCAATTGCGTACATCTCTTCGAACGCGATTGTTCGCTGCAGCGCCGGCATCAAAAGGTGATCGAGGAGGCCCCTGCCCCCGGCCTCGATGCCGCCACTCGGGCAGCGATCTGCGATGCGGCGGTCAAAGCTGCAAGAGCGGTGAATTACGTCGGCGCCGGCACCATCGAATTCATCGCCGACGCCTCCCACAGCCTGCATCCCGACCGTATCTGGTTCATGGAAATGAACACGCGGCTGCAGGTGGAACATCCCGTTACCGAGGCGATAACAGGCGAGGATCTGGTCCTCTGGCAGTTGAAGGTCGCCAGCGGCGAGCCCCTGCCGAAAAGCCAGGACGAGATCGCCGTCAGCGGCTGGGCCTTCGAAGCCCGGCTCTATGCCGAAAATCCCGCCGCCGGCTACCTGCCCTCGACCGGCCGGCTCGACCATCTCAAACTCCCGACGTCCGTCCGCGTCGATAGCGGCATCGATGAGGGCGATGAGATCACCGCCTTTTACGATCCGATGATTGCCAAGATCATTGCACACGGGCCGAACCGCGAGGCAGCGCTGTCGAAGCTCGCAGCCGCCTGCGCCGGCATCGAGGTCTGGCCGGTCAGATCGAATGCCGGCCTTCTCGCCCGCATCGCCACTGATCTGGATTTTCGCGCTGCAAGGATCGATACCGGCTTCCTCGACCGCCACGGCGAAAGCCTTGTGGCGAGCGAGCCGGATGAAACTGTCGTCGACAGGGCAGCCGCGGCACTTTCGAAGGCTACGGATGGCGATCCCTGGTCCGCACTTTCCGGCTTCCGCATCGCTGCGACGCGCGACAGCCGCGTGCGCGTGCGCATCGACGGTCATCTCCATTGGGGGCGTGCGCGCGCCGGCCTCAAAGCAAAGACGATCGAGATCGACGACACGATGGTGCTCTTCGATGCCGGCAATGCCTGGTCGATCGGCCTGCCGAAGGCGAGCGAAATCGAGGCAAATCACGGCGTGGGCGATGGCGCCATCCTGTCACCCATGCCCGGCCTCGTCATCTCGGTGGATGTCGCCGAAGGCGACCCTGTCGCCAAGGGGGACCGCCTGCTGGCGGTCGAAGCCATGAAGATGGAACATTCGCTGCGGGCGCCCTTCGACGGCATCGTCGGCAAATTGCAGGTTTCCCCGGGTGTCCGCGTCTCGGAAAATCAGCTGGTCGCCAGCGTCATGAAGGGAGAGGAGTGATGGCCGGCCGCTATTTCGACGAATGGACGGTCGGCGACCGCATCGCCCACGAAATCCGCCGGACGGTCACCGAGACCGACAATCTGCTGTTTTCGACGCTCTCCCACAATCCGCAGCCGCTGCATCTCGATGCCGAATATGCAGCCGGCACCGAATTCGGCCGGATCGTCGTCAACGGCACCTTCACCTTTGCGCTCACCGTCGGCCTTTCGGTCGGCGACACCACGCTCGGCACGCTCGTCGCCAATCTCGGCTACGACAAGGTGACGATGCCGAAGCCGGTTTTTATCGGCGATACGCTCAGGGTAGAAACCGAGGTGACGGAGCTGCGCCGCTCGAACTCCCGCCCCAACGCCGGCATCGTCACCTTCCGGCACATCACCCTCAACCAGCGCGATGAGATCGTCTGTCAGTGCCTGCGCACGGCGATGCTGAAGGTGAAGCTGTCATGAGGCTGCGCTCGCTGCTCTTTGCGCCCGGCGACCGGCCGGACCGTTTCGAAAAGGCGCTCGCCTCGGGCGCCGATGCCGTCATTCTCGATCTGGAAGATTCGGTTTCGCCTGCGAATAAACCGAGGGCACGAGAAAACGTGCACGAGTTCGCTCTGCGCCATTCCGGCGAGACCGCTCTCCTGATCCGCATCAATCCCCTCGCCTCGCCTGAATTCGAAGACGACCTTGCCGCCCTGACCGGCCTTCATCCCTTCGCCCTCATGCTGCCGAAGGCCGAGGGCGCCGCTTCCGTGCTGAAGCTCGCAAACTCCCTCGCATCGGCTATTCCCATCCTGCCGATCGCAACGGAAACGCCGTCCGCTATCTTCGAGATCGGCAGCTACCGGGAGGTTTCGGCCAGTCTCTGCGGCCTGACCTGGGGGGCCGAGGATCTGCCGGCCGCGATGGGGGCGACAACCGCGCGGAGAACCGATGGCCGGTATACGCCGCCTTACGAGCTTGCCCGTTCGCTCACGCTGTTCGCAGCACATGCAGCCGTCGTTCCGGCGATCGAAACCGTCTATCCCGAATTCCGCGATCTCAACGGTTTGAGGGCCTATGCCGGCCGCGGCCGGCGCGACGGTTTTTCCGGCATGATGGCCATCCATCCGAGCCAGATCGAGACGATCAACCACGCCTTCACACCGGATGCGTCCGAAATCGCCTGGGCCGAGAAAGTCGCCGCCGCCTTTGCCGCCAGCCCCGACGCCGGCGTCATCCAGCTTGACGGGCGCATGCTTGACCTACCGCACCTCAAGCTCGCGCTCCGCCTTCTGAAGAGCGCCGGACAATAGCCTCCGCCGATCAGCCCGACTTTTCGGTCGGCTTGGAGGCGACCTGCTGCGGCTCGAGGTAACCGGCGCCGATGGCGACGTAGAGGTCGACATAGTCCTTGGCGACCTGCTGCACCGTGGCGGCAAGGCTTGCCTCGGCATCGGAGACCGAACGCTGCGCCTCCAGGACATCGAGCAGCGACGAAGCGCCGTCCTTGTAGCTCGCGGTCGAAAGCGCCAGCGATTCCTGCGACGTCTGCACCTGCCGGCGCAGCGGCTCCAGCGTCTGCGTGTCGCGGCGCACCGCCGTCAGCGCATTTTCGACCTCTTCGACGCCGTTCAGCACCGCCGCCTTCCAGGCGAGATACTGGGTTTTCGCGTCGGATTTCTCGATATCGACATTGGCGCGCAATGTGCCGCCGTCGAACATCGGCAGGTTGAGCGAGGGCCCGAAGGACCAGCTGGTCAGACTTGCGCCTTTGGCGCCCGATGATTTGACCCAGCTCGGCGAGATCGAGCCGGAGAGCGTGATCGACGGGTAGAGCTGGGCTTCGGCTGCGCCGATATCGGCAACGGCGGCCGCCAGGTCGCGTTCGGCCTTGCGAATATCCGGACGATTGCGGATCAGATCGGCCGGAATGCCGGCGCGAATGTCGCCGCGGAAGACCGGTTGACCGGCACTATTCTGAAGCTCCCCCATCAGCGAAGATGCCGGCATTCCGAGCAGCGTGGCAATGTGATGGGCCGATTCCGTGAAGCTCTTTTCCAGCCCGGGAATATCCGCCTTCGTCGACTGCACCAGGCCTTCGGCCTGAACGACATCGAGGCGGGAGGCCGCGCCGGCTTTCAATTGCAGCTGCGTCAATTCGTAAGTCTGCTGGCGGGATTTCACACTCGCCTGCGAAAGGGCGATGCGCTCCTGGTAATAGCGGGCGTCGATATAGCTCTCGACGAGATCTTTCAGAAAAGTGAGCTTGGCATTGTCGGCCGTCGCATAGGCGGCCCCCAACGAGGCAATTGCGCTCTCCCTGGAGCGACGATACTGGCCGAAGAAATCGAGCAGCCAGGAGAGGCTGGCCTCCCCGCCCGTCGTGTTCGTGGTGCCGACCGTCGTGCGCAGCCGGCCCTTCTCGGCGGATAATGTGTGCGATGCATCGACAGTCAGGCTCGGCAAGCCGCCGGCGCCGGCAACCGTGACATTGGCTGAAGCCGCGTTGATGCTTTCGAGCGCCTGCAGCACGTCGAGGTGCTCGCTGAGGCCATGCGCCACCAGGCCGTCGAGCCGCTTGTCGCGATAGGCCGTCCACCACTCGGCCGTCACGACATTGCCGTTGCTCTTATTGCCCCCTTCTTCGAATTTGGCCGGAAGCGGCATTTGCGGGGGTACATGATCCGGGCCGCTGACGCAGCCTGTCAGCAGAAGCGTCAGTGCGGATGCGGCGTAGCGGAGGGATGATGGTCTTGTGCGAAGCGACGTACTCACGGGCGAGCCTTCTGAACCGGGATCGTGGGTTCAGGCTTAGCGAGACCAGCGTTAATGGCGGTTAAGAAACTGTAAAGTTAGGTAAAATCCGGCACCTCCCGTCGAGCGGTCCAAATCAGGCTTCATCGCCGGCCGAACCGTAGGGCATCGGCCGCCTCGGAAGCTCCAGCGTGATCGCCAGGCCGCCGGCCTCCGGCAGCGAGGCATGCACGCGCCCGCCATGACGCTCGATCGCCTGCCGGGTGATGGCAAGACCCAGGCCGTATCCGCCTCTCGGCACGGCGTCTTTGCCGCGGGAAAACGGCTGGAAGATACGTTCGAGTTCGTCACGGCCGACGCCCGGCCCCTGATCCCCAACGCGGATCGTAAGGCGGTCGGACCCTACGTCGCAGGATACTGATATGCGCGAATGTTCGGCCGTATATTTGACGGCGTTGCGGACGACGTTTTCGAGCGCCCTGTAGATCAGTTCGCCTTCGACCTCGGCCCGGAAGATACCGTCGACACTCGTCGTGATCGCAACCTCGCGGGCCTGGGCTTCGAATGCCGCATCGCCGAGGATTTCATTCAGCAGCTCGATGACGTCGAGGGTCTGCGTCTTCAGCGGCCGGCCGGATCCTGCCGTCAGCCTGGCGAGGGTGAGAACCTCGCCCACCAGCGTATCGAGCCGTTCGACCTCCCGGTCCATACGGTCGAGCATGGCGCCGAGTTTGGCCGGGCTTTGCCTGAGAACGCCGACAGCAGCCTGCAGGCGTGACAAAGGCGAACGCAGTTCATGGGAGACGTCGTGGAACAGCCTCTGCTGCGCATCCTGGAGTTCCTGAAGTCGGGCGGCGCTCGCATCGAAATCATAAGCAAGCGCCGTCACCTCATCCTTTCGGCCAGCCATTTTGTCGCCAATGCGAAAATCGAAGCGGCCATGAGCAAGCGCGCTCAGGCCGTCGCGCAGATGCACGACGGGGCGAATGAGGTATCGCGCCAATGCGCCGGCTGCGATCGTGCTGGCGATCAGGATGGTGATCCAAGGCATGAACGGACCAAGATTGTCGAAGATGGAACTGGCCGGGGCCGACACGGAAAGCCGGTAGCAGACGCCATCCTTCAGCACGGATCGGGTGGTCACCGTGTTCTTCGCAGCGCAGGCTTCGGCTTCCGCAGGCTTCGAAAGGCTGAGGCCGAGCGGCTGCGTCTTCTCGCTTGTGCTGACGAAACGGGCAGCGGCGTCTTCGCCCTCCTGAACCAGAATATTTGCGGTCAGGTTCAGCACCAGCACCCGCCGCTCCTGTTCGAGCTCGCCTGCGAAGGGAACCGCCTGAAGCAGTTTGACGATCAGGATGATGACAGCGAGGCTTGCCGCCAGCGTCAGCCAGATGATCCTGAAGAATTTCCAGAAAAGCCGGGGCATGGTCAGTCCACGAGAAGTTGATAGCCCTGACCGCGGACTGACTGGATCCAGGATTGTCCGTCCTCCCGCAGTCCGAGCTTCTGGCGAACGCTGCTGATATGAACGTCGATACGCCGGTCGAACGGCGTGAGCGGCTTGCCGAAGGCCCGCTTTGAAATATCCTGCTTCGACACCAGTTGGCCGGCGCTGCGGGCGAGAACCTCGAGCAGGCTGAATTCGGTGCCGGTCAGTTCCAAGGTCTCGCCGCGCCATTCGGCATTTCTGCTACCGGAGTGGATCACCAGCTGCCCTGCCCTGATCGTGTCGGTCGATGCGCCGGCTGCCGGTTGCCCCGCGCGACGCAGGATGGCGCGTAGCCTCGCCGCCAATTCACCCGGCGAACATGGCTTCGGCACATAATCGTCGGCACCGAGATTGAGACCCGATATCCTGTCCACGTCATCGCCTCTTGCGGTCAGCATCAGAACGGGGACTTGGCTCAGTTTCCGGATCCTCTGCAAAACTTCGATCCCGTTCATCCGGGGCATCATGATGTCGAGCACGATGATATCGACCGTATTGCCGGCGGCAGCGGCAATGGCAGCGCGACCGTCGGTATCGGTTACGACGTCATACCCTTCTTCGATCAGATATTCCTGCAGAAGCGTCGTCAGCTCGGCATCGTCGTCGATGAGGAGAACCTTGTTCATTCACTTCGCCCGTCATTAGAACAGGATGATTTTAGGTCGGGTTGGCGGCCTCAAATCTGAATCCTGTTCTACATAAGAGTTAGAGCATGATGTCTTGAGAAACCCGCCCATACTTTTCGGCATCATGCTCGAATCCCGGCAGCCATACAGCACATGCACGCTCGCGCGGCCAAGTTTTACCCAACTTAACACTAACTTGACCGCACTTAACGTTCGCCCCGTTACTTATCCTGCCATGACATCGACGCGAGCCGGGATCGGATTGCCGTGCATGAGCCGCAATCCGTCATCGAGTTGATCGCGGATCGGGAAAAGGCAGCGATGCCTTTGACCACAAGGAGTGATCGTTGAGAAAACCATTCAGGCTAGGCGCCGCCGCTCTCGTTGCGGCCGCGCTTTTCTTCCCCCTGCGCAATGCCGCGGCCGAACAGGCGGCAGCACCCGCTCTTACCGTCTCCCTGACAACACCGGCGCAGCGGGACTGGCCGGAGACCGTTCCGGCAAGCGGCTGGCTGAAGCCTTGGCAGGAAGCCATCATCGCCTCCGAAACCGGCGGCCTGCGCATAACCGATGTCCTGGTCGACGTCGGCTCCGTGGTCACGAAGGGACAGACGCTCGTCCAGCTTTCGAAGGAGAGCGTGCTCGCCGATCTTCGCAAGCAGGAGGCCGCCGTCGAGAACGCCAAGGCAAGTCTGTCGAAGGCCAAGGCCAATGCCGACCGGGCGCGGCAGCTGCAACCTTCCGGCGCGCTTTCCGACGAGAAGATCGTCGAATATCTGGCCGATGAGCAGACGGCAACGGCAAGTCTTGCATCCGAAGAAGCCGCGCTCGACAGCGAAAAGATCAAGCTTGCGCAGACGACGATCACGGCCGTCGACGACGGCGTGATCACGTCGCGTTCAGCCAATCTCGGCGCCGTCGTCTCCGCCGGCACCGAGCTGTTTCGCATGGTTCGCCAGCAGCGTGTCGAATGGCAGGCCGAAGTGTCGGCACGTTACCTCCCGCGCATTTCCGAAGGCTTGAGCGTCAGGATCAACGGACCGGACGGCCAGGTCATCGACGGCAAGGTGAGACTTGTCGGGCCTTCGGTCAGCACCGATACCAGCCGGGCAATCGTCTATGTGGCGCTTCCCACCGGCGTCCGGCCGCGCACCGGTCTCTATGTCACCGGCAATATCGAATTGCAGACGTCGCCGGCGCTGACCGTTCCCGAGACCGCGATCGTGTTCCGGGACGGCATCAGTTACCTCTTCACTTCAGGTGAGGATCAGCGGGTCAAAAAGGTCAGGGTGGAAACCGGTCGCCGCAACAATGGCGAGGTTGAAATCGTCTCGGGGATCGATCGATCGGCGAAAGTGGTGAACTCGGGTGGCGCGTTCCTGTCCGACAACGACCTCGTGAAGATTGCGGAGACGAACTGATGAACTTCTCAGCCTGGTCGATCCGCAACCCCGTACCGGCGATATTGCTGTTTGTGATGCTGACAGCCGGCGGGCTCTTGGCCTTCAAGCAGCTGCCGATCCAGAATTTCCCCGACATGGATCTTCCCACGATCAACGTCACCGCGACGCTCGACGGCGCGGCGCCGACGCAGCTCGAAACCGAGGTTGCCCGCACCATCGAGGACAGTCTTGCCGCGCTCAGCTATCTCGATCACATCACCACGACGATCACGGACGGCACCGTTTCGGTCAAGGTCTCCTTCAAGCTGGAAAAAGACAGCGAAACGGCCCTGAACGAAGTCCGCAATGCCGTCGACAGTGTCAAGGGCGACCTGCCGGCGCAGATGGAATCACCAAGCGTCACCAAGGTCACCGTACAGAGCTCCGCGCTGGTCACCTATGCCGTCGGCTCGACCGCTCTCAATGAGACCGAGCTTTCCTGGTTCGTCGACAATGATCTGACCAAGGCGCTGCTTTCGGTGCCCGGTGTCGGGCAAGTCAACCGCATCGGCGGCATCGACCGCGAGGTGCACGTGGATCTCGATCCCGCGACGATGGCCTCGCTCGGCGTCACCGCCGCCACCGTATCGTCGCAGCTAAAGGCCGTGCAAACGGATACGTCGGGCGGCCTCGGCGAAATCGGCGGCACCCGCCAGACCTTGCGCACGCTCGGCGCGCTGCCATCGGTCGAGGCGCTGAAGGGGCTGAAAATCCCACTCGCCAACGGCCAGCAGGTTCGCCTCGACGACGTCGCATCCATCAGCGACAGCTTCGCCGAGCGCTCCTCGATGGCCTATCTCGACGGCAAGCCGGTGATCGCGGTCGAGATCAAGCGCTCGAACGGATTTTCCGACAGCGGTGTTGCCGCCGATGTGGACAAGGCGATCAGGGAGTTCGCCGGCAAGCATTCCAACGTTGAGATCGACGAGGCTTACAGCACGATCGGCCCGATCATCGGCAACTATGATGGTTCGATGCACATGCTCTACGAAGGCGCGATCCTGGCGATCATCGTCGTCTGGCTTTTCCTCCGGGACTGGCGGGCAACGATCCTCTCGGCCGTGGCGCTGCCCTTGTCCGTCATACCGACCTTCCTAGTCATGTATCTCGCCGACTTCAGCCTGAATATCGTCACGCTGCTTGCGCTGTCGCTCGTGGTCGGCATTCTCGTCGACGATGCCATCGTCGAGATCGAGAACATCGCCCGGCACCTGCAGATGGGCAAGGGGCCGATCGATGCCGCCCTCGAAGCGGCCAACGAGATCGGACTTGCCGTCATCGCAACAACCTTCACGCTGGTCTCGGTCTTCCTGCCGACGGCGTTCATGAGCGGCATACCGGGCCTTATTTTCCGCCAGTTCGGCATCACCGCTGCCGTCGCCGTGCTTGCCTCGCTCGTGGTCGCGCGCCTGCTGACGCCGATGATGGCCGCCTATTTCATGAAGGCCCATCCGACCGAGGAAAAGGACGGCCGGATCATGCGTGCCTATATATCAATCGTGAAGGCCGCCATGCACCGCAGGAAGACGACCGTGGCCGTCACCGCCGTCGTCGTCGCGCTCTCGCTTTCGACTATTCCCCTGTTGAAATCGGGCTTCCTGCCCGCGTCCGACGACGCGCGGACCCAGATCACGCTGACCATGCAGCCGGGCGCCACCATCGAGCAGACCGACGCCACCAGCAGGAAGGCCGCAGATATCATCGGCAAGCTTCCCGACGTGACCCATGTCTTTTCCGCCGTCGGTTCGGTGTCCTCGGGCGGCGGTCCCGACGCCGGCACCACGAGCGATGTCGGATCGGCGACGATCGTCGCCGTGCTGCCGCCCATCGACGAGCGCAATCGCAAGCAGTCGGAAATCGAAAACGACATCCGGCAGGCGCTTTCCGTCCTCCCCGGCGTGCGTGTAGAGGTCGGCGGCGGCGGCAATGGCACGAAGCTCGAGATCACGCTGGCTGGCGACGATGCAAATGTCCTCGACAGCGCCAGTACGGCGCTCGAGGAGCAGCTCCGCTCACTGCAGGGCATCGGAGCGGTGACATCGACTGCAGCGAGGCAAGCGCCCGAGATCCAGATCACGCCCGACTTTGCGCGCAGCGCCGCACTCGGGGTCACGTCGAGCGCCATCGCCGAGGCCGTGCGCGTGGCGACCAACGGCGAATATTCCGCCGACCTCCCGAAGCTCAACCTGCCTCAGCGGCAGATTCCGATCGTCGTCCGCTTCTCGCCCGAGGCGCGCACCAATCTGGACGACATCAAGAACATGCGGGTGGCGGGAACCAACGGCAACGTCGATCTCGGATCGATCGCCGATGTGAGGATCGGGGGCAGCCCGTCGGAGATCGACCGGATCGACCGGATGCGCAATGTCACCCTTTCCGTCGAGCTCAACGGCCGCATCCTCGGCGACGTCAACCGCGAAGCGCAGGCGCTGCCGGCACTTCGTCATCTGCCCTCGGGCGTCACCCTGGTCAACCAGGGCGAACTTCAGCGCAGTTCGGAGCTGTTCCAGAGTTTCGGGCTGGCGATGGCGATCGGCGTGTTCTGCATCTATGCGGTCATGGTGCTGCTCTTCCACGATTTCCTCCAGCCGCTGACGCTTCTGATGGCGCTGCCGCTCTCGCTCGGCGGCGCGTTGGTGCCGCTGGTGGTGACCGGAACGAGCTTCTCCATGCCTGTTGTCATCGGCCTGCTCATGCTGATGGGCGTGGTGACGAAGAACTCCATCCTGCTCATCGAATATGCGATCATGTCGCGTCAGCGTGGCATGTCGAGATTCGACGCCTTGGTGGATGCCTGCCACAAGCGCGCACGGCCGATCGTCATGACCACGATCGCCATGGCCTCGGGCATGCTGCCGGCGGCACTCAGCCTGATGGGCGGCGATTCCAGCTTCCGCCAGCCGATGGCGATCGTGGTGATCGGCGGCGTGGTGATGTCGACGCTACTCAGCCTCATCGTCATCCCCGTCATCTTCACTTTCGTCGACGATCTCGAACAGATCCTCAAACGCGCCCTGCGTCGGATCGGACTGGCCGAGGACATCGCCGGGGATAAACCGCATGCGTCCAACGATCACGCCGCGGTCGCCTTCCAGCCTGAGATTTCGAAACGGGGACAAGCTCAGAGATGATGCCCCACAGGTGATGGGGCAGACGCTGCCCCACCGCGCAAGGCCGGCGACGGCACCCTCTTCGGTCTCGTTCCCCTCCCCCGGGAACAAGACCGCGGGACGTGTTCCCCCGCAGGCGGCCACAAGCCGCCTGCGCGTCCTGCTATCCGCGGTTAAGGTGCAGCTACCTGAGCGGGCGTCTCTCATCCCGTCCGCTCAGGAGAATGGCTCGGTCGGCCCGGCCGCCGGCCTGGTGAACCAGCGCGGTCCTTCGGCGGTCATATAGATATGGTCTTCCAGGCGGATCCCGAATTTTTCGGGAAAGACGATCATCGGCTCGTTGGAAAAACACATGCCGGCGGCAAGCGGCGTGTGATTGCCGCGAACGACGTACGGCTCCTCGTGGATCTCGAGCCCGAGGCCGTGACCGGCGCGATGCGGCAATCCCGGCAGTCGGTAGTCGGGGCCAAGAGAATGTTTGGCAAGCACCTTGCGGGCGGCATCGTCGAGGCTGGAGCAGGCGGCGCCGATGCGGGCGGCATCAAAGACAGCCTGTTGCGCCTCGCGTTCGATCCACCAGGCGCGCTCGAAGGCGCTGTTGCCACCGTTCAGCATATAGGTTCTGGTGATATCGGAATGATAACCGTCGATCCGGCAACCGGTATCGACGAGAATGACGTCGTCGTCGCCAAGGATTTGATCGCCGTCGGCGCCGTGCGGAAGCGAGGTCGCCGCGCCGAAGGAGACGATGCAGAAAGTCGAGCCGGCATCGGCGTCGGCCTGGCGATGCCGGCGATCGATGAAATCGACCACCTCGGATGAGCTGATGCCCGGCTTCAGCAGCGCATGCACCTGCCGGTGGACCTCGAGCGTCAGGTTCATCGCATATTGAATGAGCGCGATCTCCACGGGTGATTTGATGCGGCGCAGGCCGCGGATCACCCGGCCGCCATCGGCAAGCCTGTCGGCGCCCATCGCCGCTGCCAACGCATGATAGAAGAACAACGGCAGGCCATCGTCGAGGGCGAGCCTACCGCCCTGCACGATAAGACGGGAGATGAGCGCGGCGCTGCTTTCCTCCTCTTCCCAGACCAGGATTTCTCCCGGCAGATGCGGCAGCGTTTCGACACGGCTGCGCTCGAAACCGGGAACGATGTAGAAAACGGCCGTCGGCGTGACCAGTGCGCCGAGGAACCTTTCGCTCGGATGCCAGACGAGGCCGGTGAAATAGCGCAGGCTTTCGGTCGGGCCGAGAAGCACGCCGGCCAGCCCTTCGGCGTCGATCGCTTCCCGAAGACCGGCGAGGCGGATCTGCCGTTCGTCCTCGGTGATGCGGGGTACGGGGTGCTGCCACGACATGTTCGTTTTCCTGTTTTAAATTAAAAAGTTAGACATGATGTCGTCCGAAAACCGGTCACACTTTTCGGCATCATATTTTTAGCGGACCGACGGAGCCGGTCTTAACGTCAGCCCTGTTTTGTGCCTTCGGAGCGCTCAAGGCTGCCGCGGCTGACCAGAGACGGTATCTGGAGAATATGCTCGGGGGCGGTGCGGCCTTCTATTCTGGAAATGAGGGTCCGGGTTGCGACCTGACCGAGTTCCCTGCCCGACTGATCGATGCTTGCGAGATTGACGAGTCCGAGGGCTGCGGTCGACGAATTGTCATATCCGATGACCGCGAGGTCCTCGGGCACGCGCACGCCCGTCTCCATTGCCAGGCTCAGCAGCGTGATCGCGTCGAGATCGCTCCAGCAGAACACGGCACGCGGCCTGTCCTTCCGCGACAGGAACTTTCGCATCGCGGCCTCCCGCTTCGGCGAGGCGATCGGAATTTTGCCGATCGGTGCGGAGGCGCCGAGCCCGCCGCGCTGCATCGCCCGGCGGTAGCCGATCTCACGCTGGCGGACGACCGACACCGCATGCCCCTCGCGCTCGCCGAGACTGAGCATTTCGATGTCGCGATAGCCGCAGGCGAGCAGCGCTTCCACCGCGATCTCCGCTCCGCGCTGATCGTCGGCATTGACGGTGTCGAAGGCCGTGGCGCCGGCATCGTGATAACCGACCGCGACGATCGGGATCTCCACCGCGAACCTTGCGATGATCTCCGAGGGCAAGCGCGGGGCAACGAGGATCAGGCCGTCCATCTTGTAGTCGATCATCGATTCGATCAGCGACGTCTCCAGTTGCACGCGCGCATCGCTGACGCCGATCATCGCCTGATAATGCGAAGGCGCCAGCACCGCGTTGACGCCGGCGATCACCTCCGGGAGGAAAGGATTGCGGATGTCGATCAGCAGCACGCCGATGGTGAAACTGCGGCCGCGCAGGCCCCGCGCTGCCCGCGAGGGCCTATAGCCGAGGGCCTCGATGGCGTCGGTCACCCTGGCGCGCAGCGCTTCGCTGACGCCGTAGGCGTTTCGCATCACCTTGGAAACCGCTGCGACCGAGACGCCTGCATGGGTTGCCACTGTCCGGATCGTCACGCGATCGTTTCGTTGCGGCTTTTGTTTGTCTTCGACTGACATGGACTCTCTGGCTTGCGGCCGCGAGCCGTCAACAATCGCCCGCGGAACCACCATGGCAGACTGGCGATGAAATTTCTATTGCGCTTCCGAAGAAAATGTAGAACGTTATATGGAGAACGTTCTACATTTCATCGGGAGGATTTGATGAACTTTCAGCCGGCAGCCATCAGCGGCAATCTCGTTTCGCGCGCCTGGTCGGGAGTGATGATCGCTCCCCTGTCGGACGGCGGCCAGGGAACCGCCGCAAGCTTCGTCTCCAAAAGCTTCGAACATGATGGCGCCGGGCTTCCGGTCGAACTGTTCATCTCCGCCCTCGGCCTTTACCGCTGCTTCATCAATGGCGCGCGCGTCGGCGACGACCTGTTGACGCCGGGCTGGACGAATTACGACGATCGCATCGCCTATCAGCGCTACGATGTTTCCAGCGTCATCAAGCCGGGCCTCAATCGCATCGAGATCTGGCTTGCCGACGGATGGTACCGCTCGCCCCTGATGTGGGGCGCCAAGCCGATCCCGAACTGCTGGGGCGACAGGATCGGCGCCATTGCGGATCTGGTGGGCCCGGGCGGCGTGCTTCTTTCCACCGACACGAGCTGGCGGAGCGGCAGGCTGCCGATCCTGAAATCGGGGATCTATTTCGGTGAGATCTATGACGCGCTGCTGGAAAACCCTACGGAAACCCACGACACCGAGAGATTGCCGTTCGACACGGCGCTGCTCGTCGCACATGAGACGGCAGCGGTGCGGGAATTACAGCCGCTCGCCGCCGTCGAAAGCTGGACCGACGACAACGGCAGAACGATCTATGACTTCGGCCAGAACGTCGGCGGTTACGTCAGATATACAGTCCGCGGCGTCGGCGGCACCGAAGTGCGGGTGGAGCATTCGGAAGTGCTCGGCCCCGACCGGCATTTCGACAATCGCAACTATCGCACAGCCGCGGCGCACACGCTCTACACGTTGCGCGGCGACGGCGACGACGAGACCTATGCGCCGCATTTCACCTTCCATGGCTTCCGTTATGCCAGGGTGACGATCACGGGAAATGCCAAGATTGTTGAAATCGCATCGATCCCGATCTCGTCGGTGCCCGAGCCTGCCGGCGGCTTCACTTGCCGCAATCCGCTCGTCAATCGCCTCGTCCAGAATACCATCTGGTCGCAGCGCGCCAATTTCGTCGAAGTGCCGACAGATTGCCCGCAGCGCGATGAACGCCTGGGCTGGACTGGCGACGCACAGGTGTTTGCCGCAACCGCCTGCTGGCTGAGCGACAGCCAGTCGTTCCTCAGGAAATATCTGCGCGATGTGATGGCCGACCAGCGCGAAGACGGCGCCGTCTCGCATTTTTCACCGGATCCGACACGCCTGCATCCGGCCGACTTCCCGGGTTATGCCGGCTCGACCGGCTGGGGCGATGCGATCGTCGTTATCCCCTGGGTGCTCTACACTCACTACGGCGATCGGGCTGTGTTGGCGGAATGCCTGGATTCCATGGTGCGCTGGGTGGATTTCGTCTGGTCCATTTCGGACGGTCCGATCGTGCATCCGCCGTCGCATTGGGGCGCCCGCGGCTTCACCTTCGGCGACTGGCTGCAGCCTGTCGGCGACAACAGAAAGCCGCGCCCGACGATTGCCGACGACTGCGCGGCCACGCTTTATCACTTCATCTCAACAGACCTTCTGGCAAAGATCGCCGCCGTTCTCGGCGAGCATGCGCTTGAAGAACAGATGAAGCAGCGCGCCGACGAAATCCGGCGGACATTTACCAACGAGTTCATCACGCCGGCCGGACGGCTCGCGCATAACGACCAGACGTCCTATGCGCTGGCCTTCTGCAGAGAAAGCCGAAAGCGCTCTCCGGCGGCCAAAGGCAGCGCGTCGCCATCGGCCGCGCGATCGTGCGCGATCCCAAAGTCTTCCTGTTCGACGAGCCGCTCTCCAATCTCGACGCTTCGCTCAGAGCCCAGATGCGCCTTGAGATCGCCGATCTCCACGCCCGGCTGAAATCGACGATGATCTATGTCACCCATGACCAGGTCGAAGCCATGACGATGGCCGACAAGATCGTCGTTCTGAACGGCGGGGCAGTCGAGCAGATCGGCAGCCCGATGGAACTCTACCGCAATCCCGCCACACCCTTCGTCGCCGGCTTCATCGGCAGCCCGAAGATGAACCTCTATGGCGGCGAGACGGCACGGCGATTCAACTGCACGAGCTACGGGGTGCGGCCGGAACATATCAAACTCTCGGAAGACGCCGGACAATGGCAGGGCAAGATCCGCCACGTGGAACGGCTCGGCGCCGACGCGATCCTCTACCTCGACGTTGCCGATTTAGGAGAAATGGTCGTGCGTGCCGAAGGCGAGACGCCGTTTGCACCTGGCATGACGGTCTGGGCAAATCCGGTCGAGGGAGCGGAGCATCGGTTTTGAAAGTTTGTCGGAACCCGTCGCCGCAACCTCGGAAAGGTCCGGGGGCGTCCGGATTTCGTTGCGTCATCGTTTCGATACGAATGTCATCTCCGAACTCCTGAGGCCGAATGCCGCCTCACGGTTGTTTGAGCGAGAGTGTCGCCGAGTTCGCTTTCGGCCGAACCGGCATGCCAGCGCCGGCGCTGAAAGGGCTTGTGGTCGCAAAGTCGGCAACACTCGGCCGCAACCCCGAAAAGAGGGGCGGCAACTTGCCTTTGTCCCATTTAGTCTTTAAGGACGCCCCAATTTCCAAGGCGCAGGAACTGAACAAGCATGTCACATCACGAGAACAGGTCTTCGGGGCTCGGTGTCACAGCCGGCGATCTCGATCGCTACTTCACTTTTCTCCGCCATGCTCTGGTGAACACGACCGCCACGCGGCCAGCCGGAAAGCCGTTAGATTATGCGGCAGCGGTGACGGAATCCATGCAATTGGCCCGTGCCACGCACGATGCCGGCCGAAAGATCATGTTCATCGGCAACGGCGGCAGCGCGGCAATTGCCAGCCACATGGCGACGGACTACTCGAAAAACGGCGGGCTGCGCGCGATGGCGATGAATGACGGCGCGACGCTGACCTGTCTGTCGAACGACCTCGGCTATGAGAACGTCTTCGCCAAGCAGATCGATATGCATGCCAATGAAGGTGATCTACTGGTGGCAATCAGCAGCTCCGGGAGATCGGAAAGCATTACCAAGGCCGTCCGGACCGCGCGTGACAAGGGCTGCGCCGTGATGACCTTGAGCGGCTTCGCGCCGGGCAATCCGCTGCGCGATCTGGGTGACCTGAACTTTTACGTGGCTTCCGATCAATATGGTTATGTGGAGATCGCCCATCTGGCGATATGCCATGCCGTATTGGATTTTTCCTGCGGACTCGTTCCGCCTACCCTTTCCTGAAGAGCCGTTTCACGCGCATGAATTTTCCCCGCATCCACGATCCGGAATTGACGCTTCTGACGCCCGACGATGACGTCGCCAACCCTGAAGTGACGATCCTCGTTCCCTCTCTCAACGAGGAACTGACGATCGGAACCTTCGTCGACTGGTGCCGCGAGGGTATTGCGGCGAGCGGTGCGGCTGTGGAGATCCTCATCGTCGACAGCTCGACCGATCGAACCCCGGAAATCGCCCGCGACAGAGGAGCCCGCGTGTTGCGGACACCGAAGCGCGGTTTGGGCAGAGCTTACATCGATGCCATTCCATACGTGCGCGGCAAGTTCATCATCATGGGTGATGCGGATTGCACCTATGACTTTCGCCAGATTGCACCGTTCATCGAGGCGTTTCGGAAGGGTGCCGACTTCGTGATGGGCTCACGGTTCAAGGGCTCGATCGAAGACAAAGCGATGCCGCCGCTGCATCGCTATTTCGGAACGCCGCTGACCACGTGGATCCTCAATCGGATGTTCAGCAGCCGCTTTTCCGACATCCATTGCGGCATGCGGGGTATCAGCGTCGATGCCCTGCTTCGCATGGATCTTCGGTCGCAAGGTTGGGAATATGCGTCGGAAATGGTGCTGAAATCAGTGCATATGGAGCTTCCCACAACGGAAGTGCCGATCCACTTCCTGAAGGATCCGGAAGGCCGGCTTAGCCACATGAAACGTCGGGGCTGGATGGAGCCGTGGCGCGCAGGCTGGCGCAATCTTCAGGCAATGTTCGTCTACGGGTTTGATTTCTTTCTGATCTGGCCGGGATTCCTGCTTCTGGCCCTCGGCCTGATAATCATGCTGCCGCTGCTAGCCGGACCGATGTCTATTGGCGGTGTGCGGTTTTCGTCCAATGCCATGCTGTTTGCCATGGCCCTGGCCGTCCTTGGTCAATCAATGTTGGTTTCGGCGGCAATCGGTCGGGTGATTTTCGACTATTCAGGACATGTGCAGACCCGATTCGAGCGACTCCTGCCTTACAATACAACGATCTGGGGATCGGTTGTCGCCGTTCTGGCAGGCGTGTTTCTGGCGGTTCCGCTCTTCGATTCCTATGTCGGGAACGGATACCTGCTGCCTGAGATCGGCATCGAGACCAACTGGGCCGTCTTCGGGCTCTGGCTCATCATCTCGGCGTTTCAGATCTTTATATCAGGTCTGATGATACGAGCCCTTGGGGTTATGCTGCCCGTCAAAAAGCCTGCGCCTCCTCTCGCGGGATAGGAGCCACGAAAGGGCGATCATGATCGTAGGCTGGTGCACGGTTCTCGCCATAATAATATGGGGCCTCGTGATCGACAGAGGCATCGTTGCCTGGCTCAACCGACGTTGCGATCAACCCTTTCGAGACGGAACCGACTTTCTGCTCAGCGGTATTCTGCCGGCTCTGGCGATCGCGGGGGGCGCGGCCACCGTCCTTGGGGCATTTCATGGGCTGCGATGGGAGATCGTTCTCCCGATCGTCGCTGTCTCGATGATTTGGCGGTGGCGAGATCTCGTCGCCGTACTCCACGACCTCGGACCGCTGTTTCGTAAAATTGGCGCTGAAACGAAATCCGGAAACCCAGTTCCGGTGCTTGCGGCACTCACATGCACTGTACTTTGCTATGTGTGGAGTGTTGTGGCCCTGTTTCCATCGGGCGTTGCCGACGTCTGGGTTTTTCACATCCCGCTCGCAAACAGTATCATCGAGCACGCCGGCTTTGTGTCACCGCAGATCGACCATCCCTTCTACGGCAATATTCCGCTCTTCTTCAATCTGCTATTTGCGCTCGTCATGATGGTCAGTGGTCACTGGACCGGCGCGGCGATCATGAATATCGCAATTTTCTTCGGATTTCTCTTCCTGCTCTCAAGCTGCGCCAGTCGTTGGCGGGCATGCGGCTTTTTCCTGGTGGCCGCTCTGATCCTCAGCACCCCCTTCTTCAGGGGGAGTGTCGGCGAACCGATGACGGATCTGGCACGGTCGTGTTTCTCCATCGCCGCCGTGCTTTTCCTGTGGCGTTATCTGGACACCCGGCGTCCGGCAGAGCTTTTTCATTGTGCGCTCGTGCTGGGGGAGCGGTCGGAGGAAAATACACGGAACTGCAGATGGTTGGCCTGATAGGGCTGGCATTGATGCCGACTCTTCTCAAGAGAGGGGTATCGCTGCCGCTCTTTTTGTCATGTCTTTGCGCATTCCTTGCAGTCGCGGGCTACTGGTATGCAAAAAACCTGATCGTTCTCGGCAATCCGATCTATCCTTTCATGTTCGGTCATCCGGGCCTCACCGACGCCTGGATGGCGGACTACATGCTCGAATTGGGCCGGGCCTTCGATCCCGCCAACCGACATTTCGTGACCAACCTCGCAACTCTGCAAGGTTGGCGCGACTTCCTCCATATCCTTTACAACTGGTTCCTGGCCGGCAAGCCGAATGCTTTCGTCGCTCTCGCCTTGATCCTGGCGGGTCTTGCCGTGGCCTTTCGGCGCATCGCATTTCTCGCAGCGATTACCGCTGCCATGTTTGTGATATGGTACACCGTTATGTTCAATCACATCCGGTGGGCGACGCCAGCCTATCTGCTGTTCTTTTCGACCGGGTTTATCGGCGCCTCCCTGGTTCGGGAACGACTGGATCAATGGCTCGACCGGCAAGTCCTGCCGCGGATGGCCCCACTGACGAAAATCGCCTCTTCGCCGGCATGCATGATCGCTAGCCCGGTAATAATCGGCGTGCTGGCCGGGGGACTCTGGCTCTCGCAGTGGTACCGCGTGGGCGGCAGCGACATGGATCCCGGCAAGGCGAAAGACTTCGACGTCGTGCTCGGGATGATCAGTGTCGACAAATATATGGAGAGCCACCGCGAAGCCTATTTCATGTACCGCTATATCGCGGAGCATGATCTGCGGACCGTTTTTCAGCCTTTCGACACCGCCAACACATTATTGTCGACGGCTTATAACGACGGCCGCGATGGCGGTTGGCAATTGCCACGCTATGTGCTGCCCGCACCGGGGGCGGATATCGATGCTTTCATCCGGGATAATCAAATAGGTTACTTCATCCTTCCCCCCGATGCCGGCAGCGCCTTTCTCGCCGAACGCATTGGAGAAGACAAAATAGTGATAGCCAACAGCGTCATAGCCCACATGATGCCCCGCTCCTCACTGATCTTGACGGATCGGTTCGGCTGGAAGCTCTACCGTTTTGACGCGGATCGGGCATCGTGACGACTTCATCCTCCCGAGCATTGCTTCGCATCGGCATACCGGTCCTGAAAGTGGCCGTGGCGCTGGGCCTCGTCATATGGATCGCGCGTCGGGTCGATTTCGCAGAAGGATGGGCTGCGGTGCGGACCCTGTCGGCGACGACAATCTGGGTCAGCGTCCTCCTTCTTCTCTTTCAGGCCCTGCTTTCGGCGTGGCGGTGGTGCCTTCTGTCGGAAATGATCGGGCAAAGGCTGAAGATGACGGGCGCCATGAAACTCTTCATGCAAAGTCTGTTTTACAATCAAGCTCTTCCAAGCCCCATACCGGGCGACGCCGCTCGCATATTTGGCGCGGTGAAATACGGCCTGACGGTCGGCGAAGCCACGCTCGGCGTGATCATGGACCGTATCCTCACGCTTTTCGGACTGGCGGTCGTTGCGCTGATCGGCCTGATCATCATGCGAGCCTTTTACGGGCACGACTTCCCAATTCCCTATCTGGCCGAACTCACCGCCCTTGGTGTCGTGGGAACAATCGCGTCGGCGCTGGTCTTCATCTGGCGTCGGCACTTCTTTATCCGGTTTCTGCCGGCAAAGCTGCACGCGTTGAGCGCCGCGTTGCAGGCTTTTATCACCCACCGGAGAATGGTCGGCATATTTCTGTTGACCCTTGTCATTCACGGCTTGAGCGTCGTCTCGCTTGAGATCCTCGTTCTCGGCCTCGGCCTGCCGCTCGACTGGGGCCAGGCGGCGGCCGCTTTCCCGCCAGTACTCCTGATCGCTATGGTTCCGATCTCCGTTGGAGGATGGGGCCTGCGGGAAGGCGGAATGATCATTTCGCTTGCCGTGTTCGGCATAGGCATGACGGATGCCGCAACGCTGTCGGTGGTTTTCGGCCTGTTGCAGCTTGTGGTCGGGTTGGCCGGTGGTGTATTCGTCCTTTCGCGTCCCCATTCGGGAAAGATCAAAGCGCTCTGATGAGCCTTAACAGATCATATGGAGCTGCCGACATGCATGCCTTGGTAACGGGAGGGGCCGGATTTATCGGCAGCCATCTCTGCGATCGTCTTTTGGCCTTGGGCTATCGGGTAACCGCGATCGACAATCTTCACCTCGGCCGGATGCGGAACATAGACCATCTGATGGCTCGACCGGATTTTCGCTTCCAGCAACTGGATATGCTTGATCGGGAGGGCATGGACCAGCTCGTTGCGACGGATCGTCCCGACGCTGTTTTCCATCTCGCCGCCAATTCTGATATTGCCGCCGGCAATGCCAATGCGGAACTCGACCTGCAGCTGAACCAGCTGACGACGACGACGCTGCTTGCCATCATGCGCAAGTATGAGATCGGCAGGCTCTTTTTCGCCAGCACCTCCGCCGTCTTCGGTGAAGCCGAAGGAAATATTCACGAGAACCACGGCCCCCTGCGGCCGATCTCGCTCTATGGCGCCAGCAAGCTTGCCGCTGAAGCCTATTTATCGGTCTACGCGCTGTCATTCGGCATCAAGACGCTCGTGCTGCGCTTTCCCAACGTCGTTGGGGAACGGTCAACGCACGGCGCGATCTACGACTTCATCAACAGGCTGAAGGCCGATCCGACGAGGCTTCAGGTGCTCGGCAACGGACGGCAGACCAAGCCCTATCTCTATGTCGGCGACCTCGTAGACGCCATTCTTCTGGCATGGGACAAGGCGCCCGGCGCCTATGAGGTGTTTCACGCCAGCGGCATCGGCGAAACATCCGTCCGGGATATCGCCGAAATCGTGGTTTCCAAGGTCGCGGCCGGAGCTGCCATCGAATATGGCAGCGAGGACCGCGGCTGGCTGGGCGACGTGCCACGCTTCAGCTACGACATAAGCCGGCTCGTAACCTTGGGCTGGTCTCCGAAGCGGAAATCGACAGAAGCCGTTGAACTTGCGGTCGAACGGATCCTGGCGAATGGGTTCTGAGGACGCGATCCGCCAGGCGATCATTATTGCGGGTGGCCTTGGAACACGCGCGCGCAGCATGACGGGCGATGTTATCCCGAAGGCCCTTTTGCCGCTCGCCGGCGTGCCGATCATTCTGCGGCAGATCCGCACCTTGGCTCGCGAAGGTATCCGGCATGTGCGCGTGCTCGGCGGTCACCTCGGCAGCCAGCTCGAGCCTGCCCTCGGCCCGGAAGCCGAAAAACTCGGTATCAAGATCGAGGTCTTCGTCGAGAAATCTCCGCTCGGCACGGCAGGCTGCCTGACAACTTTGGACGTGACGGCCGGCGATGTCCTGATCGTCTATGGCGACATGCTTTTCGATATCGATCTGTCGGCGCTGACGCGTCATCGCCAGCAATTTCCCGCCGCCCTGACCATCATCGCTCACCCCAACGACCATCCCCGCACATCCGATCTCGTCGTCCAGAAGAGCGGTTATCTCCAGCGTCTTTTGCCCCGCAAAACGCCGCGCGATTCGGATTGGCGGAATTTGGTGCCGGCCGGTTTGTATGTGGCCTCCGAGCAATTTTTCCAGGCGCTCGTGCCGGGTCAAACGGCTGATATGATCCACGACGTCATTCCCCGCCTCCTCGAACGGTCCGTTCCGATCGCGATTTATGACACGCCGGAATATATGAAGGATACCGGGTCGCCGAACCGGCATGCTGCCGCGGAGGAGGACCTCCGGCAGGAACGGCTTCATGCGGCGCATCTGTCGGTGCGAAGGGCCGCGGTTTTCTTCGATTGCGACGGCGTGCTCAACGAAGATGTCGGCGGCCATGGCGTCATACATCCCGACCAGGTGAAGCTGATCGACCGGGCAGGCGAAGCCGTGCGGCTCGCCCGTGAGGCAGGCTTCCTGACGATTGCGGTCACGAACAGACCGCAGGTCGCCAAAGGCTTTGTGGATGAAGCCGGGCTGGATCATGCTCTCGGTCGCCTCGAGGCCATGCTTGCCGAAGATGGCGGCGTCCTGGATCGCATTTATTTTTGTCCGCATCATCCGGACAAAGGATTTCCCAACGAAGTCGCCGCGCTCAAGATCGATTGTGCCTGCCGGAAACCGGGCGATCTGATGATCCGCCAGGCCATGTCGGAACTGCCTGTCGAAAAATCGAAATCCATCATCATCGGCGACAGCCTGCGCGACATCGGTGCTGGCCGCAAGGCGGGCATCTGGGCCTATGGCGTCCGGACCGGTTATGGCCTGCGGGACGAAAAGAGCTATCCCACCGTCGAAACAGAGATTCCGCATGCCGATCTCGTCTTCGACACGGTCTATGACGCCGTCCGCTTTCAATGCGGTTACCAAGATATCGGGAAGGCTCTGTCCGGCGCGATTGATGAGCGGCTTTCAGATACGGCCGGTCCGCTGCTCGTCAGCATATGCGGCCGTTCCCGCTCCGGGAAAAGTACGTTTGCACATGCCGTTCAACGCGTTCTCTCCGAAACAGGGCGCAGGGTGCTGAGGCTGGAACTCGACCGCTGGATACTGCCGCTCGAACATCGCCGCCCCGACATGAACGCGGAAGAGCGCAGCATGGTAGAGCTCTACCCCGAGATCGTCAGCATGCTGCGCCGTTCCGGACAGGTCGAAGCGCCCGGCTATGACGCGGCAAGCCGCGGCCGGCTTAGGGGTACCACCGCCTATGACGCTCGAGATGCCGAGATCATCCTCCTGGACGGCATCTTTGCCGGGCATGCGTCGGTCCGAGAACAGGTCGATATGTCCGTCTTCGTCGAAGCATCTCAGCAGAGCCTGCTGAACCGCTTTCACACGTTCTACGCCTGGAAAGGCCTCACGCCAGTTGCCGTCGAAGAGCTCTGGCAGTCGCGAATTCAGGAAGAGTGGCCGAGGATCGATCTGCAGCGCACATCGGCCGATATCGTTATCAATCTCGAGGAGGCAATCCTTTGATCGTTTCATCCGCACCTTTTCGGGTCAGCTTCGCCGGCGGCGGCTCGGACATAGCGTCCTATTACCGCCGTCAGGCGGGCGCGGTACTGTCCTGTGCGATCGCCAAATACAGTTTCGTGATCGTGCACAATTATTTCAATGAAAACAAATATCATCTGAAATATACGCGCACCGAACTTGCCGAGACGCTTGAGGAGATTGCGCATCCGCTGCTGCGCGAGGCACTTCGGATGCATCGGGTCGATCCCGGCATCGAAGTCGCTTCCGTCGCCGACATTCCCTCCGGGACGGGGTTGGGATCATCCAGCTCCTTTTCCGTGGCGCTGATCAACGCGCTCTATGCTCACAGGTCGCGTTTTGCCTCCAAGGACCAGCTGGCGGAAGAAGCCTGCAAACTCGAAATCGATATCCTCAAGGAGCCGATCGGCAAACAGGACCAATATGCAGCCGCTCATGGCGGCTTGAACTTCATCGAATTCAATTCCAATGGCAGCGTGAATGTTCAGCCCGTCGTCCTCAGCTCTGAAAAGATGGCGGAGCTTGAGAGCAACATCCTGTTGTTTTTCACCGGAAGCCAGCGCGATACGCGCTCTGTGCTGTCGACGCAGGTGCAGGCCATGGAGGCGGATGAGGAAAAGTTCCGGACCGTCGAGCGCATGGTGCAACTGGCTTACGAAATGCGCGACATCCTGATGAGCGGGGATCTCGGCGCCTTCGGCGAAGCGCTGCATCGCGGATGGATGATGAAAAGATCGCTGACCTCGAAGATCACCAACAGCGCGATCGACGAGTTTTACGATGCGGCCCGTGCTGCCGGCGCCATCGGCGGCAAGCTGGCAGGTGCTGGCGGAGGGGGCTTTCTCGTCCTCTATTGCCCGAAAGACCGCCAGGAAAAAGTGCGCCAGGCGCTGTCGCAGCTCAAGGAAATCGAGTTTCGCTTCGACTGGAGCGGCGCGCGCATCGCCTTTGCACAATAGAGGGTGTGAATGGCACCGCGGCTCATCATCACCGGATCGACCGGCTATATCGGCGCTAGACTGGCAGCGATGGCGCGTGAGCGCGGCTTCGAGGTGATTGAACTCGGCCGGCGGTCCGGAACCAAATGGCGCATCGGTGATGAGCCTGCTGCCTCCGACCTGGAAGGGGCGGTCGGAATCGTCCATCTCGCGCATTCCTGGGCCACCGAGCCGGAGGCTGCCGAGGAAGACAACATCAATATCTCAGGCACGGTGACGTTGGCGGAGGCGGCAAGGGCAGCCGGCGTGCCGCGCTTCGTCTTTTCCTCCTCCACCTCGTCCCGGCGGGAGGCGCTCAATGTTTACGGCCGCACCAAATTCAGGATCGAACAGCATTTGGCTGCGAGCCTCGCAGCGCCGATCGTTCGTGTTGCGCGAATAGGTCTCGTCTATGGCGGACCACGCACTGCAATGTACGGACTGATGGTCAAGTTGGCGGCTTTAAGTCCGATTCTGCCGATGATAGGGCTCAGCCGCAAGGTCCAGCCGATACATCTCGACGAAGTCGCCGAAGGTCTGCTGGCGCTGGCGACGGAGGAGAGCCAGCCGCCGCAGACATTCGTGCTTGCGCAGGAAAAGCCGATAAGCTTTGCCAGTTGGCTCAGAATGCTTCGCCGCAGTCAGGGCAAGGGCAATCTCCATTTCATACCGGTTCCCCTGGCCGCCGCGCTCCTTGCCTGCCACATGACCAAACTCGTGCCGTTGATCCCGACGGTCGATCCGGAGCGCGTCCTGGGGCTTGCGGGTGCCGCGCCGATGGAAAGCGGCGAGAGCCTCAGACTGCTGAAATTGAACCTGGCTGCCCCAATGGTTACGCTTGCCGGCGAATTCGGCCAAACAGGCGAGGATCAATCGCTGAGCGAGGCGCAGGCTTTGCTGCAATATCTCGGCATCGCGCCGACCGAAATGCAGCTCCAGCGGCTCTGCGAAGGGCTTCGGCGTGAAGGGCTGTCGCCGCTCGGTCTTTCCCCAACCGTGATCCGGCATCCGCGCCTGCTGGCGCTCTTCGAGCCGCCGGCCAGTCGGACGCAGCATCGCCTCGCGCGAGCCCTCTACCTCGCCGACCTCGCGAGCGAACCGGAAAGGCATGCAGACCAAAGGGCCGGGTTTTTCGGCGCGGTATTGACCATCGCCAGCGATGTCCTGCTGTTTCCGCTCCGCGCGCTTTTGGCCGGGACATATCGATGAATGCGCCCGACGCCGACTTCATCATCATCGGCAGCGGCCCTGCGGGCGTCTCCGCTGCCTTTCCGCTGATAGCGGCCGGGCGTCGCGTTCTGATGCTGGATGCCGGCGATGACGCCGGATCGCAGGAGGAAAGCCGCAGCGTCCGTGTCCTGGGCAGCGATCTAGAATCGCTGCGCGCCGACGACGGCAGCTCGCCGAAACTGCAGACACCCGTATCACGCGGTATTCTCGAACGGTTCCAACGCGAGTCCGGTATCTCAGGCGATGGCTTCAAACCGATCGGCAGCCTCGCGCGCGGCGGGCTCTCCAATATCTGGGGTGCTCAAGTCAGCTATCTCGACGCCGGGGATGTCAAGGATTGGCCGATCGACCTCGCTTCGCTGCAGGGCTCTTACGAGCGGGTATCCCAGCGCATCGGGATCAGCACCAATGCCGATGTTACCACCGGCTCCAACGGCGAGGCCGTCCTACCGCTTGGTGCGACAGCCGCCCATGTTCTTCATCGGCACAAGGCTGCAAAACCAGCGGATGGATCGTTTCGGCTTTTTCCCGCCGCCAACGCCATACTTTCTGAGGCGAGGGCCGGACGAGCGGCATGCGATCTGCGCGGCGACTGTCTCTATGGCTGCCCGAGCGGCGCCATCTATAACAGCCGGCAGGATCTGCTTGCGTTGCGAAAGTCACCACATTTTCGTTTGCTCGACATGCGGGCCGTCTCGTTGGCACGGGATTCGGGCTGGACGGTCCAAACGGCCGACGGCTCGTCGTTTTCCGCACCGCGGATCCTTCTTGCCGCAGGAGTGCTCGGAACGGCTGCCCTGCTGGCCGATCTCCTGCCGATCGGCGAGAAGGGATTGCGTCTCCTGAACAGTCCCACGCTGGCCATTCCTTTGCTCTCTCCCGCGCGATTGCTGCGTTCGCCGACGCCGACGCATAGTCTTGCGCAGCTCGGATTGTCTCTGCGTTATGGAGACGGCGCATCCGATTACGTGACGGGCGCGATCTATGAAATCGGGTCCCTGCCGGCGCAAAGTTTCGTCAACAGGATGCCGCTCGGCCGAAGGGCCGGGCGAGCCGCGTTCGAACTTATCGCCGGCAGCCTTCTCGTCGCGACGATCTATTATCCCGGCGATCAAAGCCGCAGCTCCATCCACCGGGATGATACAGCGAAAAAAGGACTGACCGTCCGCGGCGGCTTCGCGGAAGGTTTCGAGATCCGCGCCGAGGCTTTGAAAAAAGCGCTGCGCCGTGAATGGAACCGGTTGGGTCTCATTCCGCTCCCGGGCGCATCGCTGGCAAAGCCAGGTATCGACGCCCATTTCGCCGGCACTCTGCCGATGGGCGAAGCCGGCCCGTTCGGCACCTCCCTCGTGGGAGAATTGAACCTGCATCCAGGTCTTTACGTCGTCGACGGCTCCATTCTTCCCGATCTATCCTCGAAATACATCACGATGACGATCATGGCCAATGCCGATCGCATCGCCCATCGTCTTGCCGTAATGGAAGCAACCTCGGCGCCCTGAAGTCCGCTATCTCTTCAAGCCGTTAACTGCGGCAATGCCTCACTGGCCAATGATAGAAGCGGCTCGTAATCCGCTTCGGACAGCACCGCGAAATCAACGAGACCGAGCGTGGCGCGCATGGCTGCCAGCGATGGCTCCTTGATGGCTGCGGCAAGCGCACGGCGCAGGAGAAGGACCCTCTCGTCCGAGGAATCGCCTGAAGTAATGAATGGCAGGCCGGGCCCTTTCGGCGTTTCGGCGATGATACGGACCCCTTCGACATGGCCGGGATCGAAGCGGCGAATGTTGCCATAGGTTATGCAATCGATCGCCGCGCTATCCGCCCTGCCCTCGGCGACGGCGGCGATGCTGCCGCCGTGGCTGCCGGTTTCGATGATCCGGCCGAAAAAACGGCCCTCGCAGGCTAGCGGAGCGACGGCCGCGCGAAAGAGATTGCTGCCGGAATTGCTGTCAGGGCTGTTGATTGCAGCCGTCGTGCCGCGCAGATCCTCCAGCGTGTGAAGGGAAGAATCCGTGCGGACAATGATCAAGCTGCGCATCAGCGGACCGTCGCAGCCGAGATGATTATAGACCGGCGTCGCCACCAGGCGAACTTTGCCGCGCAGGCGGCTGGCAAAGGGATAGCCGCATGTCTGCGAGAGGAGAAGATCCGGCCTCAACCAGGCTTCATCATAGCCAACGGTCTGGTCGAGCTTTTCAGGCAGGTCCTTGAGGCCGGCGTCCAAAAGATAGTGCCGGAGGAACGACCAGAGCGCGGCCGTCGCATCTGCGAGCGGCTGGGATGTGACATACATGGCGATGCTGACGAGATGCATTCCGGTCCTCCGTGCTGAGAGCTACTCGTCGCAGCTGAGGTAAGATGCAAGCGCCGACGCATCCTCCCCGAGCGGGCGATCTTCCACCATCGCGGGCGCGATCTGGCGGACAAGATCGAAGGTTTCCTGGGTGCCTAGCCCGCAACGATGCTCCGGACGCTGGTCCACCGCCTGGGCGGCGGCCAGCATTTCACAGGCGATCAGCTGCCGCCAGAGCTCGAGCATTTCGGCCAATTTCTGGACGACAAGCGCCGACTGCGTTGCATGGTCCTCGACGCCTTCTGAGACTGCCAGGAAATCGAGCATAACCGGGTTTGCCTTGTGTCGGATCGCTGCCGTCAGCGCCACGACCACCTTCTGCATCGGCACGAAGCCGGCCGAAGCGCCGCCGACCGGCGACAGGTAGCGCGGCAGCCCGTTCCTGCCCGAGCCGGTCAGCTGGACAAACCGCGCAGCGCTTGCCGATGCCGCCTGGGCGATGGCAAGCCCCAGCGTCTCGAAAGTGAGTGACAGCGACGGCGTGTGAAAATTGCCGGTCGAGAGCACCCGCTCCTCGTCGAGAATGACAAGCGGATTGTCCGCCGCCGCATTGAGCTCGATTTCGACGGCTTGCTCCGCCTGGCGCAGAGCCTCCATCAGCACGCCGTGGATCGGTGCCACACACCGCAGGCTGAGCGGATCCTGAATAGCGGCCTTGGCTTCGAAGAGAGTCGAGTTGGTGAGCGCTTCGAGAAGTCTGGCTGCTTCTTCCGCCTGGCCGATGGACGGTCTTGCCTTTTGAATGGCAGGCGAGAGAATGAGCGGGTTGCCGCCAAGGCCTTCGAAGCTGAGGGCTGCAGCCTGCCGCTGTCGATCGAGGAGTTGCATTGCATCATGAAGGGCGAGAGCGCCCTGACCGACGGAAACGGCAGAGGCATTCAGCAGCGAAATGCCGTCCTTCGGCCGCAAGGTCACCGGTGCAAGGCCGGCGAGCCTCAGCGCTTCATGCGCGGGATGAATCGCGCCCGCATATTCGGCTTCACCTTCCCCGATGAGACACCGGGCAACGGAGGAGAGAAGCACGAGATCGCCGGCACCGATCGAGCCGATGGATGGAATGAGCGGATGGACACCGGCATTGAGCAAAGCAAGAAGCGCCTCGAAGACCGGCGGCGAAATGCCGGAACCACCGACGGCAAGCATGGCGAGGCGCGCCGCCATGACCGCACGCGTCACGTCGCGCGGCAAGGCTGGTCCAACGCCCATTGCGCGGCCGCGCACGAGCTGCAGCTGGAAAGCCTCGAAATCGGCGGTCACCTCGGTCCTCAGATTGGCGCCGAGGCCGGTATTCATCCCATAGATCTGCTGGCCCGATGCCGCCGCAGTTTCTAGGATGTACCGTGCGCGCGCCAGCCGCGGCCCAACATCCGCGCCTTGTTCGACGATGACGCTACGCCGGGCGATCGCGACAATGTCGGCGGTCGTAAAGCCGGAGCCGGTCACCAGAAGCGGCGTCATGCGAAGCGCAGCCTCTGGCCGATATTGGCGGCGTGCGCCTTGGTCAGCAGCGCATGGCCGAGCGCGATGTCGCTCAGCGACAATCCCCGGTGCCAGAGAAGGATCGTCTCGTCATCGCTCTGCCGTCCCGGCTTCAGGCCGGCAACGATCTGGCCGAGTTCGGCATGGAGGGTTTCTGCGGACAGCTTGCCGGCGTCGACATGCGCCCGCAGCGAGCCGAACTTGCCGCCTTTGCATTGGCCCCAATCGTCGACGACGAGCTTGCCCATGATATCGGTCAACGACAGTTCGACAGCGCTCATCGTGCCGTAGGGAACGACGAAAGCACCCTTCTTGATCCACTCGGTCTTGAGCATCGATTCAGGCGCGGAAAGGCGCGAGGCCTCGACGATGATATCGGCGCCCTCGACGCAGTCACGCCAATTGTCGGTCACCGTAATCTTCTTGCCGAGATCCTGTTCCAACTTGGCGCCGAAGGCGTCGCGGCTTTCGGGGCGGCGAGAATGGATGCGGATCTCCTCGAAATCGAACAGATGGTTGAGCAGCCGGACATTCCAATAGGCCGTGCCGCGGGCACCGATATGGCCGAGCACCTTCGAACCCTTCCGCGCCAGATGTTTGGCGCCAAGCGCGGTGACGGCACCGGTGCGCATATCGGTGATGACGGTGGCATCGAGGATCGCTCTCGGCACGCCGGTGCGCGGATCGAAGAGGTTGAGCACGCCGAATTCCGAGGGGTAGCCTAGCTTATAGTTATCGACGAAATCGCCAACGATCTTGACTCCGGCAAGGTCCAGTGGCGCCACATAACCGCGCAAGACGTTGAAATGGCCGTGGAAGCTTGGATCGGGCTCGAGGTGGACGCGCGGTTCGATCACCGTCTCGCCTTTGCCCTGGGCACCAAGCGAAGTCTCGATCGCGGCGAGGATCTCGTTATTGCTAAGATTGAGTGCCTCGATATCGAAGGCGTTGAGATAGTCGATATAGATCGGGTTCATGGTCATCTCACATTATCGTTTGGCCGGCACGCCGACACCGAGATTTTGGCGCAGTGTCCGGCCTTCGTAGGCCTCACGGAAAAGTCCGCGACGGCGAAGCTCCGGCACCACAAGCGTGACGAAATCCTCGAGCCCCGAGGGGAAGATAGGCGCCATAACGTTGAAGCCGTCAGCAGCACCCGCGCTGAACCGCTCTTCCATGGCATCGGCGATCTGGGCGGGAGTGCCGGCGACCTGCCAATGACCGCGCGCGCCGGCAAAATGACGGGCCAGTTCGCGGATCGAGAGGTTCTCGCGCCTGCCGAGATCGATGATCAGTTGCTGGCGGCTCTGGATGAGGTTGGTCTCGGGCATATCAGGCAGCGGTCCGTCAAGCGGATAGCTGGAAAGGTCCTGGATGCTCAGATAACTTGCAAGCAGCGCCACGCCGACCGCATCCGGGATCAGCTCCTGCAGCGCGCGATATTTCGCCTTGGCTTCCGCTTCGGTCGCGCCGACGATCGGCGAGATGCCCGGCATGATCTTGATGTCGTCGATCTGGCGGCCGTACTTGGCAAGCCGCGCCTTCACGTCGGAGTAATAGGCCTTAGCCTCGTCGATGGTCTGCGAGGCGGCGAAGACGACATCGGCCGTGCGGGCGGCAAGTTCCTTGCCGACATCCGAAGCGCCGGCCTGCACCATGATCGGCCGCCCCTGCGGCGAACAAGGACTTTCGAGCAGGCCCTCGACGGCAAAATGCTTGCCGCGATGATGCACCGGATGGAGCTTGGCGCGATCGGTGAAGTCGGCGCCCCCTGGAGGCAGATATGCGCCGTCCTCAACGCCGTCCCAGATGGCCAGAGCCGCATCGGCAAATTCCTCGGCGCGCTCGTAACGCTCCGAATGCGGGCGAAGGCCGCTGCTGGCGAAATTTTCCGCTTCGAGTTCGCTGGCCGAGGTGACGAGGTTCCACCCTGCCCTGCCGCCGCTGAGCTGGTCGAGCGAGGCGAAGCTGCGGGCAAGGCCATAGGGCTCGTTGTAGGTGGTCGACGCCGTGGCGACGAGGCCGATATGCGAGGTGTTGACCGCAAGTGCTGCGAGCAGGCTCAGCGGTTCAAAGGCGGTCGAGCGGGCAGCCTGGCTTGCCATGTCGGAGTTGCGCTCGCGGATAGCGGCGGCGTCCTCGACGAAGATCATGTCGAACTTGCCGCGTTCGGCGATCCGGGCAAGCGCGACGAAATGGTCGATATCGACGCCGGCCTGCGCATGCGCGAGCGGATGACGCCACGCTGCGATATGATGGCCGCCGGCCATCAGGAAGGCGCCCAGTCTCATCTTGCGATCGCCGCTCATGATGCGCGCTCCCATGTTGCAGCGGGATAGGCCGGGCGCGGCAGGTTCAGATAATCGCGCAGCGTCGAGCCGGCTTTCGTCCTGCCAATCAGGCCGCGCCGCTGCAATTCGGGAGCGACTTCGGCCAGGAAGAGATCGGCCATCCCCAATGTAGGAGGCAGAATGGCGAAACCGTCTATCTGGCCGGCTTCGAGCCATTGCTGCAGCGAGTCGGCAATCGCGATCGGCGTTCCGATCAGGATAGCGCCAGAGAGTGGCTGCTTCGAGATATCTTCAACAGCCTGCAAAGCGTCGTGGAGGGCCTGCGCCTCTGTCTGCGTCGCGGCGATGAACGGGACGAGATTTGCCAGTATCCTGGCGTCGCGGCGGCGGTCGGCGGCTTCGAGACTCCGGATGAAATCGGAGGCCGCCTCTTCCGCGCCGGTTGGGGAAGAGGACTGAAGGAAGACGATCTCGGCGGCATGCGCCGCCAGCGCTCTGTTTTCATCCGTCAGGACCTGCGCCAGAACCGGCTTGCCCTGCGGCGAGCGACTGACGTTAAGCGGGCCGCGCACGGAGAAGTGCTCACCCTTGTGATTGAGGACATGCATCTTGTCGGGCTGGAAGAAACGGCCTTTTTCCTTGTCATAGATGAAGGCATCGTCTTCCCAGCTGTCCCACAGCGCGCCGACGAGATCGACATATTCGCGGTCGCGGTCCTCGCCATTACCGGTCGTGACCGCAACCCAGCCCGTTCTGCCATTGCTGATCGATTCAAGCGACGCGAAGCGACGGGCAAGATTGTAAGGCTCGTGCTGGTGCGTTGCGGCGGCAGCCAGGAAGCCAATCCGGCGGGCACGGGTCGCGAGTGCCGCAACCAGCGTTGTCGGCTCGAAAGGTGTGGCGACAGGCGAGAGATCGTCGACCGGGCGGGCGCCAAGACGATCGGAAAGCAGAACGAAATCAAGACCCGCCTGCTCGGCTCTCGCGACCTGGGCGAGCAGTGCCTCGAAGCCGAGATTTGCGATCTCTGCGGCACCGCGCCAGGCCGCCGGATGATGGCCGAAGGGGGTTAGGGAAAAGCCGAGATACATCGTGTTTCCTGCCTTCAGATCGAGAAGATGGCGTCACGCGTCAGATGCCCTGTAACAGTACCATTGCCATCGACGACGGCGAGCACGTCGCTGTTGGCCGCGACCATCAGCGACAGCGCATCGCGCAGATTGGCATTTGCCGCCACCGTGGCGGCCGGCGCCGACGGCGCTCCTGCAAGGGCCGCATCGGCGACCGAAAACAGGCTCAGCCTCTTGATCGCACGGTCAATGCCAACGAAATTCGCGACGAATTCATCGGCCGGATGGGAGAGTATCGCGTCCGGCTTATCATATTGCACGATCTGGCCGGCGCGCATGATGGCAATGCGGTCGCCGAGCCGGATCGCCTCGTCGAGATCGTGGGTGACCAGAACCACGGTCTTTCTGACGCGCTTGAGGATCTGCCTGAACTCATCCTGCAGACGCGCTCTGGCGATCGGGTCGATGGCGCCGAACGGCTCGTCCATCAAAAGCACGGCAGGATCGGCGGCAAGAGCGCGGGCAACGCCGATGCGCTGGCGCTGACCGCCGGAAAGCTGACGCGGATAGCGCTTGAGCATCTCCTGCGGATCGAGGCCGACAAGGTCGAGCAATTCCTGGGTGCGCGTCGCGATCCGTTTCTGCTCCCAGCCGAGCAGGTTCGGGACGGCGGCGATGTTCTCGCCGATCGTCATATGCGGGAACAGGCCGACATTCTGGATTACATAGCCGATGTGGCGGCGAAGCTGCACGGGATCGGCCTTAGTGACATCCTCGCCGTTGACGAGGATGCGGCCTTCGGTCGGCTCGATCAGCCGGTTGATCATGCGCATCGTCGTCGTCTTGCCGCAGCCGGAGGGACCGATCAGCGCCACCGTCGAACCCTCGGGCACCTCGAGCGTCAACCTGTCGACCGAAGGTGCTGCCCCTTCAGCATAACGTTTCGTGACATCTTCCATCCGGATCATGCGGCGGCTCTTTCTGCAAACAGGATTTTCTCGGCGCGGCCGAGAATAAATTCGGTGGCGAGCGCCAGGATCGCGATCGGCACGGCGCCGACCAGAAGCCGCGACATGTCCATCATGCCGATACCGGTCGCGATGAAATCGCCGAGCCCGCCACCGCCGATGAAGGGCGCAAGTGTTGCGCCGGCAAGGACCTGCACGGCGGCCGTACGCGTACCGGCAAACATGGCGGGTGCTGCAAGCGGGATGCGGATCTTGCGCAGCACTTGGCCACGATCCATGCCCATGCCGATTGCGGCTTCCACCGCATCGGGATCGACATCGCGCAGGCCGACATAGGCATTGAGTAAGATCGGCGGCAAAGCCAGCACCGTCAGCGCCACGATCGACGGCATGATGCCGATCCCAAGCAGCGGCATGATGATGGCGAGGATAGCAAGGCTCGGAACGGTTCTGAGGCCATTGATCGTGTTGATGACGCCGAAGGCGAAACGGCCGTGATTGACGATGAGGATTGCCAGCGGCAGCGCGATCAGAAGTGCGATCGCCAGCGACACGCCGGACATCAGAAGGTGCTGGCCGAGCGCGCGAAAGAACTCGTTTTGATGATCGACGATCCAGAAGAAGGCTTTGCTCAGCATCGAATGATCCTCATTGCCAGCGCACCAGGGCTTTTTCGGCCTGGGTCAGGATGAGATCGAAGATCACCGCGAGAAGCGCGGTGAGAATGCCGCCAACCAGGATCTTCTCGGCATATTCCTGATCGATGCCGATCAGGATGATGGTGCCGAGCCCGCCGCCATCAATGAAGGCGGCAACCGTCGCGATGCCGATGACGGTGACGAGCGCGATGCGCGCACCCGATACGATCAGTGGCAAGGCGAGCGGCAGTTCGATGCGGAAAAGCCGCTGCCATCGGCCGTAACCCATGCCGTCAGCGGCATCGAGCACATCTGCGGGAACGCCGCGAATGCCGGTGACGATATTGCGCAACAGGATCAGCAGACAATAGGAGGAAAGACCGATCAGCGCCGGCTCCATGCCGAGACCGACAAAAGGGATCAGCAGCGCAAAGAGCGCCAGGCTCGGGATCACGAAAATGACGTTCGTCACGGTCAGCGCGAAAGCATAGAGCCGCGGACGGCGCGCACAGATGATGCCGAGCACGAGCGCGATGACGAGGCCGATCAGCACGGAAGAAACCGACAGCACGAGATGCTGCCAGACCGCGAGCGCAATTTCCGGAATATGCTTGGGAGCCCAGTTCAAGACGATAAATTCCTGTCGGCACGGTCATGACAATGCGGCGAAGCTTGAAGCTTCGCCGCATTTCGCGTTCAGGAAAAGCGAAACTTGTCGCTTCCTGAGATCAGATACCCTGCGTCTTCAGGAACTCTGCAGCGACATCGGCCGGCTCTTCCTTGTCGCGGTCGACCTTGGCGTTCAGACCGCGCATGGTCTCGTTGTTGAGCAGCGGGCTGATCTTGTTCAGGACCTCGGCGATCTTTGGGTTCTTCGCAAGCGTATCCTGGCGCACGACGGGCACGAGATAGTAGGGAGGGAAGAGATGCTTGTCGTCGTCAAGCACGACGAGCTTGTTATCCGAGATCTGCCAGTCGGTCGCAAAACCATAGGAAACGTCGAGATCCTTGCTGGTCAGCGCACTATAGCGAATGCCGAGCTTGGCGAAGATCTTGAACTCCTTGAATTGGATGCCATAGACCTGCTTCAGGCCGGGCAGGCCGTCCTTGCGTTCACCGAAACCGCCTTCGGCACCGAAGGTGAGGTCCTTGGAAACGGGGCCGAGATCGGAAAGCGTCTTCAGCTTGTATTTCTCGGCCGTCTCAGGAAGCGTGATGATCGCATAGCCGTTATTGATCTCAGTCGGCTGCAGCAGCGTCAGCTTCAGGTTCTTCTCGTAGTAATCCTTGACATCGGAATAGATCTTGTCGGCCGAGCCGGAAAGATCACCCTTGACGACGGCGGCAAGCGCCGTGCCGGTATATTCGGGATACAGATCGATATCGCCGTTCGTCAATGCGGTATGGGCAACGAGGGTCGCACCGAGATTGAGATGGCGCTCGACCTCGACACCAGCCTTTTCAAGAGCCTGGGCATAGATCTCGGCGACGATGAATTGTTCGGTGAAGTTTTTGCTGCCTATCTTCACTGCATCGGCCTGGGCAGGACTGACGGCAAGCACAGTCAACACGGCGCCGGCGAGTACCCCGGCTAAAGACTTCAAAAGCATCGTATTCCCCTCATTTGCGGTCTGAATTCGTTTCAGTTGCTTCTAGCGGTTTCGATCGCGATGAGCGCGGGATTGCATACTAATTTTATCGATTTCTTGGAAAAATCTCGCTTCCCAGACGGCTGGACCGACCGTCCGCTCACGAAGCCACCCGACAATCAACCACCATGAGCTCCTTCGAGCGCCTGCACTTTGCGGCAGGACGCAAGCGTCGGTCAAGGTCAGGCAATGCCGCCCAAGCATACATACTTAAGTTCGGTATATTCGTCCAACCCGTGCCTGGAGCCTTCGCGGCCGAGACCCGACATTTTCACGCCACCGAACGGCGCCTCGGCTGTGGAGACGAGACCGGTATTGACGCCGACCATTCCATATTCGAGCGCTTCGGCCACGCGGAAGACCCGCGACAGATCGCGCGCGTAAAAATAGGAGGCAAGCCCGAATTCGGTGTCGTTTGCCTGTTCGATGACGTCTCGCTCGTCGCGGAAACGAAAGAGCGGCGCAAGCGGCCCGAAAGTTTCCTCGCGGGCGACCTGCATGCCGGCCGCGACGTCGCGCAGAATGGTCGGTTCGAAAAAGAGGCCGCCAAGTGCATGGCGCTTGCCGCCTGAAACGATCCCAGCACCTTTTGCGGTGGCGTCGCCGATATGGGCTTCGATCTTGGCAACGGCGTTTTCGTCGATGAGCGGGCCAAGCACGACATCGCGCTCGAGGCCATTGCCGACCTTCAGTGCCGAAACCGCCGTCGCCAGCTTGGCGGCAAAGGCCTCGTAGACGCCGTCCTGGACATAGAGCCGGTTGGCGCAGACGCAGGTCTGGCCATTGTTGCGGAACTTGGCGATGATTGCGCCTTCGACGGCCGCATCGAGATCGGCATCGTCGAACACGATGAAGGGCGCATTGCCGCCAAGCTCGAGGCCGAGTTTTTTGATCGTCGGCGCGCATTGCCGGTAAAGCAGCTCGCCCGTCCGGGTGGAGCCGGTGAAGGTCAGGACCCGGATGTCACGACTTGCCGTCAGCGTCCCGCCGATTGCGGCAGCGTCACCGGTGACGATGTTGAGTAGGCCAGGCGGCAAGCCGGCGCGCTCTGCAAGAATGGCGATGGCGATCGCCGAGAACGGCGTTTGCGGCGCCGGCTTGAGAACGACGGCGCAGCCGGCGGCAAGTGCCGGGCCGACCTTGCGGGTGATCATCGCGTTCGGAAAATTCCAGGGCGTGATCGCCGCCACCACGCCGGCAGGCTGGCGCAGGACGAGGATGCGCTTATCCGGTTGATGTCCCGGTATGGTCTCGCCGTTGATGCGTCTTGCCTCTTCGGCGAACCATTCGATGAAGCTTGCGCCATAAGTGATTTCTCCCTTGGCTTCAGTGAGCGGTTTTCCCTGCTCCAGCGTCAGGATCATCGCCAGATCGTCGCGGTTTTCGATCATCAGGCGGTGCCATGCCTTGAGAACCGCGGCGCGCTCACCGGCGGTCCTCTTCGCCCAAAGCTTCTGGGCGATGACGGCGGCGCGGATCGCCGCTTCCGTTTCCCCGACCCCGAGATCAGGGACTGCGCCGAGCGCCTCGTCGGTTGCCGGATTGCGCACCGTCGTCGCCTGGCGGCCTTCCGCTTCGATCCAGCGGCCGGCGACCGGGCATGCCTGACGGAACAGCGAGGGATCACTGAGTTTCATAGGACGACTTTCAACAGAACACGTGGGCAGCACCCGGATCAAAATCCAGATGCACCGTATCGCCGCGGCTGAGCCCGGTGATCGCCTCATGACCGAACGGCAGACGAACCGCCAGCGCCTCGCCGTTGGCCGTTTCGGTGGAAACGTGGATATTGTTGCCGAGGAAGGTGATGTCGCTGACGGTGGCGGCGAGGCCCGCTCCCGCTTGAGCACGCGACAGCCGAATGCGTTCCGGCCTCAGCATCAGGGCCGCTTTTGTGCCGGCAGCCCCTTTTCCATGCACCGGAATGCTGTTGAAGACGGTTCCGCGGCCGAGCGAAATGGTGGCTTGTCCATCGGATGACGACAGCAGGTCGCAGGAAATGAAGTCGCTGTCGCCGATAAATTCGGCAACGAAGCGGGTCTTCGGGTTGGCGTAGAGTTCTGGGCCGGTTCCGATCTGGTCGATGACGCCCTTGGAAAACACGGCGATGCGGTCGGAGAGCCGCAGCGCCTCTTCCTGATCGTGCGTGACGTAGAGGATCGTCACTTCGGTCTGCTGATGGATGCGGCGGATCTCATGCTGGATTTCCTCGCGCAGCTTCTTGTCGAGCGCCGACAGCGGCTCGTCCATCAAAAGCACCGGCGGATCATAGGCGAGCGCCCTGGCAAGGGCGACGCGCTGCTGCTGGCCGCCGGACATTTGCGCTGGTTTGCGATCCTCGAAGCCTTCGAGACGGACGAGGCGCAGCATCTCTTTCACCTTGCTGTCGATCTCGGCCTTCGACTTGCGCCGGACCTTCAATGGAAAGGCGATGTTTTCGCCCACCGTCAGATGCGGGAACAGGGTGTAGCGCTGGAACACCATGCCGATGTTGCGCTTGTGCGACGGCGTGGCGAGCAGGGTCTTGCCCTCCAGCGTAATGTCGCCTTTCGTCGGATTGTCAAATCCAGCCAGAATGTAGAGCGTCGTGCTCTTGCCGGAACCGGATGGCCCGAGGAAGGTGAGGAACTCCCCGCGCCGAACGTCGAGGGTGACATCGTGCACGGCGACGACTGCGCCGTATTCCTTGCGTATGCCGCGGATCTGAAGGAATGGTTCGTTCATTGTTTCAGTACCTTACGCACGACGGCAACCAGGGCCATCAAGATGATCGTCAAAAGGATGAGAAGGGTCGACGCGGCGGCGACAACCGGCGTCAGGTCTTGCCGCAGCGTTGCCCATACTTTTACGGGCAGCGTCTGCAGGGTCGGGCTGGACATGAAGATCGCCACCACCACCTCGTCCCAGGATGTCAGGAACGAGAAGACGGCCGCCGAAAACAGCCCATGGCTGATCGCCGGAAGGGTGACCCTGATCTTTGCCTCAAGGGGCGAGGCGCCGCAGAGCACCGCCGCATCCTCGATCGACTTGTCGAAACCTTCAAGCGCGCTCGATATCGACAGGATCGAGAAGGGCAGCGCGAGAACCAGGTGCGAAATGACAAAGCCTGTCAGCGTGCCGCCAAGGCCGATCCTGAGAAAGAAGGCGTAGAGCGCAACCGCCAGAACCACGACCGGAAGGATCATCGGCGTCAGGAACAGCGCTTTCAGCGCATCGCGGAACATGAATGAACCACGCACCAGCCCGAAGGATGTCACGAGCCCGAGCAGCACCGACAGAACCGTCACGATGACCGCGATCTTGAAGCTCGTCAAAGCCGATTCCAGCCAGCGCGGGTCGGCGAAGAGTTCGCGGTACCATTGAAACGTCCAGCCCGGCGGCGGAAAGATCAGCCATTGCGAGGAGCCGAAGGACAGCGCCGCGATGAAGACGATCGGCAGCAGCAGGAAGGCTGCGGTCAGAAGCGTTATGCCGAGAAGGAGGTATTTCCACCAGCCGAGACGGTCGAAATTGAGCAACATATCAACGCCCTCCCGGGTTCTGGTTGCCGAAGAAACGCAGCTGCACGGCATAAAGCGACAGGGTCACCACCAGGAGGACCAGCGCCGCAGCACCACCCATTCCCCAGTTGACCAGCGATTGCACGAACTGCGCGATCAGCTCTGCGAGCATCATGTTGGCGGTGCCGCCGAGAAGTGATGGCGTGACGAAATAACCAAGTGACATGACGAAGACCATCAGGGCGCCGGCCGCCATGCCGGGCATCGCCAAGGGCAACAGGACCCGCGTCAGGCATTGCCAACGGTTGGCGCCGCAAAGGGCGGCCGCCTGCAGGGTCGACGGGTCGATCTTCTTGATCACGCCGTAGAGCGGCAGGATGATGAATGGCAGCATGATATAGGTCATGCCGATCGTCACGCCGGTCAGATTGTTGACAAGCGCCAGCGGCTGGTCGATCAGGCCCATTCCCATCAGCATCTTGTTGATCAGCCCGGTCCGCTGCAGGAGCACCATCCAGGCATAGGTGCGAGCCAAAAGGTTGGTCCACATCGACAGCAGCAGGATCGCAAAGATTACCGAAGTCAGCCGTCCGGGCATGATCGCCAGCGCCCAGGCGACGGGAAAACCGATCACCAGCGAAATCACCGTGACGAGACCCGAGACGATGAAGGTGTTGGCGAAAATCTTGAGATAGGTCGAAGACCCGATCAGCTGCGCATAATTTCCCAGACCCGGCACGGGTTCCAGCACGCTTCGCAACAGCAGTATCGCCACCGGCGCGACGAAAAAGATACCGACGAAGGCGAAAGCCGGAACGACCCCGCTGAAACCTGTTGGCCTGCGTATCTTCGGCAAGGGCGTAACTACGCCGGAGGCATCGCTAAACGTCGACATGACAGTCCTTCCCACCCGTCAATTTCCGCAGGCGCTGGGGTGCAACCGATTTCGCACTGGCACTGCGGGGGCACGGCGACCTTCGCCGTGCCCGTTGATCTCAAGCTTCGGCTTATTTCGCCTGCCAAGCGTACCACTTCTCGCCGATGGCATCGCGATTATCAGCCCAATAGCTCATATCGGCATTGACCTGGCTTGCGGTCTGCTGGTCCGGCAGGGTCTTGGCCGTTTCCGGGTCCATCAGCTTGGCCGAGTCGACATTGATCGGCGCATATCCGGTGGCCTTTGCCAGGGCGGCCTGCGGTTCGGCCGAGGTCGCCAGTGCAATGAACTTCATCGCAGATTCGACATTCGGCGAGCCCTTCGGCACGACGAGCGCATCGGCAGCGGTGATGTTCTGTTCCCAGGAGGTTTCAACCTTGATGCCGGTCGCAGCAAGCGCCGTCATGCGGCCGTTCCAGACGCTGCCGAAGGGCGCTTCGGCGGATGCCAGGAGCTGCTGCGACTGGGCGCCGCCCGACCACCAGATGATGTCCGATTTGATCGTATCGAGCTTCTTGAAGGCGCGGTCGAGGTCAAGCGGATAGAGCTTGTCGGCAGCCACGCCGTCGGCGAGCAGCGCCGCTTCGATCACGCCCGGAGCCGACCACTTGTAGAATGTGCGCTTGCCGGGGAACTTTGCCGTGTCGAACAGGTCAGCCCATGTTTTCGGGCACGCTTTGACGGCATCGGCATTGCAGCCGATAACGAAGGAATAATAGAAGCTGCCGACCGAATAGTCGGTGACGAAGCGCGGATCGAGCTTGGATTTGTCGATGACGGAGAAGTCGAGCTTCTCGAGCTGGCCGTTCTTGCCGGCCTGGGCGGCATAATCGCCTTCGACGTCGACGACGTCCCAGGTGACTTCGCCGGCCTCGACCATGGCCTTCAGCTTGCCGTAGTCGGTCGGGCCGTCCTGCACGACGGTGATACCGGTCTTTTCGGTGAAGGGGCTTGCCCATGCCGCCTTCTGCGCATCCTGGGTCGTTCCGCCCCAGCTCGAGAAAACCATGTTGTCGGCTTTAGCAGGCGCGGAGACCGCGACGAATGCGGCAACCGCCGCGAAAGCAAATGTCGTTTTCATGTTCCCTTATCCCTGTTGTGGTTTGTCCTACGGGTTATGTCTTATGCCGTCAGTGCGCCTCGCTCCGGGGAGAAAAGCTTGCTGGCTTCATAATCTTGTTTTCCGCCACCTCGATCAGGTCGCGAATCTTGGGCAGGAAGGCCTGCCACCGGGGATCGGCGAGAAGCCGCTGGCGTCTCGCCTCCCTGTCATCAAGGCTGGTAAAGGCCCAGATGTGGACGATCTCGTTGATCGTGCCGATCTCCGAGAAGAAGTAGCCGACCAGCGTGCCGAGATGGCTCTTCTGGATCTCGATGCCCTCTTCCTCGACGACCTTGAGATATTGCGGGATCGTTCCGTTCTTCAGCCGGTAGGTGCGGATTTCGTAAAACATCGGCGTCACCTCATCACGAAGGGATCGGGGATCGGATCGTCCGAGGTCCTCAGCCAGATCGTCTTGGTGCGGGTATAATCGAGCGCCGCGGCCATGCCGCCTTCCCTGCCGTGGCCCGACAGGCCGAAGCCGCCGAAGGGGGCGATCGGCGATACGGCACGGTAGGTATTGACCCAGACGATGCCGGCACGGATGCCCTTCATCAGCCGGTGCGCCCGGGTGAGGTTCTGGGTGAAGATGCCGGAGGCGAGGCCATAGCGGGTGTCGTTGGCAAGCCTCAGCGCCTCGGCCTCGGTCTCGAAGGAGACGACCGAGAGGACCGGCCCGAAGAACTCCTCGATCAGCGAAGGCGAAGCGACATCGTCGCAATCGAGGATGGTCGGCGGGAAATAATAGCCTTCGCCATCGATCTTGCGCCCGCCGGTGACGAGCCGGGCGCCGCTTTCGATCGATCTCTCAACGAGGGCGCCGATATTGTCCTGCTGGCGCTTGGTGGCAAGCGGGCCGACTTCGGTCGCCATGTCGAGCGGCGCGCCGATCCGGATCGCCTGCGCCTTCTCGCACAGCATAGCGACGAACCTGTCCTTGACGCTGCTTTCGACGATCAGGCGCGAGCCGGCAACGCAGCTTTGCCCGGTCGCAGCGAAAATGCCCGCGACCTGGGCGTTGGCGGCACTTTCGAGATCGGCATCGGCAAAGACGATGAACGGCGACTTGCCGCCAAGCTCAAGCGAGGTGGAGGCAAGGTTTTCGGCTGAGTTGCGAACGACGTGCCGAGCGGTTTCGGGACCGCCGGTAAAGGCGACATGCGCGACTTTCGGATGACGGCCAAGCGCCGCACCGCAGGAAGGGCCGAAACCGGTGATGATGTTGACGACGCCGGCGGGAAAACCGGCTTCATGCGCCAGGCGGGCAAATTCAAGCAGTGGCGCCGGCCCGTCTTCCGAGGCCTTGACCACCATGGTGCAGCCGGCGGCGAGCGCCGGGCCGATCTTGACCGCGGACAGGAAGAGCTGGCTGTTCCACGGAACGACCATCGCAACGACGCCGATCGGCTCGCGGCGGAGCCAGACATCCATGTCAGGCTTGTCGATCGGCAGGTAAGAGCCTTCGATCTTGTCAGCGATACCAGCATAATAACGGTAATATTCGGCGACATAGGCGATCTGCGCTGAGGTTTCGCGGATGATCTTGCCGGTGTCGCGCGTCTCCAATTCAGCGAGGACCTGGGCGTTGGCGGCAACTAGGTCAGCCAGTTTGTAAAGCAGCTTGCCGCGTTGGGTGGCCGTCATCTTCGCCCAGGGGCCTTCATAAAGCGCCCGTTCGGCAGCGTTCACTGCCCGATCGACATCCGCTTCGCGGGCTTCGGGCATCTCAGCCCAGACCGCGCCGGAGGCGGGATCGATGCTCGGATAGGAAGCCTCGCCATCCGAGAATTCACCGTCGATATAGTGCTGGAAACGCCGCATAGCTTTACTCCTGAAATGCCGGCATGACCTCGGCGATGAAGCGCTCGAGCGACGCCTTCTTGCGCTCGAAACTCATGCCGGTGTCGATCCAGAAGGAATATTCGTCATAGCCGAGGGCTTCATAGGCCTTGAGCCGGTCGATGACGGTCCGGGCGTCGCCAACAACGTTGTTGGTGCGCATGACCTGGTCCGACAGCATGGCGTTGGCTCGGATCTGCTCGTCCGGAATCCGTTCGATCAGGCCCTGGGTAACCGGCTTCTCATTCTTGAACCAGGCGAAGAAGTAGTTGTAGTAAACGCTGAGTTCATGGGCGGCCTGGGCGACGTCGTCTTCCGACGAGCCGACATAGGTGTGGCGCAGCAGCATGATCTTCGGCCGCTCGATACCAGGGTTCTTGGCACAGGCATCGTTGAAACGGTCCATCAGCGACTGGACCTCGTCATCGCCCTGCCACAGCGGCGTCACCTGAACATTGCAGCCGTTGGCGACGGCAAATTCATGCGAGTTCGGATCACGCGCGGCGACCCAGATCGGCGGGTTCGGCTGCTGCAGCGGCTTCGGCGCCGAGGTGGTCGCGGGGAATTTGAAGAACTCGCCGTTATGGGCGTAGTCGCCGTTCCAGATGCCCTTGACCGCCGGGATGAGCTCGCGCATGCGCTGGCCAGCACCCCAGGCGTCGAGGCCGGGCAGCAGGCGCTCGTATTCGAAGGAATAGGCCCCGCGCGCAATGCCGATGTCGAGCCTTCCGTCGCAGATGATGTCGGTCATGGCCGCTTCGCCGGCGAGCTTGATCGGATGCCAGAAGGGAGCGATCACCGTCCCCGTCCCGAGCCTTGCCCGCGATGTGCGACGCGCGAGATCGGCAATGGTCACGAACGGGTTGGGGGCAATGGTGAAATCCATGCCGTGGTGCTCGCCCGTCCAGATCGCATGCATGCCGCCCTTGTCGGCGATCTCGCAGAGCGCGATGAATTCCTCATAGAGGCTTTTGTGGCTCTGGTTAGCGTCGAGCCGTTCCATATGGACGAAGAGGGAGAACTTCATGCTTTTGCGCCCTTGGCTGGAATGGGATGAATGGTGCCGCCGGTCTCGTCGCCGAAATAGACGCCGAAATTGCCGATCGAGCTTTCCATGGCGAAACGGTTGACGATATCGGCGGTCGAGCTGGTTTTGAACTTTGCGGCAGCCAGGGCGTCAGGCTTTACGAACCTGCCGCCGGCGGGCTCACCTTCTCCGGCAACGGCGTGATAGACGATGTGCTGTTTCCCGTCGCTCTTGCCCTCGTAGACCGAATAGAGAAAGCCGATGCTGACCTTCAGCCCGCTGAGCGTCTCCAGATATTGTTGCAGCGCCTCGGTCGGGTTACCGTCATGAGCGTCGACGCTTGGCAAGGAGAGCACATCCTCGCCGAGCAGCAGAACCTCACCGCGGCGTTCGACGACGGCCGCGAGTTCGATATTGCCTTCGCTTGCCGCGGAAACCGCCTTGCTTGCGAGCGTCGGCGTGAAGTAACCGCCGCGCGCATAGCCGAGACCGTTGCGGCCGCTATTGTCGAAGGATTCGATGCGGCCCATCAGGATGACATGGTCGCCGGCCTCGACGACCTCTTCCATGGCGCATTCGAACCAGGCCGCCACGTTCGAGAAGATCGGGCAGCCAGCCGATCCCTTGGCCCATTCGACCGCCGCAAATCTGTCTTCGACCGGCCGCGCAAAGGTGTTCGACACGTCCTTCTGCGTTTCCGACAGCACGTTGATCGCAAAATGCTGCGTTCCGGTCATGGTGGCGAAATTGCGCGACGTCTTGGCAAGGCAGACGAGGAGCAAGGGTGGGTTGAGCGAGACCGATGTGAAGGAGTTCGCGGTGAAGCCGATCGGATTTCCATCGCCGTCGCAGGCGGTGACGACGGTCACGCCTGTGGGAAAAGCGCCGAATGCATCACGCAATGCTCTTGGGTCGACAGTCTGCATCGTCATCGTCCATCCTCCCCGAACGACAGCCACTCAGCGAGCAGCGAATTTACGATATCCGGCGCGGTCAGGTTCACCATATGACGATGACCATCCACGATACGGGCAAAGCCCTTCGGCGCGAGCGCCGCCATCTGCGTCGCCATCAAGGGCGTCGAATTCGGATCATCGGACCCCGTCAGGAACAGGGCCGGACCAGCCACGTCTTTCCAGCGATCGGCATAGGTCTCGTCTCCGCCGGCGAAGGCGGCGTAAGCGACAGCATAGCCTTCCGGATCGACGAGGTTGAGCCATTTCCGCGTCAATTCCCGCGCGACGACGCTGTCGGGATCATTGCCGAACCAGCGCGCCAGGGGACCCTCCTTGTCCACGCCCGTCACCGGAATGGCCGCAGCTCGTGCGAGCACGGCAGCCTTTGCCTGCTGGTCGCGCCTGAAGACGCCGTTAAGGTAGGCGACACGGCTGATACGGTCTCCGAACGTCGCCGCCGCCCCTCCCGATACCAGCGCTCCCATGGAGTGGCCGGCAACATTCGCAGCCTCGATCTCCATCTCGTCGAGAAAGCGGCCGAACCAGGCGACAAACTCCTCGAGCCGGCTGCCCGCCGGCAGTTTTGCGCTCTCGCCATGCCCCGGCATGTCGACGGCGATGACGCGATGGCCGGCCGACAGAAATGCGATCTGCGGAGCCCAGGCCTCGAGCCGCATGCCGACGCCATGAATGAGAACCAGCGGTTCACCGCTGCCGGCCTCGTGATAGGCCGCTCCGCCTGCCGTCTTCTTGCGGGGCAAGTCACCGGCGGCGCTCTTTGCTGCAGCGGCGCCTGAGATCGATCCGGCTGTCAGCATCTCAGAGCCCCTTTCAAACGCCCGCAGGATTGGCGACGTCCTGCCCAAGATCCTTCAGATCCTGATAGCGGTCGCCAATGCGATGATGCGGACGCCCACCCACCGAAGCGCCGAGAGCCACGACGATCTCCTCGGCGGCAGGCGCGTCGGGGATCGAGGTCTGGATCGTGAGATAGTGCGAACGGCGGCCCTCGTCGTTCTTGTCCATCAGCGGGATCATGATCGGCGCATTGGCAGGACCGCGCGTATTGCAGAAGGCGAGATAGGACTTGGCGCCGACAGCATGGCGATAAAAATTGCCGAAGCGAAGCGTGTGGATGAGCGCGGAGGCGTGTTCGATCTCACCGTCCAGACCGACGACGGCGGCCTTGCCATAGGCTTCGACGGCATCGCCGGAACCGACGGCATCGATGATCATCTTGGTCAGCAACTCACCGAGAACCGGCGCGCCGGCGTGGATCTCGGGCTTGAGGTCCTCGACGAAGCCGCGTCCCGCCCAGGGGTTCTTCACGACTGCGAAAGCGGAAAACAGTTTCAGCGGCACCGCCGCGGCCTTACCGCCTTCGATCAGCGTCGTTTCGATCTGCAGTCCCGTCTTGCGAATTTGAATAGCCATGGAACACCTCGTCTCTCTATTTCGTATTATGGTATACCATAATATATGAGTGTCAACTTGGTTTTGGCAAAGACGAAATAAAGTCCGAAGATTGGCTTGGCGTGTGCGCTCCGCCGCCCGGAAACGCTTGCTCGTTCAGATCTAGAGCCTGACGGCGCGACGGCGGCCCGTAGTGACGCGATACGTAGAACGCCAATATTATCCCGGCCCATATGACCGCCTTAGATATTATTGATTATGGCATACCATCACATCGAGAAAAGTTGGGTGTCAAGCTTGGAGTTTGAATTCTCCTCATTGCGCGCAACGTGACTGGAAGGCGCAAGAGGCCTCGACACATATCGATGCGACAACGCCGTGCCGGCCTGTCTTCTGGGGAAGACAGGTGCGGGCGAAGGAATGCAACAGCTAGAGTAGCAGTGAGATGGCGACCGCCTTGAAAACCGCGGCGCTACGCCCTACTCGGCGGGCTTCTGGGCGGACAGCACCGCTTCGGCAATTGCGCTGGCGGCCGCGACATGATCCATCGCTGCCCGCTGGGCGCCCTCGCCGTCACCGCGGCGGATGGCATCGATGATCTTCGACATCTGCAGCGGTCCTTCGATGCCGCGCCGTTCCGTCTTGATCGTCATCGAGCGCAGGTGATTGATACGCACGGTGAGGAGATTGACGACGCCCCAGGCGACATGTCTGTCGACCATGGTGAACAGCGTTTGATAGAAGGCAGAGGTATTGGCAAGCACAGCCGCCATATCGTGGTCGCGATAGCTGTTGCGGATGGCGGTCAGGGATTCCTCGAGCGCGGCGACGATCTCGGGGCTGCCGCGCTCCGCGCATAGCCGCGCCGCCATGCCTTCGAGCGCACCGCGGATCTCATAGATCTGTTTGGCTTCCTCGATATCCAGCAGGGCGACGATCGGTCCCTTGTTCGGCAGATTGGCGACGAGCCCTTCCGATTCCAGATGTCTCAGAACTTCGCGCACCACCGTCCGGCTGACGCCGAGCTGGGCGCAGAGGTCGCGCTCAACGAGGCGGTCTCCGGGACGAAAATATCCGTTGACGATGGCCTCGCGGACTTTGTCGAGGGCCAATTCCCGCAATGTCTTCGCAGGACGCTCGACCCTGATTGCTGCGTCCTTCAGAGCACCGCTCATGCTGTACCTCAGTGTTGGATTGACTTCGCTGGCTCAAGCTTCGCCGCGGCAGCCGAATTCAGGAATCGTATTATGGCCTACCAAATACTGTAGCTGTCGGCGGCCAGCAATTCAACAGCACCGTGCCGATCCCAAGATTGTCGGCCTATACGTCGGAGTTGGGCCTCGCTTTGACGATTTCTTCGACCACGGCCTTCGCCTGCACCCGGATGTCGGGGACGGCGGTGATCTCCCAGAATTGCCCCGCCGTCAAGGCGCCGACGGCAAACAGCCGGGCCGGCGAAACCCGGGATGAGCCCGTCACCTCGGAAGCCGCATCCACCTGGATGCCGAGGCCAAGAGGATCGGGCACGATCAGCTGAAACCGGCTCATTTCCTTCAAAAGCGGCGAATGGCTGATGCCGGCGCGCTCCATGCCCGTGCAGTTGACCAGCCAGTCTGCACGGATTTCGGCGATCTCGCGCTTCGCTCTGACCCTGTATCCGGCGACGAGCCTGCCTTCGTCCGTTCCGACAGATTTCAGGAAGCCTGCGTGGAAGCGAACGGTTCCGTCCGAGACCAGCTTCTCGAACCCGGCGAACACGTCGGGCGCGACCCGGTGACGGTGGATGTTCCACCAGGGAAGCGCATGCCGCAGGAAACGCGCCCGCTCCTCGCTCGAAAGCCGTTGCCAGAGAGCCTGCGTTACCGGCCTCAGGCCGTCCATCACGCTTCGCCAGTCGGCGACCTCCCTGCTTTTGCCCCGCAAGATCTTTAACAGGCCGCTGATCGTAGCGGGAAGCGCGTGAACGTCGATCGGCAGCGGCGCCGGCGGCGTCGTTGCATGTCCGAGCGGTGCCAAGCCGCGCCGCGACAGCACGTCGATCCTGCCTCTATGGCCGTGGGCGCGAAGTGCCAAAACCTGATCGATCATTGTCAGGCCGGAGCCAAGGATGCAGACAGCATCGGAGGGTGCGACGCGCCTCAGCCAGGAGAGCCGCCACGGGTTCTCGACGATGCGGGATTGCAAAAACGGCGGGACGCCGGTCGGATCGACCGGAAGGTTGGCGTTTCCGACGCCAAGACAAAGCACCACGTTTTTCCCGGCAATCTCGTCGCCATTGCCGAGATGGAAGGCGAGCGTGCTCGTATAGCGTTCCACGCAGCCCGCCGCCTTGGCCTTGATGAAGTCGACCCGGCAACGGCCCTCCCGCTTGCGAAGCAGCCGCGCTAGCGTATCCCTGACATAAAGTCCGTAATCGCTGCGCGAGGCGAAATCTCCCGCCTGCAGCGGACGCCCATTGCTTTTCAGCCAGTCGACGAAGTCGTCGGGATGGTGGGGCAGCAGGCTCATGCGGCCGGCGGGAACGTTGAGGCGATGGAGATAGAGTTCCGTCCGGTATGCCGTCCCGCGCCCGAAACCGGGATCGTCGCCTACGACGGCAACCTTCGCCGAAGCGGGAAGCTGCTCGATGAGATTGCAGGCCACAGCGATCGCTGAAAAACCGGAACCGACGACGATCACATCGTATATCAATGCATTCTCCCTGAAGCTTCAAACTCTGTCGCGACATCTCGTCATTCAAGCCCTGACGTCGCTCGCCGGTCCGGCGGACCGCACGAGCGGCAGAATCACGAAAACAATTATCTCTATAGTCTATAAATATAGTTTGTTATTCCTCCCGCCAGCCCCTTCTCAGCCGTTACCCTTTTGAAGGTGAGATCACGGGGCCGGCTGGCCCTGCAAACAAAGGGGCTCAGGATGAATTTCATGGTTGCCGCGATTGCCTTGGGCGTCGGCACTCTTGCAGCGGCGATGGTCGCCGAGGCGGCGGATAAAAAGGTCGTCGTCGGCTATCAAACCGACGCCTTGCCGTCTTCGGTGGCGATCGCCAACGGCGAATTCGCCAAGGACACCGGATATGACATCGATTTCCGCAGGTTCAATTCCGGCGCCGAGATCTTTGCGGCGATCGCCTCCGGCGACGTCCAGGTCGGCTATGTCGGCTCCAGCCCGTTTGCGGCTGCAGTCTCGCGCGGGCTCGAGGTCAAGGCCTTCTACCTCGCCTCCATCTCCGGCATCGACGAGGCCCTCGTCGTCCGCAACGGCTCCGGCATCGAAAGCCTGAACGATCTGAAGGGTAAGAAGCTTGCCGCAGCGCCCGTTTCTACCGACCACTATCAGCTTCTGGCGTTGATCAAATCGCTGGGGCTGACCGAGAAAGACGTCCAGGTCTTCGCAATCCCGCAGCCCGAGATCGTCGCGAGTTATAACCGCGGCGATATCGATGGCGGTTTCGTCTGGGATCCGGCTCTGACCGAACTCAAGAAGAACGGAAAAGTTCTGGTGACCTCCAAGGACGTCGCGGACAAGGGCGCGCCGACATTCTCGGCCTGGGTTGCGACCTCGAAATTTGCCGCCGACAACCCGGAATTCCTGAAGGGCTTCGCCTCGGTCATCAACAAATACTACGCCTCCTTCGCATCCGATAAAGCTGCCTGGGGTCCCGACAGCGACAATGCCAAGTCGCTCTCCAAGCTTCTCGGCGGAACGCCCGAGCAGCAGGCCTCGGCCTTGAAGAACCTGACGCTGCTCACCCCCGAGGTCCAGGCATCAGACGCCTGGCTCGGCGGCGGCGAAAAGGCAGGCGCCGGCAAGATCCTCAAGGACACGGCATCGTTCCTGAAGGAACAGGGCAAGGTCTCCGAGGTGCTGGAAAATTACGGCGCCTTCGTCACCGCAGACGCGCTCGCCGGCGTCAGCAACTGATCCTCCCTGACGCCGGCGCGCCTGTCGCGCCGGCGTCGAACTTGCGAGCGGCACCATGCTTAAAGTCGACCATGCCAGCGTTTTCTTCGCAGCCCGCGACGGGCGGACCGTCCACGCGCTCGATCGCGTTTCCTTCGATATCCCCGAGCGGGGCTTCGTCGTCGCGCTCGGCGCCTCGGGATGCGGCAAATCAACCCTTTTGAACGCGATCGCCGGTTTTCTTCCGCTTTCCGAGGGCCGGATCACGCTCGACGGCCGCGCGGTCGAACGGCCGGGCGCCGATCGCGGCGTCGTCTTTCAGAAAGACTCGCTGCTGCCCTGGAAGTCGGTGGCCGACAATGTCGCGCTCGGTTTGAAATTTTCCGGCGTCGGCCGGAGGGAGCGCCAAACGCGCGCCCTCGAACTGCTCCGGCTCGTCGGCCTCGACGAATTCGCCAATGCCTATCCCTATGAACTGTCGGGCGGCATGCGCCAGCGGGTCGGCATCGCCCGAGCGCTCGCGACCAATCCCAACATCCTGCTGATGGACGAGCCTTTCGGCGCGCTCGACAGCCTGACCCGCGAGCAGATGCAGGAACTGCTGGTTTCCATCTGGAGCAAGACGGCAAAGAAGGTTTTCTTCATCACCCATTCGATCGAAGAGGCCTTGTTCCTGGGCACGCAGGTCCTGGTCATGTCGCCCCGGCCCGGGCGCGTCGTTGCCCGCTTCGATCTCGATTTCATCAAACGCTTCGCCGAAACCGGCGATGCCCGGGCAATCAAGGCGTCGCCGCAATTTGCCGAGCTGCGCGAGGAAATCCGCGCCATTCTCCACAGTAGCGAAGATTTGAGGAGTGCGGCATGAGCGATATCGTCCAGGCCCCGCCGATTGCGGCGCAGAGAGAGGACCGTCAGGTCAAGCTGGTGAAAATGGCAAGCTTCGGCGCCGGCGAGAGACCGACGGTGGCGATCAGCGCCGCCACGGCCCTGGCGATCCTGCTGCTTTGGTGGATTGTATCCGCACTCGGCGTCGTCCCGCACCTGTTTCTGCCGCGTCCGGATGAAGTGCTGACCCAGATCGGCCTCATCTATCGCGACGGTTATGCCGGAGCGTCGCTATCCGAACATGTCTTTGCAAGCCTGTTCCGCATCATCGTCGCGGCCCTCATCGCCATCTCCGCCGGCATTCCGCTCGGGCTGCTCATGGGCCTGAACCGCTGGGCGAAGGGAGTGCTCGACGCGCCGATCGAGTTCTACTGGCCGCTTCCGCCCCTCTCCTATCTGCCGCTGATGATCATCTGGCTCGGCATCGGTGAAACGTCGAAGATCACGCTGCTGGTGCTGGCGATGTTCGCGCCGATCTGCCTCTCGGCCCAGGCAGGCGTTCGTTCGCTGCCGATCGAGCGCGTCAATGCCGCCCGTTCGCTCGGCGCAAGCCGGCTGCAGCTTTTCATCGATATCGTGCTGCCGTCCGCCCTGCCCGAGATCCTCACCGGCATCCGGATTGCGCTCGGCGTCGGCTGGGGCACGCTGGTCGCGGCCGAACTGATCGCCTCGACGCGCGGGATCGGTTTCATGATCATGTCGGCATCGCAGTTCCTGGCAACCGACGTCGTCTTCGTCGGCATCGGCATTATTGCGATCTGCGCCTTCACCTTCTCGGCTGCGATCCGTTTCCTGGAAGCCTTCCTCGTGCCCTGGAAAGGCAAGCTCTGAGAGGGGGCGGCTTAACGGTTTTCCGTCACGCCGTTCAGATCATGCATGGCCAGGAGCTCGTCTGCGACGAGCTCCTGAAGCCGCCACAGATTGCGATCCCGGATGCCGCGTTCTTCCAGATGCTTCACCGTCAGATAGAGATATTCGGCGCAGGAGCCCATATGTCCGCAGGCCCTGGCAAGTACCCGCGCCACCGTCTCCAACGGCAGTTTGCGAGACACGCGTTCTCCCTTCGGTCCGGCCCAGAAGACCAGCGCGCGCACCAACCCATGTGCGGTCTCAACAGGAATCCAGCGAACCGTCGCCGCATCTTCGATCGTGCCGACCTCACGGCGGATCAACCGTCGAATCTGGCCAAGACGATCCTCATCGGCAAGCCTGAAGAGAATGCCGTTGCATCGTCCGCCTCGGTCGAGAGCCATCATAAGGCCGGGCTGGATCCGCGTTCCCCGCCAACGGGTCATCTTCAGGCAGAAGGACCGATGCCATCCTCTTGCTGCGCCGCGCTGCCATTCGACGGCATCGAAGTCCGGCTTCCATATCAATGATCCATAGGCGAAGACCCAAAGCGGCGCCCCCTCGGCTTCATCGAGAAGCTGCTTGGCGAATAGCTCCAGCTCCGCCTCGGTAAGCGGTACCCGGTGCGGCTCGGGGCCGGGGTCGATCTCCGGGCGAAGGCTGAGCGACACCAATTCGTCGGTGAGAGCCATTCTTGTCGGGCCGAGCATCCGAACCCCGCTTCGCCGGATCGTCACCTGTTTATGCTCCGCGATATCGGTCACGTTTCAATGCACCGTACATCCGGCCGCATCGGCCCGGCGCCGCTGCAGACTGCGGATCAGCATCGCGGCTTCCCTGACGATCGCCGCAAATGTTGGGTCGTCGGCCTCGGCGATCCTGCCCGTCATGTCCCGGATGATCATCGTCAAATGGATGATCGAATGGCGATGTTGCGCCTCTTCCGGCGCAATTTCGGCATCGGCCATGGCAAGCAGCGTCTCTACCAATCGCTCCATGGTTTGCCGGCGCCGGCTCCTCGGGTCGGCATGGGGATCTTCGCTCAGGCGCAGGAGATCGTCGACAATGTCGGACATTCCGCTTCCATTCACATCGCAAAAGCCGGCCGCACGGAGACGATACGTCTTCGATCACCGACGCGCGTCTTCAAGGCATCCAGCAGCCGGTAACCGGTACGCCAACGGCCAAAACCGCTGGCAATATTGATGTGCCCGGCAAGGCCGATATTCCTGGTCTCGGCATTCCACAGCCGGCCGAAGTGCGTCAGCCGGTCGACCGTCATGTAGGCGTCGTTCATGCTGCCGATAACGATGCTCGGAAATGGCAAAGGCGCTGTCGGCATGCCGCCGAACGAGATATGCCCGGGATGCAGCGCTTCCGTCGTCGGCAGATCGCAGGGAGCAACGAGCAATGCCCCTTTCACGCGCCGGGCAGCACTTCGCCCGGCCAGCCGGGCGGCGAGCAGGCATCCGAGACTATGGGCGACCAGATAGGCCTCGCCGGCCTCTTCGAGCACGCCTTCAAGACGCGGCAGCCAGCTGTCGAGGTCCGGATGAGCCCAGTCGTCCTGGGCGACGCAAAGGCTGCCCGGCTGATCCTGCAGCCAGTGCTGTTGCCAATGCCCTTCTCCAGAGCCGAAAAGACCGGGAAGAATAAGGACTTCGCTCATTGGATCAGCCCGATTACCAGGGCAAAGAGGAACGTGAAGGAACTGACGATCGTGCAGATTCCGGCCGCATGCCGGAATTGCGACATGACGCTGCCTGCCTGTCTTCTCATGCCGTGCCGACGAAGGCCGGTCTCGATGACGATTGCCATCACACCGCCCTCCTCAATACCAAAGTCCGGGCATCGCACCCCAATAATGGAGTTCATATTCACGGGCCGACCGGTCTTGCTCTTCGTCACGAGCAAACGATCCGTTTACAGGCACCCGCGCCTTGCGCTGGAAGAATTGGCCGATCGCGCGTTTCAGCCGGGAAAAGAAGTCAAGCTTCATGCAAACCTCCTGTCGGGGACCGATATCTTCGGCGGTTAGGAAATCAGCGAATGACGTTGCGCATTGGCAAGAAGATCGCGAAGCGATGCACTCGGTCCGTAGAGCATCAACAGGCGGTTCTCTTCCCGCTTGGCGAGGCGATATCGTCGGGCGAATTCAAAGACGCTCCACAATTGATCGCCTGATCCCGGCCGCTCCGCATCGTCCATCGCTGTCTCCTGAGATCGGGCCATCGCGACGATCCCTATTCGGCCGCCGCTATTGCCGGGCTTGCTTCAGGAAAGAAGGCTGCCAACTCGCCGATCACTTCGCTGATGCGGTTCGAGAGCGCCTCCGATGAAACCGCATAATCCGCAAAATCGCGGTCGGACGCATAAACCGCCGTCGGCAGCGTATGGGCCATGAAAAAACCGAACAGCGGCCGAAGCTGATGCTCGACCATCAACGCGTGCCGGTCCCCGCCGCCCGTCGCCGTGATGATGATCGGCTTGCCCCGAAGTTCCTGCGGGTCGATCAGATCGATCAGATGTTTGAACAAACCGGGATAAGAGCCCTTGTAAGTCGGCGAGCCGATGATCAAGGCATCGGCCTTGACGATCTCGTCGACGACACGCCTGGCCTGATCATCGAGATCCTTGCGCCACAAGGCGTTGCCCAGCGACGGGCCGAGATCATGCAGATCATAGGTCTTGCTGGTAAAGCCGTATCGGAGGCTGGCGCGGTCGGCCACATGCCGGACGAGCGCCAGTGTCTTCGATGGACGATTGAAGCTGCCGGCAATGCCGACGAGTTTGAAACCTGACATGGGTTTTCCTCTCTGTTGCTTCAAATATTGTCTATAAAATTACTGGATTAAAGGAATGCGCATCTCTCCTTCCGCGCTCAGTTGAAAAAAACGTTCACCCCCACTTTCGCACGCATAAGCTGCACGGAGATCCTGCAATCAGACGGCCGTCCTCCGTATTTACGACCCTGCCATACTCTGCAAAACCCGCAGCGATGGTCTGCCTCGGCCACTCCAGAGAACGTCTTTGCGTGCATAAAAATGCCCCCCCCGCAAATGGCTTTGCCGCAAGCCTGAGCATTATTGGTATAAGATTTCCGGTTCGGCGTGACGATTGGATGACGCGCCCTGCCCTTTCCTCTGCGAGAAATATAGCTTTCTTATAGATTTTAGCGGGAGCTTTTCATGCCAATGCAGACGGCGGATGTCATCGACTTTCAGGCTTACCGGCAAGCGCGCTGCAAACATGCGCCTGACGCTGCGAAGGTTGCCGCGCCGGTCTCGTTTGCGATGCAGCCGGTTCTGATGTGGGTGCCCTATTGGGGTTTCGTCCCGGTCATGGCAATGGGCATTGCCGGACATGGCGTCTGATCAAGTGCTTCTTGCCGACGGCGAAGCAAGAGATACCGCCGACGAGATCACGGTTCAGACAGGCCAGAATTTGCGGCGCATTCGCACCCGCCGCGGTTACTCCCTGGACAGGCTGGCAAAGATCGCGGGTGTCAGCCGTGCAATGCTCGGCCAGATCGAAACGGGCAAAAGCAGCCCGACATTGAGCATCCTTTCGAAGATCGCGCTTGCTCTCGGTATTCCCTGCGCCGCGCTGATCGCCGAGCGCGGCGAAACCCCGATCATTGCCGTACCCAGGGCAAAATCGAAAATCCTCGCCTCGTCCGAGGGGCGCTTCCAGACACGGGCTCTTTTCCCCTTCGAAGGCGAGAGAAAGGTGGAATTCTACGAGCTCAGGATTGCGCCGCACCACACCGAAAATGCCGATGCCCATCAGCATGGGACGGTCGAAAATCTGGTCGTCGCCCAAGGCACTGTCGAAATCATCGCCGGCAAGCAGCCGCTGCATATCCTCGGTGAAGGCGACGCCATCGTCTTCGACGCGGACGTTCCTCATGTCTATCGCAACATGACGGGCACGGAAGCGATCCTCTACCTGGTGACAACCTATCTCGAAGACGTTCGCGTCTGACGCAAAAAAGCCCCCGTCTCCGGAGGCTTTCGGTCGTTGCTTGGAACAGTGGATGGCTCAGGCAGCCATCATGCAGCACATCATCATGCCGCCGCAGTTCATCATCACCGGCATGCCGCCGGACATCATGGACATCATGCGCTTGCAGGATTCCATGAACATGTCCTTGTCCATGCCTTCCATCGGCTTCATCTCGCAGGCCATGCCTTCGGCGGTCATGGTGCACTTCATCGAGCCCATCATCATCATCATGGGCATCGATGCCATCATCGGCATCATCGCGCCGTTCATCATGGGCATGCCGCCCATCATTGGCATCATTCCACCCATCATTGGGTTCATCATGGAGGGCATCATGTTGTTCATCATCGGCATCATGTTCATGGCGGGGTTCATCGTCTCTCTCCGATTAATACAGCGGCGTTTCGTGTTTCGATGAAGCGGGAGATAAAAGAACCAATTGCGCTAAACAATGTAAAAAAATCTTCTCATATCTTTTCCTCCAATAGAATGGAACGGTTTCGATAAGAGTATGCAATCTTGCCAAGATAACGGAACTTCCTCCGCCATAGCAGCCGAAGCGCCGCGACGCCCGTAGGCCGCGGCCCGCTATGAATGCCGGGGATGGGTGGGATCGTCGTGCGGCTTCAGGAAAAACCGGCGTGCGATATCCCAATAACCATCATAGACAAGCCCGCCATTCGAACGCACGAGCATTTCACGCTCGTGGCGATAGACCGTCGGAAGGCGATACCAGGAGATGCCCGGGCGACGATGGTGGAGAACATGCAGATTGTTGTATAGGAACAGCAAGCCGAAGAGATGGCTGTTTTCGACGATCGCGGTGCGCTCCTCGTGGTTTTCGGCATATCTGTGCTCGGCATAGGATCTCAGCCGCGTCATCGCCGCGCCGGCATAGACGAAACCGAGATAAAGCCATAGCGGCAGATCGCAGACGATCACCACCCAGAGCAGGACGACGGCCACGCCGATTCCGTGCGTCGCCCATATAAGCCGTCTTCCTGGTTCGTTCGCCCGCACCAGCCGCCATTCCTGTCCAAGGAAGCTTAGGAGCATCACGGCAGGACCGATGGTCAACCGGCCGAGAAGAGTCGTATTCCACCGCGCCAGCAGCCTGCCGGCAGCACCAAGCTGTTCCCAGGCGGCCTTAGTGACATAGGAGGATTCCGGATCCTCGATCGGGTCGGTAAGATATTCGTCGCGATGATGCTCCAGATGACCTTCCTTGTAGATTGGATAAGGCAACCAGAGCGACAGCGGTAACGAGCCGATCGCGTCATTTATCGCTTGGCTTCCTGTCGGATGGCCGTGAATGACCTCGTGCTGAAGGGATCCATGCCAGGCAATCAGCCAACCTCCTGCAAGCACGGCCACGATGAGCGGCAATGATTGCCACCACCAGGTCAGCGCCAGAAATCCGCCATGGATGACGATTGCGAGAATGACGGTCGGCCATTCCGTCGAACGCGACGGAGTGGCGGCGCCCTGTGACGTTCTGTCGAGCATGCGTGCGGTTTCCCCTTCAACCACACCAATTTACCGAACGGCACCGGCAGCAGGGAATAAATACTACCTATTTTATAGACTAATCTGAAAAAATCCGTCTCAAACGGCGCTTTCCGATGATCGACAAAGCACGGCCTGCCTCACCCGAGCTCAAGGCCTGTCGCCGCGAAGATGTCGCTCGAGGAAGGGCAGATTGTCCTGTCCCCAGTAGGTCTCGCCGTCATGGACATAGGTGGGAAAACCGAAAACGCCGCTGTCGCGCGCGTGCACCCGGTCTGCCGACCACTTGTTCTGGACGTCGTCGTCGGCTTGCCGCCTGAGCAGTGCCGCGCCGTCGAAACCTGCCGATGTGACGATCGCCTCGCGCACATCGGGTTTGCCGATATCCCTCGCCTCGCTCCAGAAGGCATGCTGCAAGGCCCTGCTGACGCCGGTCCAATCCTGCCCGTCGAGATAGGCGGCGATCACGAAAAGGGAGGCCGGCGTCGGATCGCTCAGCTCAGGGCGATGTTCGAGCCGCAATTCCTTCCCGCGCACGCGCGCCCAACGCTTGAGGTCGCGCGTCCAATAGGCGCGCCGGATCTCCGGACGGTTGCGCGAGAAGATACCGCCATTTTCCTCGACCACCGTCGTCAGATAGGGCGTGACGACGACGTCGTTCTTGGCCGCCAGTTCAATGAAGGCGTCGAAGCCGATGTAAGACCAGGGCGATCCAATCGAAAAAAAGTATTCTACCGTTTTGGTCACTGATGAATGTTCCTCGTGGGATGATGCTTCTGGCGTCGACTCGACGACTGCTTTTTCAGGAAGCGGCCCGAATTTGGGGCTGGGCTTTCCATCCGAGTTCGGGTGCGATTGATGTCACGAAGTCGTGGAGGATCTGGCGGTATTCCTCGTGCTCGAACTCGTAGGGAAGCTCCAGCCTCAACTCGCCGACCTCCGGCAGGATCGGATCGGCAAAAAGCTGCGCCAAGATCTCGTCCGCCGTGCCGACAACATCGCGCGCGAACAAGGTGCGCCGCTCGCCTTGCGGCGAAAGTGTGCGCCCATGGCGGCCCTCCGCATAATCGCGGTAACGGCGGCGCGTTGCCTTGTCGGCGCTGTCGAAAGGCACGATGACGCGGCCGAGCGCAACACGGCGCCCGGTACCGGCGGCACGATGGGTTTCGATCAGCCTGGATTGGGCCACGAAGAAATCGTCCGTCCCCTCCCCCGTTATCACATTGCCCGTCAACAGATTGAAGCCATTGCGGCCGGCCCATCCGGCCGAGCGCTGCGAGCCGCCGCCGTACCAGATCCGGTCGATCAGACCCTTGGCGTAGGGCTGCAGGCGCGGCCGCTGCGGGCCGAAGGGCGTCCTGATGAAAGTCTGCTCGTCGCCCAGATAGGTGCCGCGCAAATTGTCGGCAAAGCGCAGCACGCGATCATGCGAGAAATCGTAGCCGGTCCAATCGCCGTCGAAGACCCGCGGGGCAATCAATTCGGCATGCAGCGGCCGGCCGGCGCTGACGCCGATATTCAGCCGGCCGCGCGCGAGAACATCGACCGTGGCGAGGTCTTCGGCCAGCCGATAGGGGCTCTCGTAGCCGATCGGAATGACCGCCGTTCCGAGTTCGATCCGGCTGGTGCGCTGTGTGGCCGCCGCCAGGAAGGCGCTCGCCGAAGAGATCCCCGGCTCAAGATGGCGCTGGCGGACCCAGGCGCTATCGAAGCCCAGCGCCTCGCCATATTGCAGCTGCTGGAGCGTCTGTTCCAATCCCGACAACGGATCGTCGTCGGGATAATTGCCGGGGGTGAGAAAGCCGATATGGCTGATCGATATGTTGCGGCCGCTCATGTCGTCCCTTCCATTCCTGCCATGCGATGATCAGTATTTCGGCAGGCCGGGCGGATTGGTCTCGGATGCCGGCAAGGCTTCCTCGGACAAATGCCAGTGATCGAGGATCTTCGCGTAGCTGCCGTCCTTGATCAGGCCGTTGGTGGCGACGGTCAGCGCCTCGGCGAGGCCGCTTCCCTTGCGGGTGGTGATCGCAACGTCGGAACGATCGGGCCAGCCGGCGCTGAGCGTACCGACACGCTTGATGTTCTTGTCGCGCGCAGCGATGAAGACGAGCTGTGCATGCGGCTGGACGATGACATCGGCGCGACCGGAACGCAGCGCGAGGAGGCTTGCCGCCTCGTCATCGTAATATTGCAGCTCGATCGGCTTCAGGCCGGCGGCGACATCCTGGTCGCTCCACTTCACCAGGATGCGCTCCTGGTTGGTTCCGGCCCCGACGATGATCCTCAGACCCGCCGCATCCTTCGGCTGCTTGATTGAGGCGATGGGGCTATCGGATTTCACGAAGAAACCGTGCAGGCCCTGACGGTAAGTGGAGAAATCGAACTTCTCCTTGCGCTGTTCGGTGACCCCGACATTGGAGATGACGGCATCATACTTGCCGGAAGCGAGGCCGAGCGGCCAGTCGATCCAGGCCACAGGCACAATCTCCAGCGTCAGGCCGAGGCTGTCGGCGATGGCGTAGGCATAATCCGGATCCGCCCCGACCACGGTCTTTGCGTCGGTGGCATAGGTCGCAAGCGGCGGACCGCCCGGACTGACAGCGATGGTGAACTTGCCCGGCGTGACGAACTTGAATTCCCCAGGGATCGCAGCGATTGCCGCCTCGTTTCTGGCGGCATGCAGCCTGCCCGGCTGCTGCGGGCTCAGGTCGAAATCGTCGGCCGCACGAGTTGCGCCGAAGGAAAGGCCGGACGCCATAGCGGCGATCAGCAGGGTCCGCAATGCCGCAAAGGCAATCATCGTCTTCAATCTCCAAATTAGTGCATGTCGCCCGGAAGTGTGCAGCGGTTCCTGGACAACGACATGCATCAAAACAAAGGGTTAAAGCGCGTCGCATGAATCAGATTTGACGCGATGCGCTTTAGCAGGCGGGCATGGCCGGCAGGAATGCTGCCGGCCGCATAAGGTCAGGAGCCGCTCTTCGGCAGGCCGGGCGGGTTGGTCTGCGCCTTGTCGATCGCCTCAGGACCGAGATTCCATGCATCGAGAATTTTCCGATAGGCGCCGCTGGCGATCAGGTCGTTGACGACATCGGTCAGGGGAGCGGCCAGACCGCTGTCTTTGCGGGTGGTGACCGCAATCTCGGCGGTGATCGGCCAACCGCCGCTGACGGTGCCGACGAGCTTGGTCTTGCCATTGATGCCCGCCGCATAGGCCTGCGTCGCGTTGACGCTGAAGACGGCGTCGGCTCTGCCGGACTGGACGGCGAGATCCTTGACCGCGTCGTCGTCATAATATTGCACCTCGATCGGCTTGAGGCCGGCCGCGACGTTCTGCCGGTCCCATTCCAGCAGGATCTTCTCCTGGTTGGTGCCGGCATCGGTGATGACCTTCAGGCCGGCAATATCCCTCGGCTGCTTGAGCGCCGTGATCGGGCTGTCGGCCTTGACGTAGAAGCCGAGCTCATCCTTGCGGTAGGTCGAGAAATCGAATTTCTGCTTGCGCTCTTCCGTGACAGTAACGTTCGAGATCACCGCATCGAACTTACCCGATGTCAGCCCGAGCGGCCAGTCGGCCCAGGCAACGGAGACCAGATTGAGCTTCAGGCCGAGGCTGTCGGCAATGGCTTGCGCCAGATCGACGTCGTAACCGATGACGGTCTTGGAATCGGAGGCATAATCATGCAGCGGCAGGTTGCCGCTCGAGCTGATGCCGACGGTGAAGACGCCGTTTTCGACGAACTTGAAGCCTTTGACCTCGTCAATGCGCTTCTCGTTCTTTTCCACCCGTAGCCGGTTCGGCTGCTCGGGGCTGAGATCGAATTTCTGCTGCGCCTGAGCGGAACCGAAACCGATCGCGCCAATGGTGACGGCTCCGGCTATGAGAAGCCTTACTCTATCTGTAAATGCCATGCCCCTTCTCCATTTCATCTTAAGATTGTGCTTATCGTTATTCGACCGGAGCAGCCCGTCGCGGCCCGGCATTTCACCAGCGCTGTCTGGCGCTAGAGAACCTTGGCGAGGAATTCCCGCGTGCGGGGATGTTCCGCTTGGGTGAAAATCCGGGCAGGCGGGCCGGCCTCGAGGATCCGGCCGCTTTCCATGAAGACGACGGTATCGGCGACTTCGCGGGCAAAGCCGATTTCATGGGTGACGATGACGAGCGTCGTGCCGGTGCGGGCCAGTTCCTTGATGACGTCGAGCACTTCGCCGACCAGCTCCGGATCGAGTGCGGAAGTCGGCTCATCGAAGAGCAGCACCTTGGGACGGAGCGCTAAGGCCCGGGCGATCGCCACACGCTGCTGCTGCCCGCCGGAAAGCTGGCGTGGATAGGCGTTGATCTTGTCGCTGAGGCCGATGCGGGCCAGCAGCTCCTGCGCCAGCTGGACGGCATCCTCGCGGCTGACGCCGCGCACCTGGATCGGCGCTTCAATGAGGTTTTCGAGCACGGTCAGATGTGGGAAGAGATTGAAGCTCTGGAAGACCATGCCGATATCCGCGCGGCGCTGCAGGATCTCTTTTTCCTTGAGCTCATAGAGCGTGTCGCCCTTCCTGCTGTAGCCGACAAAATCGCCGTCGACCGAGATGAAGCCCTCGTCGACGCGCTCCAGATGGTTGATGGCGCGGAGAAGCGTCGACTTGCCGGAGCCGGACGGACCAAGGATGGCGGTCACACTGCCGGCCGGCAGGCTGAGCTCGACCTTATCGAGCACCTTCAGGGAGCCGAAGCTCTTCGAAATGCCCTGGATGCGCACCGCACCGCCTGCCGCCCGCAAAGCTGCCGCATCCCGGAAGCCGACCTTGCGCACAGTCTCGGTCGCCGTCTCCCGCACCGGGAGCGGCCGGCGGAAGCGCGCGAAAAACGCCTGGAAGGGCAGCGGTGTCGGATTGCGCACCGCACCTTTGGAGAAGTAGCGCTCGATATAATGCTGAGCAATCGACAACACCGTCATGATGATCAGATACCAGACGGTCGCGACCATCAGCAGCGGAATGACTTCGAGATTGCGGCGATAGATCACCTGCACCGTGTAGAAGAGTTCCGGCAGCGCCAGCACGTAGACCATCGAGGTGCTCTTCGCCAATCCGATCAGTTCGTTGAAGCCGGTCGGCAGAATCGAGCGCATCGCCTGCGGCAGCACGATGCGGAAAGCCTGGCGGCGGCGCGCCAGGCCGAGTGCGGCGGCGGCTTCCAGCTGCCCATGATCCACCGAAAGAATGCCGCCGCGGACGATCTCGGCGAAGAAGGCCGATTGGTTGAGCGTCAGGCCGAGGAAAGCGGCGGCAAAAGGCGTCAGCAGCTGCACTGTGGGATAGTCGATGAACACCGTATCAGTGAAGGGAATGCCGATCTTGATCGTTTCGTAGAGATAGCCGAGATTGTTCAATATCAACAGCAGCACGATGACCGGGATCGAGCGCAACAGCCAGATATAGCCCCAGGAAAGACCTGACAGCAGCGGCGACCTGGAGACGCGGGCAAGCGCCAGCGCCGTTCCGAGAATGGAACCGGATATGGCGGCAAGCACGGTCAGCAGCAGCGTCCTGCCGAGGCCGACGAGCACCGGCTCGGCGAAGAACCATTCGGCAAAGACGCCCCAACCCCAGCGCGGATTGGTGAAGGTCGAATAGAGCACGGCGATGATGACGACGACGGCAAAGATCGTGCCGGCCAGACGGCCGGGATGGCGCGCCGGCACGATGCGGTAACGGGAATGATCCTGCTTCGATTCGGCCGTCCTGCTGCCGGTGTCGATACCGCCGAAATCCGTCGTCAGTGCCATTGTGCTTCCCTTTTATGATTGTCGGTCTTTGCCGTTTTCAATGATTTGCGCCGGCCACGCGCAGGCGCGGTTCCGCCGCCACGTCGTCAAGAGCAGGCTCGGCCAAATGGCTGATATCCTTCTCGAAGGGCAGGCTCTTGTAGATCTCGGGATCGGCTAAGGTGTCGAAGAGAGCGGTGTAACCGTCATTCAGATAGAGGCCGACGGCCTCCGGCTGGCGGAAACCGGTCGTGAGGTAAATGCGGGTATAACCCTGGCGGGCCGCCTGGATCTCCAGCTCCACCAGCACCTTGCGGGCAAGCCCCTGGCGGCGCAGGTCGGAACGCGTCCAGATGCGTTTGAACTCGGCGGTGCGCTCGTCGTAATGTTTGAAGGCGCCGCCGCCGATGGTTTCTCCATTGCGGATCAGCAACAGAAAATTGCCGTAAGGCGGGGCAAAGGCTTCGGGGGGATAGCGATTGAGTTCGGCCGCAGCCCCTTCGGCATTGAAATAGGTGCCGTAGCGGCTGTCATATTCGTGGATCAACTCATCGATCAGCGGCTTGGCGCGGGGATCGAGAGGGCTCGTATAGAGAAACGTATCGCTCATATCGTTCGTCACCCGTTGTCATCAATGAGGAAGGTTTCGGCGAGCCGCACCCAATAGCGGGCGGCGGGTGCAATGATCGCGTCGTTGAAATTGTAGTGGGCGCTGTGGAGTGGCGCGCTGTCGCCATTGCCGACGAAGAGGTAGCTACCGGAATTGGCCTGCAGCATGAAGGCAAAATCCTCGCTCGCGGTTCTCGGCCGGAAATCCTTTTCGATCGCCGCAAGGCCAAGTGCGTCATAGGCGACGTCACGGGCAAATGCCGTCTCTTTGGCGTGATTGACCAAGGCCGGAAAACCGAGGCGGTAATTCACCTCCGCCGCTGCACCGAAGCTTTCGGCCTGGGCGCGCGCGAGGGCTGGAATACGTTCCTGCAGCAGATGGCGAACCGTCTCGCTGAAGGCCCGCATGGTGAGCTTCATCTCGACGCTCTCGGGGATGACGTTCGAGGCGGAGCCGGCATGGATCGAGCCGACCGTGACGACCGCCATGTCCTGCGGATCGACATTGCGCGAGACGACGCTTTGCAGGGCGGTGATGAAGGAGGCGGAAGCGAGCACCGGATCGACGGCGCGGTGCGGCTCGGCGCCATGCCCGCCCTTGCCGACGATTTTGACGACCGCCTGATCGACCGAGGCCATGGCCGGGCCGGCGACGAAACCGAATTGCCCCGTCGGCACACCCGGCCAGTTGTGCAGACCGAAGACCGCATCGACGGGAAACCGTTCGAACAGGCCTTCCGAGATCATCTTGCGGGCACCGGCGCCGATTTCCTCGGCGGGCTGAAAGATCAGCCTCAACGTGCCGCTGAAATGACCGCTCTCTGCGAGATAGCGGGCAGCCGCCAGCAGGATGGCGGTATGGCCGTCATGACCGCAGGCATGCATGACGCCGGGATTGCTGCTGGCATAGGCAAGTCCGGTCGCCTCCTCGATCGGCAGGGCATCCAAGTCGGCGCGAATGCCGATCCGCTTCTTACCGTCACCGCGTCTCAAGGTGGCGACGATGCCGGTGCCGGCGATGCCCGTCACCACCTCGTAGCCCCAGGAGGACAGGCGGGATGCCACGAGCTTGCTGGTCCTCAGCTCCTGAAAGGCAAGCTCCGGATATTGATGCAGGTCGTGGCGAAGCGCGATGATCTCGTCGAGATAGGCGGCGATGCCCTTTTCGACCGGATCGTTGCTGCGGGGGTTTTGAGCGATGACATCCATGGCGGTTCGCCGGCGCCTCAGGCGCCGACAGCCTTTCCGGGCTCGAGCTGATCGGCACTGGCCGCATACCGGCTTTCGCGGAAGGGCAGGCCGAGGTGGTCGCGCAGCGTCTCGCCCTTCAGGACGGGATCGAAATACCCCCGCTCGGTCAGGACCGGCAGGACGTGTTCGGCAAAATCGTCGAAGCCCTCGGCGATGACGGGGAAACCGAGGATGAAGCCGTCGGCGGCGCCGTTGTCCACCCAGCGAATGATCTCGTCGGCGATATGCTCCGCCGTGCCGATAAAGGCGGTGCGTGGCGTGGCGACATCGAGCGCGATTTCGCGCAGCGTCAGGCCCTTTTCGCGCGCCGTCCTCTTGATGCGGTCGGTGGTCGCGCGGAAGCTGTTCTTGCCGATCTCGCCGAGATCCGGAAAAGCCCCGTCCAGGGGGTAGCTGCTGAAATCGTGATGGTCGAAGAAACGGCCGAGATAGGCGAGCGCCTCCTCGATGGTGACGAGATTGCGGATCGCCTGATATTTGGCTTCCGCTTCCTCGGCCGTCTTGCCGACGATCGGGCCGATGCCGGGATAGATGCCGACCTCCGCCGCCGGGCGCCCATGCGCAATCACGCTGTCCTTCAGCTGCCGATAGAAGGCCTGCGCCTCCTCCAACGGTCCGCCGTTGGTAAAGACGGCATCGGCATGTTTGCCGGCAAGCCTGATGCCGGAGTCCGAAGCGCCGGCCTGGAAGACCACTGGTTGCCCCTGCTTCGAACGGCCGATGTTGAGCGGCCCTTCTATGCGGAAAAAGCGGCCCTTGTGGTTGAGGCGGTGCATCTTGGTCTTGTCGGCATAGACGCCGGTTTCGCGATTGCGCACGAAGGCGTCATCGTCCCAGGAGTCCCAGAGGCCTTTGATCGCCTCGATATAGTCCTCGGCGATCTCGTAGCGCAGTTCGTGCTCGGGATGTTCGCGGCTGTAATTGCGCCCCGAGCCCTCGAGCGGCGAGGTCACGGCATTCCACCCTGCCCTGCCGCCGCTGATGAGATCGATCGAGGCGAACTGGCGGGCGATGGTGAAGGGATCGCTGTAGGAGGTCGAGACTGTGCCGACGAGGCCGATTTTCGAGGTCGAGCCGGCAAGCGCCGAGAGAATGGCGATCGGCTCGAACCGGTTGAGGAAATGCGGGATCGACTGCTCGTTGATATAGAGCCCGTCGGCGACGAAGGCAAAAGCGATGCCGGCCGCCTCGGCCTTGCGCGCCGTGTTGACGAAGAAGTCGAAATTGACGCTGGCATCGACCGGTCCGCTTGGATGTTTCCAGGCATTCATGTGACCGCCGGGACCCTGCAGCATGATGCCGAACGTGACGTGTTTCTGAGCCATGGGATCGATCTCCTTGAAAACCGTCAGGCGACGAGAGAAAGCCGCTCCTCAGCGAGCAGCTCGATGGAGGCCAGGCGCTCGGCGACCGAAAGCGCCGGTGTGTCGAGCACGAACTCCTTGACGCCGTAGAGACGGTGAAGCTCGTCCAATTCCTTGCGGATCTGCTTTGCCGTGCCGTGCAGCACGCTCGGCACCTTCTCCTCGATACGGTAATCGGTGACGCCGGCCTGGCGGGCAAATTCGGCTGCCTGCTCCTCGCTGCCGACATTGACGGTCTGGCCATTCGGCAGGAACACCTTGACGATGCGCAGTCTGCCGACGCGTTCGCGGGCATAATCCTCGCTTTCGGCGGCAAAGGCGGCGAGCGCCAGGATCGGTCGTTTGCCGCCGGATGCCCGCTCATAGGCCGCAAAGGTCCTGCGCAGATTGTCGGGATCGCCGTTCAGGTGACCGGCAAAGACCAGCTCCCAGCCCTTCTCGGCCGCCAATTCGGCGCTTTCGACGCTGGCGCCGAGCAGAAAACGATCGGGCGCCGTCGGCGGGAAAGGGGTCGCCTGCGCACCGTCATAATTCGGGTCGGCGGCGAGATAGGTGTTGAGATCGGAAAGCTGGCTTGCAAAATCCGGCTTCCTGGACGGATCGACGGCAAGCTGCAGGGCCCGCGTCGACAACGGAAACCCGCCCGGCGCCTTGCCGACACCCAGATCGACGCGGCCGGGCGCAAGCGATGCCAAAAGGTTGAAGGTCTCGGCAACCTTGTAGGCGCTGTAATGCTGCAGCATGACGCCGCCGGAGCCGATCCGGATCTTCGAGGTTTTGGCAAGAAGATAGGCGATTAGCGCCTCCGGCGCGGAGCTCGCCAGATTGGACATGTTGTGATGCTCGGCCACCCAGAAGCGGTGATAACCGAGTTCCTCGGCGCGGGCGGCAATCTTGACCGTCGCCCGCAACGCATCCGCGGCGGTCAAACCCTGTTCAATAGGGCTTTTGTCGAGAAGGCTGAGGAGATAGGTCATGAGATCACGATCCGATCGCTGGTTGCAAATCTTAGTCTATAAAATCAGTAGACAAACTTCATTATAAGAAATGGCATTCTCTTTCGTGAGAGTTGCGTGAAAAAAAGCGACCGCGCATGAAAGGGAAATTGGAGGCTCGAGTTGCACCCGGCGGTGTTCGAAAAGCTTCTTCAATCGACCATTTGCTGATCTATATTCTGGTTGAAAGGGAGCAACCGCATGACGCTGTCAGAACAGGTGAAGCCATCAGCTATCTCAAGGCGCATCAGGAGACCCTGGCGCTTTTGAAAGTGCTGGCGCTGACCAACCGGCAAGTCGAGGAGGGCAAGCTGCGCCCTGCTGCTCAATGCTTCGCACGCATCCGCAAACGTCTGGCCGACAGCCAATTCTGATGCCGTACCCTGTTCTTTCGCCGAGAATGCGGAACACGACATCGAGGATCTCTATCGTTTCATCGCTCGTCGCGACCGCGCCGAAACAGCTGAATTCCCCGCCCGGGGACATATCCCGAAAGAGCTCACGAGTATCGGCATGACCGAATATCGGGAGTTGCACCACAAGCCCTGGCGCATGATCTATCGCATCATTGGCACCAAGGTCGTCGTTTATTGCGTCGTCGATGGACGCCGCGACATGCAGGCCTTCCTGGAGCGAAGGCTGATCCGCTGATCATTCGACATATCGACCTTCAGCGTCTCCCAGCCCTGCCCCTTATCCAGCTTTTTGGCCGGCCGGCGCGTTTACCCGCAGGAGCGCCATGAGCATCGGGCCGATCGCGAACTCTCCCTTTTCGCTTCGCCTCGTCAGGTCGCGGAGATAACCACCGGCCGAATTGATATGGCCGCCGCGTTCCAGGATGCATGCCATCACCGTCGCGGCATTTTCGGGCCCCATTGCATTTGCAGCCTCCTCGTAGGCTGACGGACTGACGCCGAGCATCGATCGAACGGTCACGGCCGCGGCCATCAGGTCGCGCCAGTTGCGAATTTCGCCATTCGCCCCGTAGGCGAGAATTTCAGGGCAGGCCTGCAGAACCAGGCCGAGCGGGAAGGATTTCAGCCCGCCGGCATGATCGCGCGCCCCGGACCGTCGACCTTGCCTCTCCTCCTGCCTAGTCGGATGGGCCATTTCACCCCTCCCCTCTTCCAGCGTCACGGCCCCTCGCCCATTGTCTTGCTCCGGCGTCGCGCCCTGCTTCGTGTCGAAGCTTGGTTCAAGTTCAGAGATGGATTCGGGGTTTGAATTCTGTATGTGACGCTCGATATAATCGGCATTGCCGCGCTGTTTTGTGGATTTCATTCGCATTTCCAGCTGCTTAAGGATCTCTGTCCGAAGCGCGGTCAACTCGTCCAGCAAAAGTTCGAGCTGTGCGGTCGTCGGCGACCGGGGCACTCCCTCGACCAGATCCCGAAATTCCAGGTACAGGCCCTGCCAATCCCCTTGAACGTCTTCTTCGACGGCGGCCTCGATCAGCTTGGCGATATCGCGGCGGCAAAGCGTGATGCGTTCGCGCAGCCGCTGGACATGCAGGCGCTCGGCCATCACTTCGGCCGCCAGCTGTTCGATCTCCTCGGCGCGGGCAAGCAGCGGCGCCAGCGAGAAGCCGAAGGCCTCATTGACTTCCCCTGCCCTGTCCCTGCGGACATACCGCTTGCCGTTGGGGCTGTCCTTGCGCAGCAGAAGCCCTGCATCAACGAGTGCCGCAAGGTGGCGCCGGACAGTCTGTTCGGCCATGCCATGCGTCCTCAGCGAAAGCTGGATATTCGACGGGAAGACGATCAAGCCGTTTTCCTGCGCCAGCTCGTTCTTCGGATAAAAGCTCAAGAGCGCGTTGAGCACGGCAAGCGCCCGATCGCTGATGCCAAGCAGCGGCTTTGCTTCGCACAGCGCACGAAACAGTTTCCATTTGTCGACCGACTGATCAGGCTTGATCTCACCTGCCATAACCTGGCTTGCGAGCATGCCAAGCGTCATCGACCGCCGCCCGAAGGGCGTCGTTATACTTCCGGTTTCCATCTCTTCCACCTCAACGAGGCAAAAAAATCCGCTCACCAAAACGGCGCCAAAAACTCTTGACAGCGATTCTCGGAAGTGCGATTCTCGGAGGTGTTCAAGACTACGAGGAAAGCTTCCGTGACGGTGACGTTCGGGGGCTTTTTTCTTTTGCGCGTTATCTCCTATCCGAATTGTCAGCTGACAATCGGTCTAACTGCCTCATTTTCCCACATTTTCCTCTTCGAACTCGGCGGCGAGGCCAACCAACCGCTGAGCCAGGAATTCTGAAAACGCCGCCGATTTGACGGTGATGCGAAAGGTCTTCCCGGAGCGGGTCACCGAAGCAAGCTGTGCGCCGCCTTGGGTCCGAAGCGTCTGCTCGTCCCGCTGGGGCGCGCTCTTTTCGTCAAGCGCCTTCCAGATGGCATCGAAGCGGCCATTGCTCTCCAACGCTTGGAAAGCTGCGGCGGCGATTGCGGCCCGCGCCTTCTTCTGCCCGCCGGCCTCCCTGAATTTCTCGGCAAAGGCCAACCAGCGCGGCCGCCCGACTTTGGGCGCCGGTCCGATGGCAAGAATGATCTCGGGATCGATCGTCTGCGCCACCTGCAGCAGTCTTGACGTTTCCGGCTTATCCGTCGCCAGGGCCTGGGCAATCATGTCGCGGTTGAAGCCATGTTCATCCATGCGTCGGGCAAACAGTGCCCGTTCGATGAAGCTCAAATCGACCCGCGGACCGTTTTCCTGACCCTGTGCGAGGATCAGTTCTTCATCCGTAAGCTTGCGCACCACAGCCTTGATCGGAACTCCAATCTCCGCTGCCGCGCGCAGCCGCCTGTGGCCGTAGGCGGCCTGGTAATGCCCGGCCTTTTCAGGATCCGGCCGCACCAGGATCGGAACCTGCTGCCCGCTTTCCTGGATCGACTGCTTCAGCCGCTCGAACTCGGGATCCTGGTCGACGGGGATACGGTCGCGGATAAAGGACATTTCGACGGCAGCCGGATCGATCTCCAGCACCTTGTCACCGGAGGCGAGCGATTCGCGCAGCGCCTTGGCGGCCGCCGCTTCCTCACCCAGTCGCCCGAGCGACAGATTCATCGCCTTAACCGCGCCCGAGGGCCGATGCGGCGGCGGCGCGCTCTGCGCATCCGGCCGTGCCGGCTCCACGGCGCCGACCATGCTTTTCAGGATATCGCGACCTTTTGGGCTCATGTCCTGCTCCATGCACTGCGAATGAGTTGCTCGACTTCGGCATTGACGTTGTCGACGGATTCGACGCCGCGATCATAGGTCTGGCGATGCATCGTCTCGCGCCCCGCCTCGTAGATCGTCTGCTTGGACAGGCCCGCATCCGAAACCGCCGTCGACTTGACCATCATCGAGGTCAGCACGCGCTCTCCGAACAGGCTGCGCAGAAAGGCGACGATCTGCGCCTGGGGACCATCATTGGCCTCATAACGGGTGACGAGATAGCGCATCCAGTCGTAAGCTAGATTGCCGCCAGCCTCCTTGACCACGGACAGAAGGTCGGAGGTCATCGTCAGGAACTGGTTCATCGAGGCAACGTCGAGCATCTGCGGATGAACGGTAATGAGCACGGCGGTGGCGGCGCAGAGAGCAGACAGCGTCAGGAAGCCGAGGGTAGGCGGGCAATCGATGATGACGACGTCGTAACTCTCTTCCAGCGAATGCAGCGCATTGCCGACCCGCATGAAGAACATGTCCTTGTCGTCGCGGTTGGTGTCGGCCAGCGCCTTTGGGGTATCGTGCTCGAACTCGTGCAGTTCGAGATTGCCGGGGATGAGATCAAGGCCAGGGAAATAGGTCTGGCGGACGATGTCGGCGACGTCGCGGCGCGTCTCGTCATATTTGATGGCACCATAGAGCGTCTCGTTTTCACCGACGTCGAATTCCGGCTGGTAGCCGAGCATCGCCGACATCGATGCCTGCGGGTCGAGATCGACGGCAAGCACGCGATAGCCGCGAAGCGCCAGGAACTGCGCCAGATGGATGGATGTCGTCGTCTTGCCGGAGCCGCCTTTGAAATTGGTGACGGCGATCACCTGGAGATGGTCGCCCGGCCGGCGCATCGGCAGATAAGAGGGTTTGGTGCGCCCGAGATGCTGGCGCATCGCATGGATTTCCTCAAGCGAGAACACCCGCCGTCCGGACGCCGTCTTTTCGGGATTGATGGTTTCCACCTGGGCGGCGAGGTGGCGGACATAGCTGTCGGTGACGCCGAGCAGTTTGGCGGCCTCGGTGCTGCTAAAGCGCCGCAGCGATTTGCGAGCGTCGGGCGAAAACAATCGCTCGAACAACACCTGGAGCTGGCTGCTGAGCATTGTCGAGTCCTGGGCAATCGTCTCGTCGATCGAGACCTGACTCGCTCTCTTAGCTTTCTCAACAATCGCGGCCTTGGTCGGCATTCACGCAAATCCTGATAAATCGGGTAATTTTGCGCAAATGATCGTGAGTCTGGCAGTGGCGTCAAGCGATTTCTTGGTTAGCGAATGGATAACAAACCGGATTCGACAAAAAAATCATGTGCAATTCCGGAATCTTAGCGCTGTTGTCAGCTGACAACAGCGGCCGTCTCACATCCGCCGGAAGCCAGGCTTTAAAATATCGCGACATACTCGATGCGACTCAGCCTCGGCGCCGACTCACCGAAGACCGATTTCGCCGGGGAGCGCAAACCGGATCGGCAGCCTATCTCTCTTATTTATAGGCGGACGCATGGTACAGGTTTTCGGCTTCCGGCCCGCGCACCGGTCCGTTGCCGGAAGACTTGTCGTTTACGTCCTGGGTTTCAGGATCGCGGCGTGACGGGGCAAGGCCGAGCATTTGTTCGAGACGACCGGCATTGAGCGGAGCGCTTATTCCCTTGAAGTTCATAATCCATCTTTCGTCTGCGCATGGCTTGTGTAACGCTGCAGAGATAAGCGCAATTTGAACCCGCCGAGAACAACCCGTCAGCGTTATCACCATCTTTTCCGAAGCGAAGGAGGAGGGGAGGTGGGCTTCATCTCTCTGATGCGGCCCGCGTGCAGCCTCCGAGGGTGACGCCGGCGGTCGGCGATCAGTGTCATCCCTACATGCCGGCAGTTGAGCGTGAGGCGATACGCGGCAGCGTCATGATCACATCAACTGCAAGATCACAACGGCGCATGCTAGGCGAATCAGGTCTCGGTGGGTATGCTCGGCAGCGTTGGCAGGATTGCGGTGTCGCAGAGTTGCGGCTGGCCCCATTTAACCTAATTCCCAGCTTCAGTCGGCACCTTCCTAACGGAACTTATTAGGGAATTCGCTTCCGCCTGGGGAATTCCCTCTTGTTTACCTGCTATTTACCATAAATGGTCCGCAACGGCGGAAGAGCCGCATTCGTAAGCGGGGCAAATCCGGTGGCAATGCCAGCACAATGAGCAGGGACAAGCCTTCAGGCGCGTGCCGCAACCATGGAAGGGAGTGGCGGAACACGATGATCGTCGTCGCCGATGCCCAACCGGTCGCCAAGGTAGTGCCAGAACGACAGGCCAAGCTTCTGGCAGGTCTTCATCAGACCGAGCATGCTGTCACGCGCCTGCCGGCCGTTGCGACTGACCGTGCCGCCGGAAATCTTTCGCTTGATGACAAAGCCGCGCAGATCTCTTTCCGAGGCGTTCGTATGCAGCGGCGTCTCAGGCCGCTCCAGAACCCGCAGCAGCTCGGCCTTGCGGCGCTTCAACCGAGACAAGAGTTTGTCGAGGTCGCCATAGCCGGTGCGGATGGAGAATATCCGATCGAACCGGACCTGAAGGCCTTGGGCCGCTCGCCTACTAGGTCTTCGCTGGTAGTCTTTCAGAAGTTTGTAAAAAAGCCAGATCAGCTCGCGCAGCGTCTCGACATGCTTCACTTGGCCGGGTGTTGCCGGCATCAGCTTGTGCAGCAAACGTTCGGCGTGAACCCAACACAGCGCATGGGTGCCGACACGGAATTGTCCGGCATCGTCGGAGACAATCACCGCATTGCCGACCAGGCCATGATGGCGGATGGAGCCCCAGATGCCGGCCTCGGCAAACGGGCGAAGAGCGTCACTGTCAAAGATATCGACGCCATGTTCGGCCAGGTACGCGAGAAACGGAACCTGATTGGCAAACCGCCGCGGTTCACATGTATTCAAATGCGCCAGAAGGGCGGGGTCGACCTGACGATCTTCCAGAAAGGTGAAGGCGGCATCGTTGAGAACATAGTCCTGATAGTTGCCGCGCAGCAGGGCCAGAAAGTTCAGCCGCGACTTCGACGGCGCCGTGCGGAAGGCGGTGAAATACTCGCCTCCGATCTGTGTCGTATGGAAATTGCGGTTGGCATGACGGGCGCCAGTGTCGTCAACTGTGACAAAGGGAGCCGAGACCAGGCCCGCATGCAGCACGGCAGCATCCTCGGCATGAAAGCCATCCAGCCGCTCTGTCAAAAACCGGATGACCTGGCGTTTGGAAATCTCGACGCCGACATCGTTCAGCAAGGTCGTCAATCGCTGCGTCGTCACCTGCCCATGGCTATGAAGCATCAGGCAGAAGCGACGCAGCCTGGCGCCGTAGCCGCCCTTTATCCCCGCAGGCAGCGGCGCGACGATCGTGCGTCCATCCGGAGTCACCCAGCATTCGCGGCGATAGCGCACCACTTCGGCCCGCACGACCAGATCCCGCACCACGCAATCCTTGTAGCCCTTGAAGCGCGATCCGGGTGGTGCGTTGGCAGGCAGCACCTCTTCGCGCGTGACGCTGCCCTTGTCGCCTTTCGGCCCGCGACGCCGCGCAGGCTTTCGGCTGCCGGCAACCGTTTTGTCACTCGTTGCCTGTTCCATGCCCGATGGCCTGAAGGGTGGGCGCGGCGGCAGGTTTTTGAGCCGCGCAATCTCGTCGCGCAGAAGCTGGTTGTCGACCTTCAGCCGCGTGTTCTCTACCCTGAGCAGGTCGTTTTCTTCACGAAGCTTTCGGTTGTCAGCCTCAAGCTTCTCGATCCGGATTTCTGCCCGATCAGCCCGCTCCACCAGACCAGTCACCAACTCCCGCAGCGCCTTCAGCGACAGCGTGTCGGCATGCTCGACCATGGGGAGGCGGCGCTTCGTCATAAAGGAAGTGAATCATGATTCACAAAAAACAGGAATCCCTTCTGCCACCAGATCTGCTCCAGTTACCCGCATTCGGTGTTCGTGGGCGTAGCGTGGGGCGGGGCTTGAGCCTATCGCACCTTCGTTGTCTCGCGATTGGTAAAATGCGCATTGCCCAAACCCGTACCGATCGTCAGCACGGCCCATCGCGATACGTCGGTCATAAAAGGGATCTGCGACAATCCCTGCACGACGGCATCGTTGTGCATCATCACGAATGTACTGTCGTCGCCGATCTCGGGAATGGCCTTCATCAGCGCGGCGGGAAGGTTGAAGCTGTCGCTCTCCCAGTTTCCCCCCGGCAGGTTCTGCCCGCCGCGTTCGATGGAGCCATCGGCTTTGATGATGCCGGGACAAGCGATCCCAATGATCGGCGCGGGCTTGAGATTGGCCTTTTCGGCCTTGCCGATCAACTCGAGCAACATCGCGGCCAACCGCTCGATGGTTGCGGTGCGACTTGGTTCGTCGTCGGCATGACGCCAGATCGTTGATTCCCAGACGCTCGCATCCGCGAAGTTCGGCACGTCGTCCTTTCCGAATTTAACGACGCCGGCGCGAACATTGGTGCCGCCGATATCGACGGCCAGGATCGCCTCGTGGCCTTTGAACATCCAGCGCGGCATCAGGTGGACCGCACCGATCAGTCCGGCCTCGTCAGGGTGATGAACGATCGGCACGATCTCGACGTCGATGCCGGCCGCCTTGAGGATAACCATGGTCCTGGCGATCGTCAGCTCGCCAAAACGGCTCTGCCGAAAGCCCCCGCCGACGACGATACGTTCCGTCTTGAACCAGCGCTTGTCCTTCAGGAACTTTCCAATCACGTCGGCAAAATCCTGAGCGAAGTCCTCCACCGCCCCCATGACCAATGCTGCGGCCTCCATATCGTCGCCCTTCAGAAAGGCATCGATCTTTTTCTTGGAAAGCTTCGCCGTCGCGGTCTTGCCAATCGGGTCGTCCCCGACCTTGCGGACACGTTTTCTCCAGTCGTCGAGCTTCATTTGAAACGTCTTCTTGTTGGCGTTGTCGCCCACGAAACCATCCTTGTCACGCAGTTCGTTGTTGTAATCGTCGATCGTCACCAATGGCAGGGTTAACGCGCCATGTGCCAACGGGGCATTGACCTCATCACGGGGCTCGGAACTGCTTTTGGCCATCAAAATACCTTCTGCGGGGCGAGGGCTCGAACGGGCCGCGAGATACAACGCGGACTAGCCCCGGATGTTCCGGTGTCCGAAACCTCACCTTGTCCTCGTCGACCCGTGACCTAGCTTCAATCATTGCAGAGTTTGGAGAATGCCGTGCAGGACGACGCCGCTACCCAGGAAATGCTTTCACTGGTCTTGGAAGAACCGGAACGCTGGGCGATGTTTCTCGACATCGACGGAACGCTGCTCAATCTCGCGCCCACGCCGGATGCGATCGAAGTCCCGGAGGCTCTTCCCGCACAGCTTCACCGCCTGTCGAACAAGCTCGGCGGTGCCTTGGCGCTGGTCACCGGGCGATCGCTTGCCTATGCGGACGCGCTGTTCAAACCCTTTGCATTTCCGACGGCAGGCCTTCACGGCGCGGAAATCAGAAGTGCCGCCGGCATGCACACGCTCGAGGCCAGTCCCGAATTTCAGGCGCTGAAGCACGCCCTGACCGAGGAAGCCGAACACTATCCAGGTGTGCTGATCGAGGATAAGGGCGCGGCCGTTGCCGCTCATTACCGGCTCGCGCCCGAATATGAAAAGGTGCTCGAAGAGCGCATGCACCACTATGCCAAGGTCGCCGGGCCGAACTGGGCGCTGCAACTCGGCAAGATGGTCTTCGAGTTGCGGCCGGCGCGCTCAAGCAAGGGCGATGCGCTGGAGCGGTTTTTTCAGTCAGACCCATTCAAGGACCGCTGCCCGATCACCATCGGCGATGACCTGACCGACGAGTCGATGTTTGCGATCGCCAATGCGCGCGGCGGCGTTTCCGTGCGTGTCGGGGCGATCGGCGCCCCGAGCTGCGCCACCAGCCGGTTGTCTTCGGCGGCGTTGGTCAGAAATGTCATTGCCGCTCTGGCTGCCTGATATCCGCCTTGCACGATACCCGACGCGGGTGGCGGTTGTCTTTTGCATCGACTGCGCAGCATCAATCATCAAAAAAGTATCAGTTTTGACCGGGAATCGTGGTGGCGGGCTTGAAACGAGCCCACTACACTCCCCTTCAACGATAAAGCCAAAAAGGGAATTTGGCGTGCGGGCTTGGAACCCGTCCTCGGAGGAGGAAACAATGGAACCTGACTTGGAAGTCGTTCAGATCAGGCCGGGCGAATCCTTCGCAACGAAGGCGCATGGCTATCCCTATCACACGGTTCGCTGGCATTTTCATCCGGAATACGAACTGCATCTCGTCGTGGCGACAACCGGACGCTATTTCGTCGGCGACTTCATCGGCGAGTTCGAACCGGGCAATCTTGTGCTTGCCGGTCCCAATCTTCCCCACAACTGGATCAGCGACGTCCCGAAGGGGTCGAGCATTCCGCTGCGATGCCAGCTCATCCAGTTCAGCGAGAATTTTATCAGCGACACGATGAAGGTGCTGGCCGAGCTCGGCCCCTTCGAGCCGGTGCTCGAAGCGTCCCGCCGCGGCGTGCTTTTCGGCACTGACACCAGCCGGCAGGTCGCGCCGCTGATGACCGAGGTGCAGCAGGCGCAGGGCGTGCGCCGCATCGAGCTCTTCATGATGATCGTCGGTCTGCTCAGCCGGGCGCAGGATGCCCAGCTTCTCGCCAGCCCAAGCTATCTGCCCGATCCGTCCGGCTACATGTCGGCCGGCATCAACAAGGCGCTCGCCTATATCCGGGAGAACCTGACGAAATCCTTCGACGAAGCCGATCTCGCCGGCATTGCCGAGCAGTCCACAGGCGCCTTTTCGCGCGCCTTCCGCCGGCATACCGGCATGTCGCTCGTGCAATATGTGAAACGCCTGCGCATCAATCTCGCCTGTCAGATCCTGATGAGCGACGATCACGCATCGATCACCGATATCTGCTTCGAGGTCGGCTTCAACAATCTGTCCAACTTCAACCGCCAATTTCTCGCGGAAAAGGGTATGACGCCTTCCCGTTTCCGGCGGTTGCTGGGTGACAATATCAACGTGGCGAAGGCGGCTTGAGGAAGCCGCACAAGCACGGTTCCAGGAAGTACGAAGCAAAGGTCCGCCGAAGACGGCGATAGGGAGGACGAGGAGGAGGAACCAAAACCGACGTTGATTTGAACGCGAGCGCGCACCGAGAGCGGTTCGCGAGTGGAGACGCTTGTCCTCAGAAAACGGCAACCGCCGGGACAGGCGGCGGTTCGTTCAGCCGAACGGCCGCAACAGACACTGCAACGACGAAGCTACACAATTTTTCCAATGGGAGGAGATGGAAATGATGAAATTCTCGACAAAAGCGGCAGGCGCCGCGGCACTTGCCCTTTCCCTGCTTGGCGGGACGTCAGCCTTTGCGCAAAACGCCGTTGCCGATGCGACGGTCGCATTCCTCATGCCCGACCAGGGCTCGACCCGATACGAAGAGCACGACCATCCGGGATTCGTCGCGGAAATGAAGAAGCTCTGCGCATCCTGCAAGGTCCTCTATCAGAATGCCGATGCCGATATCGCCAAGCAGCAGCAGCAGTTCAACTCGGCCATCACCCAGGGCGCCAAGGTCATCGTGCTCGATCCGGTGGATTCGGCAGCGGCCGCCTCTCTCGTTCAGCTCGCCCAGAGCCAGGGGGTCAAGGTCATCGCCTATGACCGCCCGATCCCGAAGGGGAAGGCCGATTTCTACGTCTCCTTCGACAACAAGGCGATCGGCAAGGCGATCGCGGAATCGCTCGTCCAGCATCTGAAGGCGAAGAACGTGCCGGCCGATGACGGCGGCATTCTGCAGATCAACGGTTCACCCACCGATGCGGCCGCCGGGCTGATCAAGGACGGTATTCACGAGGGGCTCGCCAGCGGCGGATACAAGACGCTTGCCGAATTCGACACGCCGAACTGGCAGCCGGCGAATGCCCAGCAATGGGCGGCCGGCCAGATCACCCGCTTCGGCAAACAGATCGTCGGCGTCGTCGCCGCCAATGACGGCACCGGCGGCGGCGCCATCGCCGCCTTCAAGGCAGCCGGCGTCGATCCCGTGCCGCCGGTGACCGGCAATGATGCGACGATCGCCGCGCTGCAGCTGATCATATCGGGGGATCAGTACAATACGATCTCCAAGCCGAGCGAAATCGTCGCCGCGGCTGCCGCCGACGTCGCCGTCAAACTTCTGGCCGGAGAAACGATCAAGGCCGAAATGACGCTTTACGACACGCCGGCGCAGCTCTTCGTCCCTGCCGTCGTCACCGCCGAAAACCTCAAGGCCGAGATCATCGACAAGAAGATCAACACCGCCGAGGAACTCTGCACCGGCCGTTATGCCGACGGCTGCAAGAAGCTCGGCATCACCAAGTAATCGTACCAAGGCAAGCGCGGCCGGATCGCCGGCCGCGCTTCCGGTTTTCACTTCGGAAAGGCCAGGCGATGTCTGAAACCTCTCATATTCTTGACGGCTCCCGTCAGCCTGTCCTCAGCCTGCGCGGAATATCGAAGCACTTCGGGGCCGTGTCGGCGCTCACCGATATCGAACTCGACGTACATGCCGGCGAGGTCGTGGCGCTCGTCGGCGACAATGGCGCCGGCAAATCGACGCTGGTCAAGATCCTGGCCGGCGTTCACCAGCCGAGCTCGGGCACGATCCTGTTCGAGGGAAAGCAGGCAGATCTGTCGAGCCCGAGTGCTGCCCTCGACCTCGGCATTGCGACCGTCTTCCAGGATTTGGCACTGTGCGAAAATCTCGACGTCGTCGCCAATATTTTTCTCGGCAAGGAGCTCAATCCCTTCCAGCTCGACGAGGTCGCCATGGAGATCCGCGCCTGGAAGCTGCTGAACGAGCTTTCGGCCCGAATCCCTAGCGTGCGCGAGCCCGTCGCCTCGCTCTCCGGCGGACAGCGCCAGACGGTAGCGATCGCCAGGTCGCTGCTGCTCGAGCCGAAACTGATCATGCTCGACGAACCAACGGCAGCTCTTGGTGTCGCCCAGACCGCCGAGGTGCTTGATCTGATCGAGCGCGTGCGTGAACGCGGCCTCGCCGTCATCATGATCAGCCACAATATGGAAGATGTGCGTGCGGTCGCCGACCGCATCGTCGTGCTTCGGCTCGGGCGCAACAACGGCACCTTCATGCCCGACGCCTCCAATGAAGAGCTCGTCAGCGCGATCACCGGCGCATCCAACAATTCCGTCTCCCGCCGCGCCACGCGCCGCAAGGCGCAAGGCCGAGAGAATGAGGAGGGCAGGGCATGATGAAGACCTTGCAGAATGAACCGGCGGCACCCGCGCTCCTCGACCGACGCGACGAAAGAGTGCGCCATGACGATAGCCTTGCCGGCTCGATCCGCGCCTTTTGGGATCGCATCCGCTCCGGCGACCTCGGCTCGCTGCCGGTCATTGTCGGCCTGGCGATCATCTGGACGGTGTTCCAGGCGCTTAATCCTGTGTTTCTCTCCAGCGCCAATCTCGTCAACATGCTATTCGACTGCTCGACGGTCGGCGTCATCTCGCTCGGCATCGTCTGCATCTTGATGGTGGGCGAGATCGATCTTTCCGTCGGCTCGGTCAGCGGCTTCGCCTCGGCGCTGGTCGGCGTCTTCTGGGTCAACCAGGGCTGGCCGGTGGTGCTCGCGGTTCTCGCCGCAATGATCGTCGGCGCCCTGATCGGCTCGCTCTACGCCTTCCTGTTCAACCGCTTCGGCATGCCGAGCTTCGTCTCCACCCTGTCGGGCCTGCTCGCGGTTCTCGGCCTGCAGCTCTATATTCTGGGAGCCACCGGCTCGATCAATCTCCCCTATGGCTCCTGGCTGGTGAAATTCGGGCAGATCATGGTCATGCCGGATCCGGTCGCCTATCTGCTGGTGGCGCTTGCCGGCATTGCCTTCTTCTTCGCGAGCTACCGCACGTCGGCGCGCCGGCGGGCAGCCGGACTGTCGGCGAAATCGACGGGCGGATTGCTGTTGCGCGCCGTCGTCATCACGGTCGCCCTGGAAGCGGTTGCTTTCTACCTCAACCAGTCGCGCGGCATTCCCTGGATGTTCGGCCTCTTCGTTGGGCTCGTCGCCGCCATGAACTATGCGCTGACGCGCACCAAATGGGGACGCTCCATGCAAGCCGTCGGCGGCAACAGAGAGGCCGCCCGCCGCTCGGGCATCAATGTGTCGCGCATCTATGCGAGCGCCTTCGTCACCTGCGCCCTGCTCGCGGCGACCGGCGGCGTGCTTTCGGCTGCGCGGCTGGCAACCGCAAGCCAGCAGGCCGGCACCGGCGACGTCAATCTCAACGCCATCGCCGCAGCCGTCATCGGCGGCACCAGCCTGTTCGGCGGGCGGGGCAGCGCCTATTCGGCTCTTCTCGGCATCATCGTCATCCAGTCGATCGCCAGCGGGCTGACGCTTCTCGATCTGTCGTCGTCGCTTCGATACATGATCACCGGCGCCGTCCTTGCTGTCGCGGTCATCGTCGACTCGCTGGCACGCCGATCGCGGATCTCGCACGGCCGCGCCTAAACCACTTGAGAAAACAGAGGAAGAAAATGGGACAGGATCTGTCTGGAAAAGTCGCGGCCGTCACCGGAGCGGCATCGGGTATCGGTCTGGAATGCGCCAAGGCCCTGCTTGCTGCCGGCGCCCGGGTGGTGCTGGTCGATCGCAATGAGGAAGCCTTGAAGGAAATCTGCTCAACGCTTGGCGCCAATGCCATTCCGCTGGTCATCAATCTCACGGATCCGGAAAGCGTGGCGCGGATGATGCCTGAGATCCTGGCGAAGGCAGGCCAGCTGGATATTTTCCACGCCAATGCCGGCTCCTATATCGGCGGTGAGGTGCTTGGCGGCGACCCCGACGCCTGGGACCGGATGCTCAATCTGAACGTCAACGCCGCATTCCGTTCGGTGCATGCCGTCTTGCCGCATATGGTCGAGCGCAAGACCGGGGATATCATCCTGACGAGCTCCGTCGCCGGTCTGGTTCCCGTGGTATGGGAGCCGATCTATACGGCCTCCAAACATGCGGTGCAGGCCTTCGTCCATACGCTGCGGCGACAGGTGGCAAAGCATGGCCTCCGCGTCGGTGCGGTCGCGCCAGGCCCCGTGGTCACCGCTCTTCTGAGTGATTGGCCGCAGGAGAAGCTGGATGAGGCACTTGCCGCCGGCGGCTTGATGGAACCGAAGGAAGTGGCCGAAGCGGTGCTCTTCATGCTGACACGCCCGCGCAGCGTCACGATCCGCGATCTCGTCATCCTGCCGCAAAGTACCGACATCTGATGAGCGCTGGCCGCTTTCGCAAAACCAGAAAGGAACCGCCATGATCTTCGATAGATTTCGCCTGGACGGGCAGGTGGCGCTGGTAACCGGCGGCACGCGCGGCATCGGGCTTGCGATCGCCGAAGCGCTCGGCGAGGCCGGCGCCAAAGTTGTCATCACGGGAAGGACCCGCAATGCGGCGGCGGAAGACCGGCTCGCCAAGGCCGGTGTCGATTGCGATTTCATCGCCGCCGACCTGACGAAAGACGATGCCGCCGACGCGCTCGTCAAAGAGACGCTGTCACGGGCGGGCCGGCTCAATATCCTGGTTAACAATGCCGGCATCGCCATTCATGGCGACAGCGGCGAATTCTCCGATGCGATCTGGCGCGAGATCATGACCGTCAATGTCGACGCCGTCTTCCGCGCCTGCCGCGCGGCACTCGCTCCCATGCGGCGCGAGGGCAGGGGCGTGATCCTCAATATCGGCTCGATTTCGGGCATCGTCTCCAACATTCCGCAGAACCAGGTCGCCTACAACTCCTCCAAGGCGGCGGTTCATATGATGACCAAGAGCCTGGCGAGCGAAGTCGCCGCCGAGAATATCCGCGTCAACGCCATCGCCCCCGGCTATATCGAGACCGATCTGTCGCGCGGCGGCATCGATAATCCCGACTGGTTCCCGATCTGGCGCGGCATGACCCCGATGGGACGCGTCGGGCAGCCGGAGGAGGTGGCCAGTGCTGCCCTGTTTCTCTGCTCGGCGGCGGCAAGCTACGTGACCGGTGAAGTGCTTGTCACCGATGGCGGCTATACCACGCGGTGATGAGCGGACACTGAGCGCGAGGGCGCCCGCCGCTGCCTATGCTCACGCGAGACAATCGAGCATCCACTGGACGCCAAAACGATCGGTGAGCTTGCCGTAATAGCTCCCCCATGGCTGGACCGCCAGCGGCGTCGTTATCCTCCCGCCTTCAGCCAGTCGGGCGAAAAGCCCCTCGGTCCTGTCGCGGTCATCCATGATCAGCATATGGGCGGAGCCTCGCATCGGCTCGGCATCGTGATTGTCGGAGGCGAAGAACAGAATGCCGGGTCCTTCGAAACGCGCATGCATCACCTTGCCCCGCATGGCTTTACTGGCAACGGGCATTCCATCTGCGCCATGGCGCTTCAATAGCGTGACGCGGCCAAGCCCGCATTCGGCATAAAAGGCGAGCGCCTCCTCGCAGCCGTTGGAAAAGAACAGATAGTTGGCAAGCTGCATGGGCTGGCTCCGTCGCGCCGCCGGATGGCGGCGCATTGCTGTGTCAGGTCTGAGGTTTCGCAGATACGCCGCAATCGTTACGACGCGGCGGCCGCGCCCTGGATGGCGCCGACGAAGTCGGCATTGCTGTAGCTGTCGCCGGCTATTCCCCAGGCACCCTCGGGGGCATAGACGATGTTCGACCATATATGCTCGCGCTTGAGCCGGCCTTCGGCAGCCTGCTCGACGACATCGGCCGCTTTTTCGATGAAGGCCTGCTTCGCTTCAGCGCTCGCCAGCGCGACCTCCGGCAATTTAAGTTCGACGAACGCCGCTGCGATCGGCTTTCCGGCCGCCAGCACGTGCTCGCGCGGCAGCACGTTGATGGTGCCGATGACATTGGCGGTCATGAAAGCGTTGCCGGTCAACCCGGCGACATCAAGCAAGGCGTCCGTCAATCCGGCAAAGGCTCGCGCCTGGGCCTCCGGCGAGAGCAGGCCTTCCGGCACGGTGAGTGTGATAGGCATCGAATATCTCCCTCTTTGAATCGTGACCGCTTCTGATATACCGATCACTCTTTATGGATACACACCGGTCACTCTCTTAGCAAGCAATAAAGAGCGATCACTCTCTAAATGAGGTTTTCATGCGTTACAGCGCCGAACACAAACTGGAAACCCGGGCTCGCGTCATTACGGCCGCGGGCCAGATCTTCCGCAAGGACGGTTATGGCGGCGCCGGAATCGACGCGCTGACGAAGGCCGCCGGCGTGACGAACGGCGCCTTCTACGGACATTTCAAATCGAAGGCCGAAGCCTTTCGTACAGCCGTGCTGGAGGGGCTCGAAGAACTGCGGCAAGGAATCGCCGCGCTGAAGACCAATCAGCCGAAAGACTGGCTGCCGACGTTCGTCGGCTACTATCTCGGCTATAAAAGAACCTGCGATTTAGGCGAGAGCTGTGCACTGCCGAGCCTTTCGCCCGACGTGATGCGCGCGGATGATGAAACGCGAAGCGCCTACACGGCTGAGATCAAACGCCTCGTCGAAGAAGTCGCCGCCGGCCTGCCGGAGCACAAGATGGAGGGCCGATCCGAAGCAAGCCGGGAAGATCAGGCGATCCTGCTTCTCGCCATGCTGAGCGGCGGCGTCACCCTTGCGCGCGCCGTGTCCGACCCGGCGCTGTCCGCACGCATTGCAGATATCATCGCGCAGGCGGCGTTGACGGCAATAAAACCGCACGACTGATCCGCTTGCTTACGAGCCTGCGTCAGCATCAGACCCGGAAGGTCTCTAACTCGACGTGGGATTCCCCAATCATAAGAGAATTACACGGGTATGGTGATTTCGAACTCGGCGCCTGCGCCGGCCGTCTGCAGCAGGCGGATCGTAGCGCCATGGGCGCTCAGCATGGCGCGAACGATGCCGAGACCCATGCCGGTGCCGCCTTGTTCGCGGCGGGTTGAAAAGAACGGCTGAAAGATACGTTGCCGATTTGCCTCGGGGTTTTCCGGCGAGATCAAGGAAGCTTTGCGACAACACGGCGATCTCGCGCGTTCCATAGCTTTCAAGCGGCCGGATTGCTCCCTTGCCGCCGCGGGCGATCTCTTCCGTGCGGGCGATCAAGGCGTCGATCGGGCCGGTGATGGTACGCGTCAGCACATAGGCAATAGCGAGCGTCAGCATGGCGACAACCGCGAGAGCGACGATTTCCGCCGGCGCCATCCGGTTCGAATTCACTTCCACGGCGCGAAACCAGATGACGATCAGGATCGGCAGCGCCATGACGGCGAGAAGTAGGTCGATCGCACAGAATATGTCGGCTCATTCGCCGCCCATGTCTCCCACGAACTGAAATCGCCGCTGACGGCCATTCGGGGTGCAACGACATAGACGATCAGCGCCAGCGTCGGGCGCCATTTCGTCCTGACTTTCGGTGCCGGCATCAGGCCTTCCTCCCGCTTTCACTGCCGAGTTTGAAGCCGATGCCGTGAACCGTCGCGATGATCCCCTGGCCGCCGGCCGCCAGGAACTTGGCCCTGATGTTGCGGATATGGCTGTCGATCGTGCGGTCGGCGACATAGGTTCCGGCGCCATAGTCCGCCTCCATCAGCCGTTCGCGGCTGAAGACCATGTCGGGGCGTGACAACAGCGCGTCCAGGATGGCGAACTCGAGCACCGTCATCGAAATGGCGCTGTCGCCGAACATGACCGTCCTGCCTTGGCGATCCAGGCTGAGTTCGCCGGCGACAAAGATGGCGCGGCGCCTCTCAGGCTCCGCTTCGTTGCCGCTGCGCTTCAGGATCGCCTTGACCCTGGCGACGAGTTCGCGCGGGCTGAACGGCTTGGTGACATAATCATCCCCGCCGATTTCCAAACCCAGCACCTTGTCGATCTCCTCATCGCGCGCGGAAAGAAACAGGATCGGCAATCCCGATGTCTTGCGGATCTGGCGGCAGACATCGAGACCATCCATATCAGGCATGCCGATATCGAGAATGATCAGATCGATGTTGCCGCGGCGGAAGGCCGCCATCGCCTCGGTGCCATTGCGAACGGCCGTCGATATCAGACCGGCACGCTCAAGAGCGAAACAGATCACGTCGCGGATGTGAGGTTCGTCATCGACGACAAGAATGCGGGGCGCCATCAGCGGTCCTGTGTTAGTTGGTCCTGCTTGTTGTCATCGTTCTCGTTCTCTCTTGCAATGGCTGCAGGAGACAGAAGATAGGTCTCCAGCCGTGCAGACCGAAAGGTCCAGCTCCGCCAGTCGCGCGGCTGCATCTCAAAATCCCTGACGAGGTAAAAGCGAGCTGTCACCGCTTTGCTCCTTTGGTCGATCAGGTCGCTCGGCAGCATCTGGAGATAGAGATCGAACGCCGGAATGACGGAGGGACCGAGCGAGGAGAGATAAGAAAGGTCGAGCGGCGGACCTTCCTGGCTGATCTCCTGACTGTGGGCGACATTGAAACGAGCGATGAAAGCCGGGAAATCGACGAAGGAACTGATGTAGAGAACCGTAAGGAGGGAGACGAGGTTCGCAGCGACCAGCCACTCATTGGATCGGTTGAGCAGAATGCGCAGCAGGATCAAGACAAGGCCGATGGCGACGATACCCATCCAGAGACCGGCGGCGACACGCAGTTCGGTCAGCGAATAGACCTCCACATAAAGCCCAAGCCGCAGCATCGAGGAAAGGCAGAGCAGGACATTCTGGCCGATCCAGGCATGAACGAGGCCGCGGATCAGCGCGCTATGATCACCAGGCCCGCCGCGCCGCATGGCGACGAGGACGAAAGCTGCGGCAAGAAGCGCTGTGACAATCAGCGGATAGGCGCCGCGATGGGCATATTCGGCATGGCTCATGTGCTCGGGCAGATCTGCGCCGCCCCAGAGATAGACGAGATCGAGAAGCGTCTGCACGGCAAAGATCGCGTTGAACAGGATGAGCGACCGCAGCAGCGAGGCATGACCGAACGGCGCATTCCTGGTGGGCACGATCATGAACGGCCGGCCGGTCGGCGGCCTCTTGGCGCGACGCTTCAGGCGCGGTCGCAACATCGCCCAGACGACAACGGCTGTTATCATCCAGAAGCCGATCCGCCAAAGATCGAGAAACTGCAGCAGAACGGCAAAATCAATACTGCGCAGCGCGATTTCGATAAGCGGGTTTGCCGTTGCAAAAAGGGATACGAAGACCGCCGCAAGGATGAGCGGCATGATCCAGAGGCCGACGCCCTGTCGGACCATAGTGAAAGAGAAACGTTTCCCCGGCGTCGCAAGAGACTTCCTGATATCTTCGGCAAGCCGCAGGGGAATGACGAGGGCGAAACGGAAGAATACGAGGGGCAGGGCGGACAGGCGGCGGGGGAAGAGCCTGGCGCTGATGAGCGCAACCGACATTAGCGCGCCGAGGCAAAGGCCAACGCCCGTCAGCGAAGGCGATTCGACCAGGGGCGCCGACGCCAGAATCGAAAGGCTGAGCAGGAACGCCGCCCTCGAAAGCCGAGGTCTCCTCCTCGCCGAAAGCAGAATGCCCGCGAAGACGGCGAGCGCAAAAAGGAAGAGGTTTATCCCGAGTTCCTGGCCAAAAACCAGAAAATCAGCAAATCCCACCAGCGCAAGCAGCGCGATAGTTCGGCCGCTGCCGCGTCTGATTGGCATCGGTTCTGTCAAAGTATTGGCTGTATCCATTGCTGCTCCTCTTGCGAATGCTGCGTTTCGATCACGATGAGCCTGGTTCTCAACCTCGCCGCGGCAGGCGAGTCTTGAGGCTCCTGTACAAGCCACCACCCGTCATTGCGCAGGCGTTCCGGCAAAGTTGGGGATGGGTCGCGGGGCTGGATGTCGTTCGTGCTCATGGCGGAAACATGCCGCGCCGGATTGCAGATTTTGTGCAGAGGGTGAGCAGCAATTCAGGAATCTTCGGCGACGTGAAGATACGGAAAGGCTCACGGCCGATCATGAAGACGGCTTGTCAATCACGCTTCTCGCGGCAGGCGCTACCCATTCGCGTGGAATGGCGCCGCGCTTTTTTCAGCAGCCGGAGTGGCCGGGCGTCACCCAGTCACGCGATGTCTGGCAGCCTCGTTCGCCGACGAGTTGGCTGTGCCAGAAGATCAAAGGGAATAGACAAGGCTCATCTGAATCGTGGTGCGCGCTTGGCATTGTGAAGCAGTTCGCAGGCTGTCGCGAATGGCCCGAAAAGTTTGAGCAACAGCGCCTGTTCCTCGGCGTCTATCCGATGGCGCGCGCAGTACTCGGTTACCGACCAGACTTTCGTCAGATCATCGGTCTCAATTTGCTTGGGTTCGATGTGTTCGGTCAAGGGCGTGTCCTCCGAACTTCGAGACTACGCTTCCCCGGCATATATAAGAACTAGCTAAAAAGAATTATGTTCGGCCGAATAAGCCAGGAATACGAAAACGCCCGCCGATTGCGCGGCGGGCGTCATGTCTCACAGATCTATCGCACTTATCAGGCGATATGAGCGTCGGTGCCGGTGATGTTGAGCGTCACCTTGGCAGTGTCCGTGTGGCCTTCGCCGTCGGAGATCTTGTAGTAACGGAGAACTTCCGTGTAGGTCTGACCGTCATTCAGATCCGTGTTCAAGTCGTAGGTGAACGTGCCGTCCGACTTGACATGGAACGTGCCGTAGGTGCCGGCAACGTCGGTTACAGCGTCGGCAGTGCCGTCTACCTTGGTGGTCAGGAACTGGCGGAGGAACATCTTGCCGTTGTCGCCGGCAATGTCGTTGTCCAGAACGTTGCCGCCGATGGCATGGCCTTCGGTGAAGTTGTAGACATCATCAACCGCGATCGGCTTGACCTGGGTTACGCCCTGAATGTTCAGGGTGAACAGGCCGACGTCGGTATGACCGCTGCCGTCGGAGATCTTGTAGGAGACCTTTTCCTGGTACGATTCGCCGTTGGCGAAGCCGATCTTGGCGGCATCGCTCAGGACATAGGTGTAGCTGCCGTCCGGCTTGACGAAGAACGTGCCGTAGTCGCCGTGGATCTCGGTGATCTGGCTGTTGCCGCTCTTGGCGCCAACGGTCTCGCCGTCAAAGGCGCGCAGGAACAGGTGGCCATTATCGGATGTATCGTTGGAAAGCAGGTTTCCGGAAATAACGTCAGTTTCTAGAAATGTTGCACTATCATCAGTTGCGTGTATCGGCGAAGCCATTGCTCTCTCTCCAAATTGTTATAAGCGGGTCAGTTTCCGACCTCAGCGAGCGGCTCCTTTAACAACCTATTAATACTGCAAGTCAATGGCTTATTTAATGAAAGGTTAATGTCGTCTCCGATTTCCCCGTTGCTTCATTCCCGGCGGAATAATGTCATTTTCAAGCAAAATTGAAGAAAACTTGCCGAAAACTATACCCGGCTAACTTGAAGATCGACGCCTAATATATCTGAAGGTGATTGGTGACGCCGGTGGCGTGCCATCCGAGCCATCGTTGCAATCACGTCCCGAGACGACTATTTTAGGGCTATAACCGATCCAAGCAGGGCCGTGACCGGCTTATCAACGAGACGCTTTTATCGGCTGAACCGCTGCGCGCCCTTGAGGCTGCGACAGGCAATCCCACAAACAATCAATGACGCCGGCGATTGCCGGTAGAGGATTTTTTTGAACGATACCATCACAGCCACCGCCATTGGGGCGGCGAACCCGCGTGAGCGTGACGAGGCCGCCCGCCGTGCTGCCAGAACCTGGAAGCCGTGCCCCTGCCTTCTCACCCGCCGCGAATTGCAGGCCCTGATCGCCGAGCAGCTCGGCTGAACCGCGATCGGCGCATCATCCAGACAAGGAGAACTTAAAAAATGCAGGTACTCGTCAGAGACAACAACGTCGATCAAGCGCTGAGGGTTTTGAAAAAGAAAATGCAGCGCGAGGGCCTCTTCCGCGAAATGAAGGAACGGCGCGCCTACGAGAAGCCCTCCGAACGGCGCGTCAGGGAAAAGGCACAGGCGATCAGCCGGCAGCGCAAGGCGGCACGCAAAAAGATGCAGCGTGAAGGCCTGATCGCCAGACCGAAGCGGACGGCGGCCGGTTAGAGAATACCAGCAGTGCTTAGCGGTTTTGTGTCCGGAAGTGCGTGAAGCCAAAAGAAGGGCTCTGGCGGCCATCTTGCCCGGCCTTGCCGAGCTTCGACGGTTACAGGAAAGGACAGACAATGGACGAATTGAATAGCCTCACCGTTTCAGAAGAACGCCCCGAGGATTGCCGCGATGTCGTGGAGCCGGATCTGCAGGATCTGATTCAACGCGCATTGATTTCGGGCTTTTCCCGCGAGGAAATCCTAATCGCCGTCAGCGAACTGGTCGCTGAAGACTTCGCAATGGTCATGGAAACCCCAAGCGTGCACTGAGGAACAAGCGCAGGGACGGTGTCAGTGGTCGCGGGAACATTGGCCACGGCAAATGGTTACCTCGTCTCCTCTTGCACAAACGGAGATGACGATGGCCGAGCATAATGATGCGACACGGGTATGGGAACTGATCGACAGAATAGGGTTTTGCATGCTGACGACCCGCAGCGGCGACGATCTGCGCGCCCGCCCGATGTCCGCCTATACCGCGCAGCTTGAGAACGCGGTCTATTTTCTGACCGATGTGGCCAGCCACAAAGATGACGAGATTGCCCGCTGGCCGAATGTGGGCCTCGCCTTTGCCGATACCAAGGGGCAGAAATACGTTTCCGTGTCGGGCACGGCCGAGGTGCAGAACGACCGCGAGAAGATTAGGGAGTTATGGGCAACGCCGGCCAAAGCGTGGTGGGACAATCCCGACGATCCCTCCATCCGCATCCTGAAAATTACCCCATCCTCAGCTGAATATTGGGACAGCCCGGGCACGATCATCAGCTATATCAAGATGGCCGCCGCAGCGGTCTCGAACAGCAAGCCCGATATGGGCGACAATGCCGAGGTCAAGCTTTGACGCATCAAGCGCTGTTCAAGCCTGCCTGGTCGAGGCCTTGACGAAATCGATAAATGCCCTGAGCGGCGCCGGCACCAGCCGGCGTCCAGGGTAGTAGAGGAACGGCCCAGAAAAGCGCTGCCACCATGGTTCGAGGATAGGCTCGAGAGCGCCGCTCTCGAAATGCGGGCGCAGCCAGTCCTCGAAAACGCAGATGATCCCCGTGCCCGAGATCGCTGCGTCGACGGTCAGATCGGTCGCCCCGCCCACCCTGACGATCAATGGTCCTGACGGTTCGACCCGCACCACCTCGCCGTCTCGCTCGAACTCCCATGGCGTCGTCAGCGCGCCGCTGGCAAAGCGGCCCAGCAGACAAGCATGGCCGAGCAGCTCGCTCGGATGCTGCGGCCGGCCATGGCGGTCAAGATAGACAGGGGAGGCGGCGGTGGCGAAGCGCTGCACACGCGGCCCGATCGGCACGGCAATCATATCCTGCTCCAGCCGCTCGTCGTAGCGGATGCCTGCATCGCACCCGGCAGCAAGCACGTCGACGAAACTCTCCTCGGTGATCACCTCGAGGCGAATGTCGGGATAGGCTTCGAGGAACGGCGGAACGATGACGGGCAGTACCAGCCGCGCCGCGCTGACCGGCACATTGAGCCGCAACGAGCCGGCCGGCCTGTCGCGAAATCCGTTGACCACATCAAGCGCAGACTCCACCTCGGTCAGCGCAGGGCCGAGCCGCTCCAGCAAGCCTTTGCCCGCTTCCGTCGGAACGACGCTGCGTGTCGTGCGGTTGAAGAGCCTGACGCCGAGCTCAGCCTCCAGGCGGCGAACCGCCTCGCTGAGAAAGGAGGCGCTGCTGCCGCTTGCGCGCGCGCCCTCGCGAAAGCCACCGGCCCGCGCCACCGCAAGGAAGGCATTCAGATCACCCAAATCGACTTTCACTGTTCGCCACTCCGCACAGCCTGTGCGGATTGTAGCGAATTATCAGGCACGCCGACAACGCCTATCTTGGCGTCATCTCTTGAAAGGAGTGAGGTCATGTCCATCATCGATCAATCCGGAACCTTCAAACCCGGCGACCGCAACGTGAAGCGGCTTGGCTACGGCGCCATGCAGCTTGCCGGGCCCGGCGTCTTTGGCCCGCCCAAAGATCATGGCGCGGCCTTGGCCGTATTGCGCGAGGCGGTTGCGAGCGGCGTAAATCACATCGACACCAGCGATTTCTATGGTCCGCACGTCACCAACCGGATCATCCGTGAAGCGCTCCATCCCTATCGTGACGATCTCGTCATCGTCACCAAGCTCGGCGCACGGCGCGGTGCGGACGGATCATGGAACCCTGCCTTCTCGCCGGAAGAACTGACGGCGGCGGTCCATGACAATCTTCGTAATTTAGGGCTTGAGGTGCTCGACGTCGTCAACCTCAGGATCATGTTCGACGTTCATGGCCCTGCCGAAGGCTCGATAGAAGCACCCCTGACGGTGCTTGCCGATCTCCAGCGGCAGGGATTGGTCCGTCACGTGGGCTTAAGCAACGCCACATCGAAGCAGATCGCCGAAGGGCGCGAGATCACCGAGATCGTCTGCGTGCAGAACCAGTATAATCTTGCGCATCGGGCCGACGATCGCCTGATCGACGAACTCGCCCGCGATGGCACCGCTTATGTGCCATTCTTCCCGCTCGGCGGCTTTACCCCGCTGCAATCGTCCACCCTGTCCGATGTCGCCGCGCGCCTTGATGCCACGCCCATGCAGGTGGCCCTTGCCTGGCTGCTACGCCGCGCGCCGAACATCCTGCTGATCCCCGGCACCTCATCCGTCGGCCATCTGAGGGAGAACCTCGCCGCTGCCGCACTCGTCCTGCCGGATGAGGCTATCGACGAACTCGACCAAATCGGCAATATCGCCGCCTGATCGCATTCAAAGGCCGCGGCCATCGCTACACGTGGTGTAGCGATGGCCGAAGCATCGGTGAAGCTGAAGCCCGCTCGTCATCTGCGACCGTGATGGCCGGTAGAGCTATGACTCAATATCGCTCCGGCACGTGCATTTCAGGCGGAACCGGCGCCCTGTTGTAGTCGGCGTGGCGGATACGGTCCGGCAGCTCGATATCCGGTTTCGGAACATCCTCGTAAGGGATCTGCTCGAGAAGATGGGCGATGCAGTTCAGCCGCGCCCGTTTCTTGTCCACCGCCTGCACGACCCACCAGGGTGCATCCTTGGTGTGCGTCCGCGCCAGCATTTCTTCCTTGGCCTTGGTATATTCCTCCCAATGGACACGGCTTTCCATATCCATCGGTGAAAGCTTCCACTGCTTCAGCGGATCATGGATGCGCATCTTGAAGCGGAATTCCTGCTCCTCATCGGTGATCGAAAACCAATATTTGATCAGCACGATTCCGGAACGGACCAGCATCCGCTCGAATTCAGGCACCGAGCGGAAAAACTCCTCGAGTTCATCAGGAGTGCAGAACCCCATCACCCGCTCGACGCCGGCGCGATTGTACCAGCTTCGGTCGAAGAGCACGATTTCGCCGGCTGTGGGAAGGTGCGGGACATAGCGCTGGAAATACCATTGATGGCGCTCCCGCTCGGTCGGGGCGGGCAGAGCGACGGTCCGGCAGACGCGCGGGTTGAGCCTCTGAGTGACGCGCTTGATCGCGCCGCCCTTGCCGGCCGAATCCCGGCCCTCGAAAAGCACGACGACCTTGAGCTTCTTGTGCTGGACCCAATCCTGCAGCCGCACCAGTTCGTGCTGCAGCCGGAAGAGCTCGCGGAAATAGATCTTTCGCTCGAGCGTCTGCTCTGCCGGTTCCGACATTCCCTCGGCGACCAGATCGTCCAGCCGGTCCTCCTCCATCTGCATTTCCAGCTCCTCATCGAAGCTGTCGGCGATTTCGGCCTTAATCCGGCTGAGCTGGTCCTGATGTGATTGCGACATGGGTTTTTCCTTCCTGCTTTTGTTGACAGGAGCATGCCAGTGCGAAGGTTATATGACGACCACTGATCGAAGCTGAAACGGTTACCCCCGTCTGTCGTTCCAAGCGCGCCTACAGCTGCCCCGCCCGATACCGATCGACAAGGTTTCGGCAGGCGCGGATCGTCAGGGCCATGACAGTCAGCGTCGTGCCGGCGATGCCGCTGCCGGGGAAGGCGCCGGCGTCGGTGACGATGAGGTTCGGGGCATCCCAGACCTGGTTGAAGGGGTTGAGCACCGACGCCTCCGGGCTTTCGCCCATGCGCGCACCGCCGGTTTCATGGATTGCCGCACCCATGCACATGGTCTTGCGGAACCATGTGCGGAACATGAAGCGGCTGAAGGCATCGGCGTCGGGAAAGGCGCCTTTGCCCATCTCCTTGAGGCCGGTGGGCGAGCCGATGAATTCGAGTTCGCCGCCGACCTCCCTGATCATGGCGATCAGTGTTTCCTCCTGCCGGCGAAGCAGCGCCTGCTCCTCCGCCTGCATAACGCAGCGGATATGCGGCACGGGAATGTTCCAGGCGTCCTTGCGCCTGCCATCGAGGGTGATGCGATTGTCGGCATAGGGCAGCATTCGGCCGAAGCCGAAGAAAGCGAGACGCGCATCGGCATTATCGGAGACCGGTGCGCGGCCGACGCTGCCCTGGTAGTCGAAATCGCCGCGGGCGGCATCGCTTTCGCCGAAGCGGGGGATGAAGATCCCGCCCGACGGATTGTAGAACGGGTCGATCGGAGCGGATTCATCGTGCGCCCAGCCCTTCGCCTTCGAAAAGGAACCGAAGGCGAGGCAGGGAAGCTGGTCCATGAAGTAGCGGCCGAGGACGCCCGAGCTGTTGCCGAGGCCGTCAGGATGTCTAGCCGAAGCAGAATTCAGCAGCAGCCGGACGCTCTCGATCGGCGAGGCGGAAAGAACCACCGTCGCGGCACGGGCCGTCGATATTTCTCCCGTATTGCGGTCGATGAATTCGGCGCCGGTGGCGCGGCCGGTTTTCCCATCGGTGGTGATGCGGCGAACCACGGCGTCGTAGCGGACCGTCAGCCGGCCGGTGGCCTTGGCGTCCCGGAGCGGCCGCGGCATGCGTTCGGCGTGCGGGGCGATGTAGCGCCAGGAGACGACGTGCCTCTGCGGCCAACGGCTTTCGACCGCCTGCTTGAAGACCTGCTCGGCGGGCGTCAGGCCAGCCGGTCTGGCATAGATGCCATCCGGCAGGCTCGGCACATCATCCTTGTTGCCGTAAAGCCCGAGATAGGTTTCCACTTCGTCGTAAAAAGGCGTCAGCTCGTCATAGGAGACCGGCCAGTCCACGCCCTTTCCCATGCGCGACCGGATCTTGAAATCGTCGTCGGTCCAGCGCAGCAGCACACGGCCGAAACTGTGCAGGCGCCCGCCGCCCTGGCGGCCACGGATCCACAGGAAGGGCTCGCCCTTCGGCGTCGTATAGGGGTTCTTGCGGTCGTTGACGAAGAAGTGGCTGAAGCGCTCGGTAAAAAAAGCCGCCCGCGCCTGGATCGGCTGGCCCTTGATGGTGGCGCGCGCGCGCTCCCAGATATTGATGCTGCTGGCGGGCGCCTTCTTGCGCGCGGGGTCGAAATCTTGAGGTCCGACGGTAGGACCGGCCTCCAGAAGCAGCACCGACAGTCCTTGCGCCGTCAGTTCTTTGACCGCGAAGGAACCCGCCGCGCCGGAGCCGATCACCAGCGCATCATAAACGATCTCAGACATGTCTTTCCAAATCCTGTCCTGGAGCAATTGCTCAAAACGGCGCGCAGCTCGGCGGCAATTGCGAGAAAACAAAGGGGCGGCGCATCAGAGCCGCGATCCGTCGGCGCCGAAGAGCGACGCCTTGGCGATATCGAGCCCGGGCGCCACGGCGTCGCCCGGCTGCAGGTCCACGTCGCCCATCAGCCTGAGCGAGAGGCTTTGATCGGCCCAGTCGAACCAGACGACGGCGTCCGAACCCATCGGCTCGACGACCGAAACGCGGCCGGGAATGGTGGGCAGGCGGCTTACCGCCCCGTCGAGCACGAGGTGCTCGGGACGAAAGCCGAGCGTTGCCGGTCCTTCCGCCGCTCCCGCACTAAAGGCATAGGCGGAGAGCTCGACGGCGAGCCCCTTGCTCCGGAAGACTGGCGAGGCGCCGCTGCGCTCGATCCGACCCTCGACGAAATTCATCGCCGGCGCACCGATGAAACCGGCGACGAAGAGATTGGCCGGGCGGCGGTAGATCTCGGCCGGCGAAGCAAGCTGCTGGATCAGACCGTCGCGCATAATGGCGATGCGATCGGCAAGCGTCAGCGCCTCGACCTGGTCATGGGTCACGTAGATCATGGTGTTGCCGAGGCGCTGATGCAGCTTCTTGATCTCGACGCGCAATTCGTTGCGCAGCTTGGCGTCGAGGTTCGACAGCGGTTCGTCGAAGAGGAAGACATCGACTTCCCGCACCAGCGCCCGGCCGATGGCGACGCGCTGGCGCTGGCCGCCGGAGAGCTCTGCAGGTCGCCTGTCGAGCAGCGTGTCGAGATGGAGGAGGGCGGCGGTGCGGGCGACACGCGCTTCGATCTCGGCTTTCGGCAGACCGGCGACACGAAGCCCGAATGAGAGGTTCTTGCGGACCGACATGCGTGGGTAAAGCGCATAGGACTGAAAGACCATGCCGATGCCGCGGTCCTTCGGTTCCTCCCAGCTGACGTTCTTGCCTGAGATCCACACCTCGCCCGATGAAATGTCCTGGAGGCCGGCAATGGCGCTCAGAAGCGTTGACTTGCCGCAGCCGGAAGGGCCGAGCAGCACCAGGAATTCCTGCGGGGTGATATCGATCGACAGCTTTTCGATCACCGTATGGTCGCCATAGGCGATCTTCAGGTCCTTGACGGAGACGGCAGACTGCATGGAAGCGTTACCCCTTGACTGCGCCGGCGGCGATGCCGCGCACGAACCAGCGGCCGGACAGGAAATAAATGGCGAGCGGAACGAGGGCGGTGAGGATCGTCGCCGCCATGTTCACGTTGTAGGTCCGCTCGCCCATCGTGGTGTTGACGATATTGTTGAGCTGCACGGTCATCGGCAGGTTGTCGCGCCCGGCAAAAACCAGACCGAGCAGGAAGTCGTTCCAGATGCCGGTGAACTGCAGCATGGAGACCACCACAACCATCGGCACGGCGATCGGCAGCATGATCTCGAAAAAGATGCGCCAGAAGCCGGCGCCGTCGACGCGCGCCGCCTTGCAGAGCTCCTCCGGCACGCTGACGAAATAGTTGCGGAACAGCAGCGTCACCAGCGGCAGGCCGAAGATGACATGCACGAGAATGATGCCGGCGAGCGAATTGTAGAGCTCGATATTCGCCATCACCCGGACCATGGGATAAAGGAAGATCTGATAGGGGATGAGACCGCCGGCCATCAGCAGGCCGAAGAGCAGATTTGCCCCGCGAGGGCGCCAGAGCGACAGCGCATAGCCGTTGACGGCGCCGATGAAGACCGAGAGCACGACCGCGGGAACGGTTATCGCCACCGAATTCCAGAAGCCGCTGCGAATGCCGACGCAGACGGTTCCCATGCAGGCGCCCGACCAGGCGGTCGCCCAGGCGGAGAAATCGAGCCTCGCCGGCAGGGCAAAGATCTGACCGAGCCGGATTTCGTCCATCGACTTCAGCGAGGTGACGACCATCGTATAGAGCGGCAGAAGAAAGAAAAGCGCGGCAACGACCAGGAAGGCATAGAGGCCGATGCGTCCGGCCGTCAGGCGCGCCGGTTTCGGGCCGTTCGGATGGGGACCGGTCATCACGCGGCTCCCTTCGCTCTGGCGCGCATATGCATCGCGTAGCGGAACGGAGCGACGGCGATGATGACGCCGAGGACAAGAACCGTGGCGCCGGCTGTGGCGAGGCCGAGGTTCTGGCGCCCGAACAGATTGTCCATGATGAATTTTGCCGGCACCTCCGTCGCATTGCCGGGACCGCCATTCGTCATGGCGACGACGATGTCGTAGGTCTTGATCACCCCCATGGCGAGCAGCATGCCGGCTGCCGCCAGCGCCGGCCCGAGCTGCGGCAGGATAATCGAGATGTAGATGCGCCAGACGGGAATGCCGTCGATGCGCGCCGCCTTCCAATGCTCGGCCTCGATGCCGCGCATGCCGGCAAGCGCGATGACCATCACCAGCCCCGCACCCTGCCAGACGCCGGCAAGCACCAGCGCATAGATCGCCATGTCGCGGTTGACCACCCAGTCGAGGACGAAGCTTTCCCAGCCGAGCGACCGCACACTCGCCTGGATGCCGAGCGTCGGATTGAGCATCCACTGCCAGATCAGCCCGGTCACCACGAAGGACATGGCGTAGGGATAGAGGAAGATGGTTCTGAAGGCGCTCTCGAAGCGGATCTTGCGATCCAGCGCCGCGGCCAGCAGAAAGCCGAGCAAAAGGCAGCCTGCGACGTAAAGCACGCCGAAGATTAACACGTTTTGCAGCGATGCGAGCCACTTGGCGGAAGAGAACAGCTTCGAATACTGGGCAAATCCGACATAGGTCGAGGATGGAAAAAGCGTCGAGTTGGTGAAGGACAGTCGGATCGACCAGGCCATGGTGCCAATGAAGACCGCGACCGCGGCGAACCAAGTCGGCAGCAGGGCGATGGTGGCGGCAAGATTGGGTTTGCGTTTGATGGGCATCGGCCAGCTCGTTGACGGAAAGCGGGGCACACCGCGCGAGGCAGCGGCGGCTGCCGCGGCGCCGGGATCAGGCCGACGCCGCAGGCACTATTCTATTCGAAGACGGCGAAGAAATTCTCAGCCGCAGAGGCCGTATCGTTCGAGCTACCGCTCCAATATTCGTCGACGAAATCGTCGAGCGCGCCGACCTGCTGGGGTGTCAGCACGATTGCCTGATCCGGGACGATCGCACCGGAAGCCATCAACTCGACACCCTTCTGGGCGCAGACATCAAGCTTCGACTTGTCGACATCGGTGCGCATCGGAACCGAGCCCTTCTTCAAAGCGAATTCGACCTGCACCGCGGGATCCATGACGACTTCGGCGAGAAGTTTCTGCGCCTTGTCGGTCGCGGCATTGCCGGTCTTCGGGAACCAGAGGGAGTCGGCGATATAGACCATGCCCTTGGACTCCGGCACGATCATGCAGCCATAATCCTTGCCCGGTTGCTTGCCGGCAACGGTGAATTCGCCCTTTGCCCAGTCGCCCATGAACTGCACGCCGGCCTTGGCGGTGATCAGCATCGCCGTTGCGTCGTTCCAATTGCGGCCGGCAGCGCCCGCATCGACATAGCCGCGCAGCTTGCCGAGGATTTCCAGGGTCTTCTTCACGCCGTCGATGGAAGCCTGGCTCTTGTCCTTGTCGACATAGATCTTCAGGAAGCCGTCGATCCCGACCTGCGAGAGCAGGATCATGTTGAAGACCTTGGTCTGCTGCCAGGGCTGGCCGCCCCAGGCAACGGGAACGATGCCGGCAGCCTTCAGCTTGTCGAAATCGGCGAAGAACTCGTCCCAGCTCTTGGGCTCCTCGGCGATGCCGGCCTTGGCGAAGGCTTCCTTGGAATAAAAGACCCAGCTTTCGCCATGGGCGCCGGTTGGCGAGAGATAGACCTTGCCGTCATAAGAGATGAGATCATGGATCGATTTCGGCAGGACGTCGGCCCATTTGCCGGCAGCGGCGACGTCGTCGATCGGATTGAACAGTCCCTGGCTGACGAAATCCGCAGCGGCGAGACCGATGACGCCCTGTTTCGCGCCGGGCGCGTCACCGGCGACGATACGGTTCTGGAAGGCGGCATCGGCGGCGCCGAAGCCGGCGATCGAAGAATCCTTCCAGACGCCGCCGCGCTTTTCGAATTCGGTCTTGACGACATTGAGGGCTGCCGCTTCGCCGCCCGACGTCCAGGACGACATGATCTCGATTGTCGGCTTGTCCTCAGCATGCGCCGAAGCGAAGAAACCGGCGAATGCCACACCGGCAAGAAAAAGCTTCATCATTGTCTTCATTGTTCCACCTCTTGAAATACCCTCTTTGCGGGGCGTTCGTTGTCTTGGAAATAGTCGTCAGCGATAGATCGGCAGGAGCGCCTGCCGGACGAGCGTGAGCCCGTTGGCGATGTCGCGGACGGGGTCCGGCGCGGCATCGAGTTCGAGAATTGCCCAGCCTTCATAGGCACGGTCGCGCAGCAGCCGGATCCAGGCCGGCCAGTCGACCCGACCGAGGCCGAAGCCGCAGAAATAGGGACGGTGGCGATCGTGGATATGTTTGTCGATCGCCGTATCGGCGGGCATGGGGCCGATCGCATCCTTCCAATGGGCGATGATCATCCGCTCGTGATGGCGATCGACGAGTTGGACGGGATCGGAGCCCGCAACGATGATATGGGCCGTGTCCGGGCACATATGCACATAGGCCGGGTCGGTCAGAAGCATCATCAGGTCGACGTCACGCGCGGCCGCAAAGATCGAATGCGCCTCGGTATGCAGCGCCAGCCGCACGCCCCTGGCGTAGAGGGTCGCGCCGAGCCGGTTCAGAAAATCGGCAATCACCTTGGCGCGGTCGAAATCATGAAACTGCACTGGCTGAGCGCCGAGCGTCTGGCGAAGCGGGGCGCCGATCACCATGATGTCGCTGCCGCAGGCTTTGAGGAAATCGGCATAGCGTTTCGCCTTGTCGATCAGCGCGCGCTGAGCCTCGGGGTCGGCAAAATCGCCCGCCGCCTCCAGCTCCGCGAAGAAGCCGCTGCAGAGCGTCAAGCCGCGTTTTGCCAGCTCGGCTGCGAAAGCGTCGACCGAACCATAGGTCTTGATCGCATCCTGCCAGTTGAAGGGAGAAAAAGTCAGCTCGACGCCGGTAACGCCGGAGGCCTGGACGCTGTCGAGGATCTTGTCCCAGAATGCCCGTGGTTCGGCGCGCGCATAGGCAACGATCGCATCATCGCTATCGACGCCCCAGAAGCCGGCATGAAAGAACGTCACGAGATCGACGCCGAAACGCAGCCTGTCGCCAGTAGCCATAATTTATCCACTTCTCGAGGCACGACCCATCGGCGTGCGGAACAGCAGTCCCACATCCAATAAGTCATGGATTTTCAACGCATTAAGAAATGGCAATCGTTTGCCATTTAGAGATGATAGCCAAGCTGGTTTTTTTGGCAAGCGATTTTTGGCAAACGTTTGCTATCAACCGCTGCCTGTCTTAAAGTTGCAAATCGAAGCATCCGAGGGAATGAAATAAACGTGAATAAAAACAAGGATGTGGTCGGCGAGGATCAATCGGGCGCGTTGATGGCCGATGTCGCGCGGCTCGCCGGCGTTGCGATCTCGACGGTCAGCCGTGCGCTCGCCAATCCCGGGCGGGTCAACGAAAAGACCCGCGCCAAGATCAACGCGGCGGCCAAGCAGCTCGGCTATACGCCGAATGCGATGGCGCGCGGCCTCAGGGTCGGCAAATCCAACATCATCATGATCATCCTACCGGGATCGCTCTATTACGGCGTCTCGCAGATCATTCCCCAGGTCCTGCAGAGCATCAACAAATCGCTGATCCAGGGCGGCTACAATCTGATGATCGCCAACCTCGATCGCGACGAGATTTCCGAGCGGCACATTCTCGACCTCGCCTTCGGCGGCAGCGTCCGCGGCGCCATCATTCTGTCGTCGAAGCTTCCGGAGGTCGACGGGCGCTCGCTGGCAAATTCCGGCCTGCCGATCGTTTCGATGCTGCTCGACATGAGCGATGCGGGCCTGCAGAGCGTCGTGACCAACGACCGCGAGGCTGTGCGCGACGTCACCGCCGAACTGATACGGCTAGGCCATCGGCGGTTCTTCTATCTTGCCGGACCTGAAGGCAATTATCACGACGTCGAGCGTTATGGCGGCGTGCTCGAGGCGCTTCAGGCAGCCGGCTTACCGAAGGAGTCCGTTCATCGCTCGGGCGGCCGTCTCGATTATCAGCACGGTTTCGATATCGGCGTACAGGCGGCAGATGATTTCGCGGAGTTGACCGAAAAGCCGACGGCGGTCATCGCCACCAGCGACGACATGGCCATTTCATTCGTCAGCCGCATCAAGCGCGCGGGCCTGAGCATTCCCGATGATCTATCCGTCGTCTCTTTCGACGGCTCCCCGGTCTGCGAATTCTCCGCGCCGCCGCTCTCGACGATCGAACAGCCGGTGGAAGAGATGGGCCGCGCCGCCGTGGAACTGCTGCTCGACGCCATTGGCCAGAGGCAAAACGTAGAAACGCTGCGGACTGTCGTCCGCAGCCAGCTTATCCTGCGGGAAAGCATCGCCCCTCCGAAGGATTGACATAAGGGTGTCCACATTGCTCAACCCTGCCAGGGATCGACAATGACGACGCCGGTGCCGTCGAAATCTCTCACGTTTCGCGTGACCACGGTAAGATTGTGAACGAGTGCGGTCGCAGCAATCAACGCATCGGCCTCGTTGCGCCGGTCGGGAATATGCAGATGCGCGCAACGCGTTGCAATGGCATCGTCGATCGGCAGGATCCGGCCGGCGAATTCCGGGCGCACATGGTCGTCCAGCCATGTACGCAGGCGTGAACCTTGGCGCGCATCTCGTCGCTGGATGGCAAGCACGCCGCGTTCCAATTCGAGAATGGTGATTGCAGAGAGATAAAAGTCTGAAGCGTTCGCCGTTTCGATCCACGCCACGACTTGAGGATCAGCCTTGCCATCACCGACCTTGCGCAGCTCCGAGATGACATTCGTATCCAGCAGATAGCTCAAGACAGGTCGACTCCGCGGGTTTTGATCTCGACCCGCGATGGCATGAAATCGATTTCCGACAGGCCCGGCATGGAAAGCCCATCGACCAGGCTTTGGCGGCTGCCGGAAAGGCGTTGAAATTCTTCATATGTCAGAAGGACATGGGAAGGCTTGCCGCGGTCAGTGATGATGACCGGCCCCTTTTTTGCAGCTTTTTTCGCACTGCTGACATCGTGATTGAGCTCGCGGCTGGAAAGCGTGGTAACGGTCATGACATGCCTCATGTAGGTATTTACCTACATATAACACTGCCGGCCGTCAGAACAAGCATTGTGTCGTCGTTGAATTCATTTGCAGACAGCGTCAGCCATATCTCTGACCAAGGAGGCCCTGCGGCATTGCCGACCTTGCCGTCACCTTGCGACTCCGGGAGTTCTTACGGCCGGGAGGGAGATTTTAGTTGTCAGTAATACAATCGTCCGGCAACATTACCGGCTAGCTTCTAGAATTGCATAGTATTGCCACCAGCACGTTGGGGAGACGGGCATGTGTGCAGAGCTTCTTGAACGTCGGCTGGCGGCTATCCTGGCTGCCGATGTGGTGGGCTACAGCCGTCTTCTGGAGGCAAACGAAGAGGAGACGCTCAACGCCCTTCGTCAACATCGCCGGGAGCTCTTCGATCCTGCCGTCACAACCCATGGCGGGCATATCATCAAGATAATGGGCGACGGCTTCCTGGTCGAGTTCGGCAGCGTGCTGAGCGCTGCACGTTGTGCGGTCGAAATCCAGCGCGGCATGCTGGAGCGCAACATCGGCATTCCTGCGGACAGGCATTTTGCGTTCCGAATAGGCTTGAATCTGGGCGACATCGTCTTCGACGAGGACGACTTTCATGGGGACGGCATCAATGTGGCGGTCCGGCTGCAAGCCCTTGCGGCGCCTGGGGGTATCGCCTGTTCGGCAGCCGTGCGCCACGAAGTCGCAAACAAGCTCGGTCTCGACTTCGCAGACCAGGGCGAAAAGACCGTCAAGAACATCTCCCGTCCGGTGCACGTCTATTTCGCCGATTGGGGCAATGTTGCCTCCGGTGAAGGCGTGCCGCTTGCCGCAAACGGCCACACGCAGGCACCCGTCAACAAGCCATCCGTAGCAATCCTGCCCTTTGCCAACATCAGCGACGATCCCGCCCAGGAATTTTTCAGCGATGGCATCACCGAGGACATCATCACTGATCTATCGAATGTTTCAGGCCTATTTGTCCTGAGCCGCAACACCGTCTTCACATGGAAAGGCCGGAGCGAGAACCTGCAGCGCATCGCCAGGGAGCTCGGCGTTGCCTACGTCGTGGAGGGAAGTGTCCGCAAAGCCGGCAACCATGTGAGGATCAATGCCGAATTGATCGACGCAGCTAGCGACGGTCACGTTTGGGCCGCGCGTTACGACCGCGACCTTACCGATATCTTCGAAGTGCAGGACGAGATCACGAAGGCAATTGTCGAGCAACTAAGGGTCAAGCTGCTCCCGGAGGAAAAGGAGGCAATCGAGCAAGCGCCGACAGAGAGTGTCGAAGCCTATACGCATTTCCTCAGAGGGCGGGAATACTACCATATTGCCTCGCGCTCGAACCATCTGATGGCCAGGCAAAGCTTCGCCCGAGCCATCGAATTGGATCCGAATTATGCCCGCGCCTATGCGGGAATCGCGGTTTGCGATGCGCGTCTGCGGTCCCAGTTCGGCACCGAGATTCCGGTAGAGGACATTCTCGCGAATACGACGATGGCGCTCGTTATCGATCCCAATCTGGCGGAAGCCCATGCGGCGAAAGGATTTGCGTTGGCGGTGGCCGGCAATCGCACCGAGGCAGTTTCTGCATTCGAGCAGGCTTTGTCCCTCGACGCCAATTGCCACGAGGCAAATCGGTACTATGCCGAATTCTGCGTCACCGAAGGTCAATTCGAACTCGCGGCTACGCACTTCCAGCGTGCGATGGAAATCAAGCCTGCCGATTATGGTGCGCCGATCATGCTTGTGAACGTCCTTCGTTCGCTCGGGCAAATAGACAAGGCCAGCAGCTATGCGCGGATCGCGTTGAAAAAGGCTGAGGAAGAACTGCGGCTACATCCGGAGAATGCCAATGTTGCCTGCCTGGGAGCGACGGCGCTGGCCTTTCTCGGTATCCGCGATCAGGCTCTGGAGTGGTTGGCCCGTTCTCTGGCGACGGATCCGGACGATATCAACATTCAGTACAATGCTGCTTGCACTTATGCACTGCTTGGCGAGATTGAGCGAGCGATAGACTTGCTCGAGGTCTGGATGCCTCAGGTCGGCATCGAGATGCGGCTGTGGTTCAAGAACGATTCCGACCTCGATCCGATCCGCAGTCACCCTCGCTATTCAGGCTTGGTTGAACTGTCAGAATAACGCCCAGTACATTTTGCAGGCTAGTTCTAATTCTATTTTACTACTTGCTAAAATTCTTGCGAGCGCCGATCGTCAACTTAAACTGGCAGCATAAAAGTCTTTTGAGGGGGGAGCGGATGGGCACCCGGTTCAGACTTTTTGTACAGCCTCCATTTGAAGACCCTCGGTCTAGTCCCGAGATCGTCGAAGTTTCGTCTCCGTTGGGTCGCGTGACAGCCGGCCCGGCCGATGATCGCATGTTCGTTGTGAAGCCGGTCGGCAAGACCGGTCCTTACGGCTTGAACCGCGGGCCGCTCGGTACGCCATACATGTATCTGCCGCCTTGGACCGGGAAAATCCTTGAGCCCGCCACCCCCGACGCGTGCGGCAATTTCGACTATCTCCGACCTTCGATGGCTGGCTTCGAAGCCGCGCATGTTTTTGGGTGCGTGCGGTTCACACTGGATGTGTGGGAGCGCTATCTCGGCCAACCGCTCACCTGGCATTTTCGTGATCATTATGACCGTCTGGAGATCTCGATACTGCGGCGCTGGGACAACGCACAGTATGGCTATGGTTTCCTCGAAGTCGGCAGCCAGTTCGAGAGCGACGGCCGCGTCCTTCCTTTCAGCCTGGATTTCGACGTCATCGCGCACGAGGTGGGGCACGCGATCATCTTCAGCGTTTTGGGCGTGCCGCACCCCGAAGCTGAGTATCCCGAATATCTTGGTTTTCAGGAGGCCTTCTCCGACTGCGTGTCGCTGATCGCGGCCATGCATTTTCCGTCGGTAATCGACAATGTTCTCGCGGAGACGCGCGGGAACCTCTACCGGGCAAACCGCCTGTCACGCTTTTCGGAATTTTCGCCGCATCGCCAGATACGGTCGGCAAACAACAAACGGACGATGGCCGAGTTTGCGCGTGGGTGGAAGGACGAGCACGAGCTTTCGCAGCCGCTGACCGGTGCGATATTCGACATCCTCGTCGACATCTTTCATGAGAGCTTAGTGGCGCGCGGCCTGATCTCCCATGCGGTTGAAGATCTGGCGGATGTTGCCGAGTTCGATCCAGCCGCCGAGGCGCCTGTGCAGCATGCTTTCGACTGTGCTTTCGCGCGGAATTCGGATGGGTTTGTCGAAGCATTGATCGACGCCCGCGATATCGTCGGGACGTATCTGGCGGAAACCTTGTGGGCTCTCGCTCCCGACTTTCTCGACTACGGCGACGTCGCGAGAACGATGCTTGCGATTGATCAGGACGAAAGTGGCGGTCAGTTCACACGGATCATCAGTAGGAACTTCAGGCGACGGGCGATTGGTGAAATGCACGCTGGCCCGCACCTCAAAGGCGGCGAGCATCACAGTCACGTCCACTCTGCGCGAACGTTGCTGCCGATAGATTATCTAGAGCTTCCGAAAATGACCTTTCGCGAGAAAGTTCTGTTGTCGAGATCAATGGGCAGTCAATAATCAGGGTAGATGGAGGGGGAAGTGGCAGACAATGAAACCTTATTAGGCGTATCAGCAGTATATCTGTTTGGGCGCCCACTTAGTGATCTAATTCTTAGGGGCAGCGTTTATGGGCCCTTGGGCATACCTAAAGTCGGAAAGAATAATTTTCTGAGGCGTCAACTTGGTGCGGACAATGCGGTTCTAGCGCGAATCTATGCATTCTCTTTCGAGGGCGCTTTCATGGAACTGGGTCGGCCAGCAATCTTCGTTGTCCATGGCGCCGGTGCGGATCCCGACGATCCCGCGCCAAGCGATCTCGGCTACGACAGATTGTCTCGATCCCCTGGTTCGAGTGCCCGAACGGGCCTCGGTTCCCAAATTGGAGCTCTCGCCAAGGATATGAGGGTTTGGACCTATGACAAGGGCGATCTCTCGATGAGGCTGGATGCCGAAACGGGAACCTTTGAGCAAATCCTGATCTCGGCCGAGGTTTCGGCTGATCCCAGAGGAATGGCGAGCGGCGGAATGTCCAGATCGGGCGGCGCCTTGTCCCGCTCCGGTGGCGTGATGTCAAGATCAGGCGGATTCATACCTCGCAGACCGGGCGACAATGATTGATCTACGCACAGGATGGACAGGGAGGCAAATATGTCCGATTGCAGACCGGAAGTTGAAATTGACAGTTTCGACACGAGGAAGGTGCTTGCTCCGTTACTTGTTGATACGCCTTTCAGACTAATAGGCCGTGGCTTTAGTAAAGAAACGATCGAGGTATACGTATCTACCGACGAACACGGCGGCGATGAGGTCTTCAAAATAGCTATCACTGACTCTTCTACGAGTACCGATGAGGTATTGTCGGTGGTAGCTAAGCCTCCCATTAGCGCTCCGACCGGAACAGACTTGTGGGTTGCCATAAGATTGAACGGCAAGTTTCAAGATGCTCAACCGGGATTCAAGGTCGTATAGCTTACGAGAGATTGATCAGTTGCGGGCTGATGGTCAACGACTTACCAATCACTCGACGGCGCTGCCACGGAAAGGCGGCGGCGACAAAATGTGAACCATCTCGGAGGGCGGTTTCCAAAACCGCTTTGCTCTGCCACGGTTTCTATTTCATCTCGACGGCTCCGGGTGCCATTAAGGGCATTCGGCGATATCTCCCCATAAGCGCGGTTTGCGCTCCATCAAAACTTCGTCTGACCCCATCAGCCCATACGTCGTGCTACGAAAATCACGACACCGGGCGACGTGAGACTTCAGGTCTGCGCGGTGGAATTTGAAATTCCGAGCACGCACATGGACCTCTCGAAGATCAAGACGCTGATCGACTTTGTCGGACGATCGAATATTACCGAGCTGACCGTGACCGAAAAGGACGTGACGGTTCGGATCTTTCGCACGTCGCCGGCAGAGGCCGACGTTGCCGAGTCCTCGCAAAAGCCCGAATCGGCGATAGACCTCGTCTCCGCTGCGCCTTCGAACGTCGAGAAAACCTCGCATGCGGTGAAGGCGCCCGTCTTCGGCGTGTTGCACCGGGCGCCGGCGCCCGGCGAGCCACCATTCGTCGCGATCGGTGATGCGGTGGAAGAGGGGCAGACGCTTTTCATCATCGAGGCGATGAAGGTCTTCAATACGATCGCCGCGCCGCGATCCGGCCGCATCACGCACGTGACCGATATCGACAATGGCGAGGTCGAGACCGGCGACCTGCTGGCGGAGATCGCCTGATGCCGAAAACCTCGGAACAATCCGCTGCCTCGGGACGCCGCTTCGATACGGTCCTCATCGCCAATCGCGGCGAGATCGCCGCCCGGGTTCAGCGTGCCTGCCGCGAACTCGGCCTGAAGACGGTCGCCATCTGCTCCGAGGCGGATAGGCAAGCGCCTTATATCAAGACCGCAGATCATTTTCTCTGCATCGGCCCGTCGGCTGCAGGCAGGAGCTATCTCAATCAGGATGCCATCCTTCTCGCCGCACGCCTGACCGGAGCGGGCGCCATCCATCCCGGTTACGGTTTTCTGTCTGAGAACGCCGCATTCGCCGACGCCATCGAAAAGGCCGGACTGACCTTCATCGGCCCGACGGCCGCATCGATCGCGACCATGGGCGACAAGATCGCGGCGAAGCGGGCGATGATGGCGGCCGGCGTTCCCTGCGTTCCCGGTCCCGATAGTGCGCTGCCCGACGAACCCGAAGCAATTGAGCGCATAGCGCTGGAGATCGGCTATCCCGTCATCGTCAAGGCGTCCGGCGGGGGCGGCGGGCGCGGCATGCGCGTCGTGCTGAAGGCCGATCAGCTGCATGAAGCGATCGCGCTGACCCGGGAAGAGGCGCGCAAGGCCTTCGGCTCGCCCGCCCTCTACATGGAGAAATTCCTGGAGCATCCGCGCCACATCGAGATCCAGGTTCTTTGCGACGACCACGGCAATGCCGTGTGGCTGGGACATCGGGATTGCTCGATGCAGCGCCGCCATCAGAAAGTGGTGGAGGAGGCGCCGGCGCCCGGGATCGCGCCTGAGATCATCCAGCCGGTCGGCATGGCCTGCGTCCAGGCCTGCCGCCAGATCGGCTACCGCGGCGTCGGCACTTTCGAATTCCTCTATGAGGACGGCGCTTTCTATTTCATCGAGATGAACACGCGGCTTCAGGTCGAGCATCCCGTCACCGAGCTGTCGAGCGGGGTCGATATCGTCCAGGCGCAGATAAAGGCGGCCCAGGGTGACGTTCTGGATCTCGCCCAGAGCGATATCACCTGCGAGGGCCACTCTTTCGAATGCCGCATCAACGCCGAGGATCCCGACACCTTCCTGCCGTCGGCCGGCGTCGTCACGCATCTCACTTTGCCGCAGGGGCCGGGCATCCGGGTCGATACGCATATTCATCCCGGCTACAGGGTCTCGCCCTATTACGACTCACTGATCGCTAAGCTGATCGTTCACGCACCGACGCGGGCGAAAGCGATGGCCAGAATGTGCGAAGCGCTTGCCGGCACCGAGATCGAAGGCATCGCCACCAATATCCCCTTCCTGCGCGCCCTGTTCCAGGACCACGCATTCGCCCGCGGTGAGACCGATATCCACTATCTCGAGCACTGGCTGAAGCTGCGGAGGACGGCGGCATGAGCGCCATCGACTTCGGCGATCCCGCAACCATTGCATTCCTCACCGACGCGCTGACGGCCGCCGGCGTGGAGGGCCTCGAAATCTCCCGGCCGGATGGGCAGATTCGCATCGTCATTTCGGGGGAGGGCGCCGCCCGCATCAGCGTGCCGGCAGCCACACCCCGCGCCTCGGACTCTGCAGCTGTCGTCGTCAAGGCGCCGCTGGCGGGGCATTTCTGCGCCGAACATCCGGGCACCGCCGTCGCGCCTCAAACTCTGCCGCGCTCCATATCCGATGCCGATGTCCTCGGCTTCATCAGGGTAGGGCATATGCTGCTTCCCCTTCGCGCCGGCCATTCCGGTGTCTTGACCAGGCTCCTCGCCGAGCCCGACACCCTGGTCGGCTTCGGTGACCCTCTGTTCGAAATCGAGCTGCCATCATGATCGCCACGACGAACAGACATGCCTCCCCACGCGAAATCATCCCGGCCACCCAAAGCCGGGCGCGGGTTTCCTCGATCGGGGCCAGATCCTTCCTGCTCGAGGCGCCGGGCGATTTCGATCTCATCGCGCAGCGGCGGATCTGGGCCCTGTCTCAGACGGTGAGACGCTGGGCGGACCTTGCCGAAAATATTCCCGGGATGACCAACCTGCTGGTAATCTTCAAGGAGACGCCCGAGGATCCCGATGCGGTGGTCGTCCGGCTGCTGGAGGCATGGGAGCATGCGCAGAGCATCGATCTCAACGGCAAGACCATCGAAATTCCCGTCCGTTACGGCGGCGAACATGCGACCGATCTTCCCGCCCTTTGCGATCTCTCGGGCTTAAGCGACCGCGAGGTCGTCCGCATCCATCATGAAGCGACCTACCGTGTCTTCGCCTTGGGCAGTGCTCCCGGTTTCGGCTATCTGCACGGCCTCGATCCACGCATCTACATGCCGCGAAAGACCGTGCCGTCGCTGAAGATGCCGAAGGGCTGCGTGACGATCGGCGGCATGCAGACCGGCGTCGCCATGCTGACCGGCCCCAATGGCTGGAACTCCATCGGCTTTGCGACACTCGAGATGTTCGACCCGACCGCCCAGAACCCCGCCGTGATGGCGCCTGGTGATACGGTGCGGTTCCTGCCGGCAAGGATCGAGCTATGATCGAGATCTTGGAAAGCGGCCTGTTCAACACCGTGCAGGATCTCGGACGCCCCGGCTATCGTGACATTGGCGTGTCGGCGAGCGGCGCGATGGATCCGCTGGCGGTCAGGATCGGCAATAGTCTCGTCGGCAATGACGAGAATGCGGCTGTGATCGAGGTGCAGACCTTCCCGTTCAGCCTGCGTTTCGAGCGGCGCACCGTCTTTGCCGTGACCGGCACCGACGGTCATCCTCACCTCGACGGATCGGAACTCATTCCTTGGTGCGCCTATATGGCGGAGCTCGGACAGGTTCTCGAACTGAAGCAGCCCCCGCGGCTGGCGCGCGCCTATATTTCGGTCGGCGGCGGGCTGGATATTCCAGTTGTCATGGGGTCGCGCAGCACGTCGCTGCGCGGCGGTTTCGGCGGCAATGCCGGCCGGCCGCTGGCGAAGGGCGATCGGATCGCGGTCGGCGAGGACTTGGAGATTGCCATGCTGCCGGCCACGGGCCTCGCCGTCATCGAGCCGGCGGTGGCACTGCGTGAGGTCTTCCCGGCGCCCGTCGATGGCGTGCTGCCGATCCGCGCTCTGCCTGCCGGCGAGCATGGTCTTTTCGCCGGAGACGGCGAAGCCTTCTGGAGCCAGATCTGGCGAATTTCCTCGCGCAGCGACCGCACGGGCTACCGCCTGTCCGGCGAGCCGATCACGCCGACCGCCACCATCGAGATGCGCTCTCATGGCGTCGTGCCCGGCGTGATCCAGGTTCCGCCCGGCGGCGAACCGATCGTGCAGATGAGCGATGCGAATACTGCCGGCGGCTATCCGAAGATCGCCGGCGTGATCGAATGCGACCTCTGGCGGCTCGGTCAGGCCCGCATCGGCGCCCGCCTGAAATTCGTCCGGTCGACGCATGCGGAAGCACGTGCGGTCGAACAGGCCGTCGCCCGTTACGTCGAGGATGTCAGGCTGACATCCGGGATGGTCAAGCGTGCCCTGAAGGCGATGGCCTAAGGGAGACGAAAGGAGGAACGGATGAAGATCGATCTGAATTCCGACATGGGCGAAGGATTTGGTCCCTATCGGCTGTGCGATGACGAAGCGATGATGAAGATCGTCTCCTCGGCCAATATCGCCTGCGGTTTCCACGGCGGCGACCCCGATACGATGGGGCGCATGGTGCGGCTGGCAAAGCAGAATGGCGTCGGCATCGGCGCCCATCCCGGCCTGCCTGACCGGCTGGGTTTCGGCCGGCGCGAAATACCCTTCCAGGCGGACGAGCTTCGCCAGCAGATGCTCTACCAACTCGGTGCGCTGATGGCGATCGCCGGAGCCGAGCAGGTGACCGTCTCCCATATCAGCTTCCATGCGGCCATGGGTAACATGGTCAACCGCGATCCGGTGCTTGCCGACCTGATGATGAATGCGATCGCCACCGTCGACGCCAATCTCGTCGTTTTCGTCACGTCAGGCAGCGAGATCGAGCAGGCGGCGAAACGCGCGCGCCTGAAAACGCTAGCGCTTTTCCTCGCGGATCGGGCCTATGACGCCGGCGGCAAGCTTGTCACGCGTAGGCTGCCCGGAGCCGTCATCAAGGACGAAGCCGCCGTACGCGCCCGTGTGCGGAAATTCCTCGTCGACGGCAGCGTCGAGTCGATCGACGGTGCGGTGATCGCCATGCCAGCACGCTCCATTCTCGTCCACAGCGACACACCGGGCGCCCTCGAGCTTGCCGGCATCGTGCGCGGCGAGATCGAAGCCACGGGCGCCACCCTCGCACCTGCCGCCGAACTCGGCGACTAACGCAATCCCGATCGCCTGCGGGCGGTCTCTCGTTTTCAATCCCTCATCGAAGGATCATGTCGATGTCCCTTATCGCCGACCGCCTGAAAAACGTCTCCATTTCAGCATCCGCCGCCATGACCCAGCGCGCCCGGGAATTGGCCGCCAAGGGGATCAAAGTCGTCAGCCTCTCCTCCGGCGAGCCGGATTTCCCCACCCCGGCGCATGCGATCGAGGCGGCCCATGCGGCTGCACTTGCAGGCGATACGAAATATCCGCCGATGGACGGCACGCCGGCGCTCAAATCCGCCATCATCAAAAAGTTCAAGCGCGACAACAATCTCGACTACGATGCCAGCCAGATCGTCGTCTCCGGCGGCGGCAAGCAGGTGATCTTCAATGCCATGCTGGCGACCTGCAATCCGGGCGACGAGGTCGTCATCCCGACGCCCTCCTGGGTCAGCTATGCCGACATCGTCAAATTCGCCGGCGGCGTGCCGGTCGCCGTCCCTTGCCACGAGCAGACCGGCTTCAAGCTGCGCCCGGAGGATCTGGAAGCGGCGATCACGCCGCGGACCAAATGGCTCTTCCTGAATTTCCCGAACAATCCCACCGGCGCTGCCTGCTCGCGGGCGGAGATGGCGGCTATCGCCGAGGTCATGCTGCGCCATCCCAACGTCTGGATCATGACCGACGATATCTACGAACATCTGGTCTATGACGACTTCCAGTTCTGCACGATTGCGGAAGCCGAGCCGAGACTATACGACCGCGTCCTGACGATGAACGGCGTCTCCAAGGCTTACGCCATGACCGGCTGGCGGCTCGGCTTCTGCGCCGGCCCGAAAGAGTTGATCTCGGCTATCAGCAACGTCAACGGCCAGAATGGCGGCGGCATTGCGACGCTGACACAGGCGGCAGCGACCGCGGCGCTGGACGGGCCCCAAGACCTGCTGAAGGAGCGGGCGGCGATCTACAAGACGCGACGCGACTTCGTCCTCGACAAATTATCCGAGGTGGAAGGGCTGCGCTGCCATCGGCCCGAAGGCGCCTTTTATATCTATCCCAACATATCGGGGCTGATCGGCAAGACCAGCAAGGGCGGGCGAAAGATCGAGACCGACGTCGATTTTGTCATGGGCCTGGTTGAGGAGCATCATGTCGCGACTGTGCAAGGCGCGGCTTACGGAATGAGCCCCTTCTTCCGCATTTCCTATGCGACAAGCATGGAAAAACTCGGCGAGGGCTGCGCGCGGATCGCCCAGTTCTGCACGGAGATGCGCTGACCGCTTTTAATCCTTGAGCCGCGCCGTCAATTCGAGAAGGATGTCGCGGACGGCGAGGGCCGGTTCCGACAGGGGGTTCTGGTCGGAAACGCAAAGCGACAGGGTTTCTTCGATCCGCGGCGAGACGAGCCGGCAGATCAGCGGCTCGCTCGATTCCGAGACGATGCGATCGGCAATCGCCTTCGGCATGATCGTCGCGCCGAGACCGCTGCCGACCGCGCGGGCGAGCGTGCGCACAATCTCGACCTCCGCCACGACCTTCAAATTGGTGCGCGTGCGGGTGAAGGCGGTGTCGACCGCACGGCGGACGAAATTATAGGCGGGCGGCAGGAGCAGCGGTATGCCGTCGAGAGTGTTGACCGCAACGGGTTTCGCACTGGCTTCGATGGCAAAGTCGCGGTGGGCGACCAGGAAAAACTCTTCGCTGAGGATCGGTTCGAAGCGCACGCCCTTGATCGGCCCGGTTCCATGCAGAAGCGCCATCTCCAGCCGGCCGTTCATGATCATCTGGCTGTAGGTCTGGCCGACGCTTTCAGTCAGGTGCAACAGGATGCCGGGATGCCGCTTCCGGGTTTCCGCCAGCAGATCGACGGAGAGCGTCGCCGCGCTGCTGAACGGCACCAGGCCGACCGAGACACGCCCGGCAAGCGAATTGCCGGCTGCCGATGCATCGGCTTGCGCCTGCTCCATCTGCCGGAGGATAATCTGCGCATGGCGATATACCGCGTGTCCGGCATCGGTCATGCTGACGCCCTGCTGGCTGCGGATCAGCAGCTTATGGCCGAAATGCTCCTCCAGCGCTGCAAGCTGCTGGCTGAGGGCCGGCTGGGCGATATGCAAAAGATCCGCCGCTCGCGTGATGCTGCCGCTGTCGACGATCACGATGAAAGATTTGAGGCGTCTGATGTCCATGGGGATCGGGGTACCATTCTGATCTGCGGATGGCATGTTTGCAGAGGCGCATTGCTTTTGCAACGCGAGGCGGCCTGAGACGAGGCTGCGAGAGAATGCCAGCATCGCCGCTTTCTCTTCTTCGGCAGACCGCGCCGGCTCCATAACCGTTGCTTATTGCTCCAGAGATAATCGGTCTTAGGCAAGGGGTTAAAGCTTCGCTACTGTCTCAATCAACCACAAGGGAACGACAATGCCATTCTCCGACTACAAGACCGCATTGGTGACCGGCGCATCCTCCGGGATCGGCGCAGCCGTGGTTGAGCGGCTTCGCCGGGAGAATATCGAGGTCCATGCCGTTGCCCGCAGCGCTGCAGCGCTGCAGCGGCTGGCCGAGCGTACGGGCTGTATTGCCCATGCCATCGATGTGACCGACCGTCCGGCGATCGCCGAGCTCGCCGGCCGGGTGGAGTTCGACATTCTCGTCAACAATGCCGGCGTCGACCGGCCGAAGAAGTTCCTCGAAGCCGACGAGAGCGATATCGACCTCCTCGTCGACGTCAATCTCCGCGCGGTTCTGCACATCTGCCGCCTCATCGTGCCGGGCATGGTGGCGCGCGACCGCGGCCATGTCATCAATATCTCGTCGATCGCCGGCGCCTATAATTTCGGAGGCAACTCCTCCTATCACGCCACCAAGGCCGGCGTGAGCATGCTGTCCAACCAGCTGCGCATCGACGCGTTCGGCAAACGGGTGCGGGTCACCGAAATCTGCCCCGGCCGCGTCGCCACCGATATTTTCAATCACGTCCACGGCGATGATCCGAGCATCCGGGAAAAGTTCATCGACGGTTTCGAATTGCCTGAAGCGGCCGATATCGCCGACGCGATCGCCTTCGCCATATCGGCTCCCGTCGCCGTCAACATCGGACACATGGAGATCACGCCGACGCTGCAGGTCATGGGCGGCCTGCAGACCGCAAGGCCGCAACCGAAGACGGATCCATCCGGGGAGCCAGGCTCGTGAGCGGCTTCGACCTTTCGGCAATCCTGGGGAATCCCGAATATGCGACCATGCTGCTGCATGGCATCGAGATGACCTTCATCATCTATGCCGGGTCCTGGTCGCTGGCGATGGCGCTCGCAATTATGCTGCTGGCTATTCGCCTGTCGCCCTTCCGCTTCGGCGATCCGTTGGTCGCCGCTTACGTATCTTACCACCGTAACGTCCCCACCCTGGTTCAGCTGATGCTGTGGTATTTCGGGATTTTCACCCTGATGCCGAATGGGGTGGCGACTTGGCTCGCAAGCCACAATGCCGAGGCGATCTTCGCGGTGATTGGGCTCGGGCTCTGCCAGGCAGCCTATTTCAGCGAAGACCTTCGTTCGGGCGTGCGCTCGGTCGGTCCCGGCCAGATGGAGGCAGCCCGCGCTCTCGGCCACGGTTACGTCTCGGCGATGCGTTTCGTCATCATGCCGCAGGGCGTGCGCAACGCGCTGCCGCCGCTCATCAATCACAGTGTCTCCCTATTCAAGAACAGCAGCCTCGCCGTCGTCATCGGCGCGTCGGAACTGACCCATGCGGTCAAGGAAATTGAAAACCTCAGCTTCCGCACCTTCGAGATCTACCTGATCGGCACGGTTCTCTACCTCTTCTTCTCGCTCGTGATCATGAGCATCGGCGCCTATCTGTCGATGCGCGCCGATCCTGCCAGGAGTGCGCGCGCATGATCCAGGACATGATCGCCATCGTCCGCGACTACTGGCTGCTGCTCCTGATCGGCCAATATCCGAACGGACCGCTCGGCGGGCTCGCCAATACGCTGATCCTGTCGGCGCTCAGCATCGCTCTCGCCTTTCCGGCCAGCATCCTGTTTGCATTGGCGCGGCTATCCAAATCGCCGCTGCTGCGCTGGCCGGTCACCGCTCTTGTCTATTTCACCAGGGGCGTGCCGCTCTTGATGCTCATCCTGTGGAGCTATTTCCTGGTTCCGCTGCTGACCGGCGCCGACGTGCCGAGCTTCGTCACCATGCTGACGACGCTCGTGGTCTATCAGAGCGCGTTTTTGAGCGAAGTCGTCCGTGCCGGCATCGTCGCGCTCGGTCCCGGCCAGATGGATGCGGCGCGGGCGCTTGGCCACGGCTATATCGGCGCAATGCGCTACATCATCCTGCCGCAGGCGCTCTACAACATGATCCCGAGCATCCTCTCCACCTTCGTCTCGACGATCAAGGATACGACGCTCGGTTACGTGATCAACGTGCCGGACCTGACCTTTGCCGCAAGCCAGGTCAACAACCAGCTGCTGACGCAGCCCTTCCAGGTCTTCCTCATCCTGGCGATCGTCTACTTCGCCATCTGCTGGACGCTGACCTACTTCGCCAATCGCCTGGAGCGTCGCATCACGCGGCGGCGTGCGGGACTTCTCAACGTCCCCGCCGCCCTGGTCACGCCGTCGAAAATCGTATCGGAGCAGCTATGACCATGTCCGTTTCAACGCAGGAATCGCAGACGATCCGGCTTTCACGGGTCTGCAAGAGCTATGGCGACTATCCGGTTCTGAAGGATATCGACGCTGAGGTGGCGCGCGGCGAGGTCGTGGTCATCTGCGGACCGTCCGGTTCGGGAAAATCGACGCTGATCCGCACGATCAATCGTCTTGAGGAGATCAACAGCGGATCGATCACGCTGGACGGACAAGATATTCATGCCTCGATGCGGGCAAAGGCGCTCAATGCGATGCGCAGCCGGATCGGCTTCGTCTTTCAGAACTTCAACCTGTTTCCGCATCTTTCGGTCGCCGAGAACGTATCGATGTCGCCGATCCGGGTGAAGGGCGTGGCGCCCGGTATCGCGCATGAAAAGGCCCTCAAGCTACTCGATCGGGTCGGCCTCGCCGACAAGGCCCGCGCCTATCCCGGGCAGCTGTCTGGCGGTCAGCAGCAGCGGGTGGCGATCGCCCGTGCGCTTGCCATGGAACCGCCGGTGATGCTGTTCGACGAACCGACGAGCGCGCTCGATCCCGAAATGGTCGGCGAAGTGCTCGCGGTCATGAAGAGCCTGGCATCCGAAGGCATGACCATGCTCTGCGTCACCCACGAAATGGGTTTCGCGCGCGATGTCGCCGACCGGATCTGGTTCATCGATGCCGGCCAGATCATCGAAACGGCAACTCCCGAGAACTTCTTCAAAAATCCGACCCATCCCCGGGCTCAGCGTTTCCTCGCTGATCTCAGGCATTGATACCAACCACCAAAAACAAAGGAGAACAGCAATGAACTGGAAATACTTAAGCCTCACCGTCGCATTTGCCGGCCTGGCAGCCGCCTTGCCCGCGAAAGCCGATCAGCTCGACACCATCATGTCGGCCAAGACCCTGCGCTGCGCGACGTTTGCCGACGTTCCTCCCTTCGCTTCGCCGGATCCGAAGACCCGCGAGATGGCCGGTTTCGACGTCGATCTCTGCGGCGCCATCGCCAAGGAATTGGGCGTCAAGGCCGAGATCAAGCCGGTTTCGGTCGAAGCCCGCGTGCCCGAGGTCAAGCTCGGCCGCGTCGACATCACCGTTGCCAACCTTGCCTATACGCTGAGCCGCGCCGAACAGATCCAGTTCAGCGACCCTTATTATCTCGCCAAGGAAATGCTGATCGTGCCGGCCGACGATGCCGGCAAGACGAAGGCCGATTACGCCGGCCAGCGCATCGCCTCGACCAAGGGCTCGACATCGGAGATGTCGATCAAGCTCAACAAATCCGACCCGCTGACCTTCCAGGATACCGCCTCGGCCTATCTCGCCGTCCAGCAGGGCAAGGCGCGCGGCATGGTCGCCAACACCATGACGACGACCAAGTTCGTCAACGAATCGAAGAGCAAGGGCAAGGAAATGCGGATGATTGAGGAGCCGATGCTCTACCAGCCGATCGGCATCGGCATGGCCAAGGATCAGCCGGCGCTGACCGCCAAGGTCAACGAAATCCTGCACAAGCTCGACGAGTCCGGTGAAATCAACAAGATTTGGGACAAGTGGCTCGGCCCGACCACCGAATACAAGATGACCCGCACCGATAAGGTCGTGCCGCTTTCCGAGCTGAAGTTCGACCCGATCCCGTAGACCGACCGGTCTCGGAACCTCCCGAAGACATTCAACCGAGACAAGACGGCGGGATTTGCCCGCCGTCTACCAACGATGTGAGGCACCCATGATTCATATAAAAGACATCGCTGAACGGCCCAGCAAAGCTGACATCGAGGCCGTTTCGAAATTTTCGCCGGCGACCATCCACGAAGCCCAGGGCCGCCGCGGCGCGCTGTCCTCCCGCCTCAAGCCCGTCGACTACCGCATGAAACTGTGCGGTCCGGCATTCACGGTCAAATGCGCGCCGCGCGACAACATCATGCTGCAGCTCGCCATCAACTATGCAAAGCCCGGCGACATCATCGTCGTCTCCGCCGGCGAATACGAAGAGGCCGGCTCCTTCGGCGACGTGCTTGCCAATGCCTGCCTTGCCAAGGGCATCGGCGGTCTCGTGACCGATACCGGCGTGCGCGACACACTGCAGTTGCGGGAACTCGGTTTCCCCGTCTTCTCCCTCAGCGTCTGCATCAAGGGCACGGTGAAGGAAACCATTGCGGCGGTGAACGACCGGATCATCGTCGGCGGCGAAACCATCAATCCCGGCGACATCATCGTCGGCGATGCCGACGGCCTGGTGGTCGTGCGCAGGCAGGAAGCGCAGGAAGCCGCGAGGCTTTCGCAGGCCCGCGAAGATGCCGAAGCCGGCTATATCGCCGCCTACAAGGCAGGAAAATCGGTCATCGAGGTCAGCAATCTGGCGCCGGTGCTGAAAGCCAAGGGCCTTGTCGTCAACATCTGAGACGATACACGAATGACCTCTTGCTAAGCCCGCGCCGCTATTCCGTCGCGGGCTTTGCCGCCGCGACTGGGCACCTCAGATATTCTCGGGCGTCACGATTTCGAAGGTAATGGTGCGCTGGATTGTACCGCCCGAAGCGCCCTGCGTGATCGTTTCGATCATCGTCTCGACCAGAGCCGTGGACGTCTGTTCCAGCGGATGACAGAGGGCTGCGGTAATCATCCCCTCTGACAGGCCTTTTCGGGTCTCCGGGCCGATGTCCCGGCAGACGAGGCGGATGCTTCGGCGCCGCTCCTGCGGCACTTCCCTCAGCGCCCGCAAGACCCCGGAGATGCCGCCGCCGACAATCAGGATGCCGGTGAGGTCATCCGTCGTCGCTAAAAGTTCCTTGACCATCCGGTAGGCCTCGTTCGGCTCTTCATGCGTGGGGCGGCTGTCCTCGATGATCAGATGCGGCGCATGTTCGCGCACATAGGAGCGGAAGCTCGCATCGGAGACATCCTGACACTGGTAACGGTGGTTGCCGATGAAGACGGCAATCCGCCCCGGTCCGTGGGTCATATTCGAGATCAGCCATGCCGCCGTCCGCCCCATTTTCCAATTGTCGGCGCCGACATAAGCGGCCCGTTCGCGGGCGGACTGGTCGGTAATATAGGCGATGACCGGCTTGCCCTTCTCGTGCAGCTCGCGGATGGCCTGGGCGATCACCGGGTGATCGGCGGCGACCACGGCGACGGCGTCGCAGTTTGCACCGAGCGCCTTGAGTCGGTCGGCAATGTTCTCCGGCGTCAGCAGATCCACAAAGTCGACCACCGGGTCGATGACCTCATCACGCCTGGCGCGGCATGCCTCGACGATCTTCTTGCCGAAGAGCTGGTAGAGCTCGCGGCTGGATTGCTGCAGCAGAAAGCCAAGCCGGTATTTCGGCGCCGACTTCCGCAGCCGGTCCTCGATTGCCCCGGCGCCGTAAAAGCCGATCCGCTCCGCGGCGGCCTGGACGCGCTGCACGGTCGTGCCTTTGACGGAGGCGGTGCCGGCCAGAATCCGATTGATGGTCGCAATGGAGACATCGGCCTCCTTGGCAAGATCGGAGATGGTCGGCCGCCGCATGATATTCCCTCCATCGTCAGAGTCCTCGTATCATTATGATTGATACTCTGTGATACTTTATGCATGTTTAGTATGATTTCACATTTCGAGAATTTCAAGCGGTGATATGTTTCTCTTCACGGCCAAGCCAGGGAGGCGGGCCATGGGAGGAAGATTGAGATGCCTAAATTTCGCCGCTTCGCGGCAACCGTGTCGGCGGCTGCCATCATGACCTGCACTGCCACGGCCGTCATGGCCGCCAACATCTTCGTCGTGGGCGGCAAGCCGGACGATCCGTTCTGGTCGATCGTCAAGCGTGGCGCCGAGGATGCCGGCAAGGTCGCGGAAGCCCAGGGCGGCAAGGTCGTCTGGCTCGGTCCGCAGAACTACGACAATCTCGGCGTCGATGCGGCCGAACTGATCCGCCAGGCCATCGACCAGGGTGCCGATGCGATCGTCGGTCCGGACTGGGTGCCGGAAGCGATGGACCCTGCATTCAAAGCGGTCGTCGACAAGAAAATTCCACTGGTCATCTATAATGCCGGCGGCATCGAAGCTGCCGATCGCCTCGGCGCGATGAACTATGTCGGCTCCAACGACTATCTCTCCGGCAAGGCCGCGGGCACCTACTTCGCCAAGCATGACCTGAAGAACGCCGTCTGCCTCAACACGCTTCCAGGTGCGGCAAACATCGAAGCTTTCTGCAAAGGCATGACCGACGGCGTGACCGAAGGAGGCGGCACCGGTTCGTCGCTGCCTCTGCCCGCAACGTCATTCGGTTCGGCAACCGCCGTGGCGCAGGCGCTGAAGGCGCATCTGCTGCAGCATCCGGAGATCAACGCGGTCTTCGCGATCGGCAATGTCGATACCAATTCGGCGGTCAACGGCGTGACGCAGGCCGGCAAAGCCGGACAGGTGAAGGTCTGCGGCATGAACATGGATGAAACGGTTCTGAACAACATCAAGAGCGGCAGCCAGCTTTGTGCCATCGACCAGCAGGGTTACCTGCAGGGCTACCTGGCGGTTTCGATACTGAACGGCAACGTCAATTACGGGCTCACCGTCCCGACCCGGGAAATCCTGACCGGCCCCGGCGTCATCGACGCGTCCAACGTCGACGCCACCTTGGCAGGCGTGAAGGCCGGCGCCCGGTAAGGGATCGGCCGACCGTGGTGAAGCTGCCTGCCCCTCACGCGGGCAGCTTCCATTCTTTCAGAAGCGCCGGCCCCTACGGGTCATGCAGCTTTATTGGTGGTGTCAAATGAACGCGAGAAACGATGTCCTTGCCCCGTCGATTCCCTGGGGCGGCCATGCCAAAGCGACCATCGGTCAGCTTTCCCGGCGCCCCGAAGCGGGCTCGTTGCTGGGCCTGGTTACGGTGTTCGTCTTCTTCGCCCTGCTGGGTGGCAAGGTCTTCCTGTCCGCTGCGGGCTATGCGAGCTGGCTGAATGTCGCGGCCGAGATCGGCATCGTCGCGCTGCCGATCGGGCTCCTGATGATCGCAGGCGAAATGGACCTCTCGATCGGCGCGGTGATCCCGGCATCATCGCTGACGGTGGCGATCGTTTCCGGCCATTACGGCCTTCCCGATATCGTCGGGATTTCCGCCGGCCTGGGCGTCGGGCTCCTCGTCGGTGTTTTCAACGGTTATCTCGTCAACCGCACCCGCGTCCCGTCCCTGATCGTCACCATCGGCTCGATGTTCGCCGTCATGGGGCTGACGCTCGGCTTCACCGTGCTGATCGCCGGCAGCACCGGCGTATCGCTGGTGCCAAGTGCGACCGTCAAGGCGATCCTCGGCGATTTCATCGGCGGCATGTTCCAGGTGACGATCTTCTGGTGGGTCTTGTTTGCGGCGGCCTTCTTCTGCCTGCTGCACATCTCCCCGGTGGGCAACTGGATCTTTGCTCTCGGCGGCGACAAGGTCTCGGCCCGCAACGCCGGCATTCCGACAGAAAAACTGACCATCGCTCTCTATATGCTATCGGGCTTTTCCGCCGCCTTCGTCGGCGTCAGCCAAGTGCTCGTCTATCAAAGCGCGCAGGTGCTCGGCGGGCAATCCTTCATCTTCAATTCGATCATGTGCGTGGTCATCGGCGGCGTTCTGCTGACCGGCGGCGCCGGATCGGTGGTGGGCATCGTCCTCGGCACGCTCACCTTTGCAATCGTCAATCAGGGCATTTATTTCACCGGCATAGACCCGAACCTCGGCAGCGTCATCATCGGCGCGCTCCTGCTGCTCGCCGTGATGATGAACGACAAGTTCCGGCTGATGGCAATGTCCTACGCCGCGAAAAAGAAGAAGTGAGGGCGGGAAGATGAACGGCTTTTCCATTGGACACTTCGTACGCCGCCCGGAATTCGGCGCTGTGTTGAGCTTCGTCGCGGTGATCGCCTTCTATGTCGCCTTCGGCGGGGTCAGCCTCTCTGCGCTCTTCGGCGCGGCCAGCTGGGTCAATTTCGCCGCCAATCTCGGTATCGTCGCCCTGCCTGTCGGCCTTCTGATGATATCAGGCGAGCTCGATATCTCGATCGGCGCGATGATCCCGGCGGGCTCGATGACGATCGCCATTCTCTCGGGCTATTACGAGCTGCCGATCGCCATCGGCATGCTCGGCGTGCTCACCATCGGTATTGTCGTAGGGCTGATCAATGGTTTACTGGCGGTGCGCACCAGCGTGCCCTCGCTGATCATCACCCTCGGCACGCTGGTGGCGGTGCAGGGGCTCGTGCTGGCCGGATCGGTCATCCTGACCGGGGCCGCTTCGGTTCCGCTCAATGCCCCGGCCTGGGCCAAGACGGTGTTCGGCGACCTCATTCAGGGCAAATTCCAGGTGATCATCCTGTGGTGGCTGGCGCTGACGGTGGTCTTTGGTTTCGTGCTGCACGCAACGCGCTACGGCAACTGGATCGTCGCCATGGGTGGAGACGAGGTCAGCGCGCGCAATGCCGGCATCCCGACCGATCGGCTGCGGATCGTTCTCTTCGTTCTCTCGAGCACGGCCGCCTCCTTCGTCGGAATGTGCGGCGCCATCCTGTTCAATTCCGCGCAGGTCTCGGGCGGCATGAACTACATCTTCAATACGATCGTCTCGATCGTCGTGGGCGGCGTGCTGCTCACCGGCGGCTTCGGTTCGGTCGCCGGGATCTTTCTCGGCGCGCTGACCTTCGCCGTCGTCAGCCAGGGCATCTACTTCACCGACATCGACCGCAACTGGTCCAACCTGATTATCGGCGTGATGCTGATGGCCGCCGTTCTGATGAACAACACATTCCGGCAGATGGCCTTGAGCTTCGTACCGAAGAAAAAGAAGTGAGCGTCAACCATGTCCGACAATATTCCGATCCTTGAACTCCAGAATGTCGACAAGAGCTTCGGCCCGATCGACGTGTTGCACGACATCTCGCTCAAGGTCCGCGCCGGCGAGGTGCTCTGCCTGCTCGGCGACAACGGCGCCGGCAAATCGACGCTGATCAAGACGCTGGCCGGGGTTCACAAACCGACGCGCGGCACCATCCTGATGGATGGCAATCCGGTCGAATTCAGCGGGCCGCGCGATGCGCAGGAAAAGGGCATCTCGGCGGTGCATCAATTCGGCGGCACCTTTCCGCTGATGTCGATCGGCCGCTCCTTCTTCGTCGGCGTCGAGCCGACCAAGGGCTGGGGTCTTTTCAAGGTCTATGACCGCAGGAAAGCCAATGAGATTGCCGTCAAAGCCGTCCAGGATTTCGGCATCACGCGGATCGACGATGGCGACCGCCTTGTTGGCGGGCTGTCGGGCGGCGAACGCCAGTCGCTCGCCATCGCCCGGGCCGTGCATTTCGGCGCGCGCGTGCTGATCCTCGACGAACCGACCGCCGCTCTCGGTGTGAAGCAGGCGGCGCACGTGCTGAGGATCGTCAATGAGGCGAAGCGGCGCGGTCTGGCGGTGATCTTCATCACCCACCAGGTGATGCATGCGATGGCGGTGGGTGATCACTTCGCCGTGCTCATCCGCGGGGCGATCGCTGCCGATTTCCGCCGGGGCGAGAAGACCCGCGAGGAGATTACCGACCTGATGGCCGGCGGGGAAACCATGGCGGATCTCGAAGCGCAGATCGACACTTACATTGCCAGCCATGAGAACCATTCGTCGCCGGCCGAGTAACCGCTGACGGCACCGTAAACAACACTGCGCAAAACACACATCGTCCGGCAGCGGCAAAACAGACCGCCGCCAGGGAAGGAAAAATATGTCTGGAATCCGGAGGTCAAAATGAAGATCGCAATCGACCCGTTCATGCATCGGCATCTCTCACTCGAGGCGTTGCCGGGGAAGGTCAAGGAACTCGGCTACGACTGGATCGAGCTCTCGCCGCGCGGAGATTTCCTCGAATGGTTCAAGGCGCCGCGCGTCTTTCCCGAGCGGATCAAATTATTGAAGCGCGCGCTGAAGGAGGCGGATGTCGGCATCGCCTCGCTGCTGCCGATGTACCGCTGGGCCTCCAACGACGAGACCGAACGCCAGGCCGCCGTCAAGCACTGGAAACGCGCCATCGAGATCGCGGTCGAGCTGGAAGTCAGCGTGATGAATTCCGAGTTCGGCCGCGGCCCGCATCCGGACAGGGGATCCTGCTACTGCTGCCACACCGGCTCGATGATCGAGGCCTGCGAAGATGCCTGGTGGCGCTCAATGGAGGAGCTGGTGCCGATCCTTGAGCGCGAGGGCATTCAGCTCAATGTCGAGCCGCATCCGGAAGACTGGTGCGAAACGCTGCAGCCGGCGCTCGACATCATCCGCACCGTCAATTCGAAGAGCGTCAAGTTCCTCTATTGCGCTCCGCACACCTTCTATTTCGGCGACGATACCAAGGCGATGCTGCGCGAGGCGAAGGACGTGCTGGCGCATGTCCATGTCGGCGACACGTTCAATCACAAGGCTTCGTCGGGCCTTCGTTATATCCTTAATCCGCCCGGCACCAACGCCCGGGTGCACCAGCACCTCAATATCGGTCAGGGCGAGGTTCCCTGGGACGACTTCTTCGGCACGCTCGCCGAGATCGGCTTCGACGGCATCATGACCAGCTGCGTCTTCGCCTGGGAGGACAAGGCGGATCAGAGCGGCACTTTCATGCGTGCCGAAATCCAGCGCTACATCGATAAGTATTGGAGGGCGAAATGACCCTTCAGGTTGGTGTGATCGGTACGGGTATGATCGGTCAGGATCATATCCGCCGCCTGACGAATGTCGTTTCCGGTGTCGAAATCGTCGGTGTCACCGATATCGATCAGGCCCGCGCCGCCGCTGCCGCCCCCGCGGGGGCGGAGGTCTTCGCTACCCCGTCGGCGCTGATCTCTTCGGGAAAAGTGCAGGCCGTGATCATCTGCTCCTGGGGGCCGGCCCATGAGGAGCAGCTGCTCGCTGCCATTGCCGCCGGCAAGCCGGTCTTCTGCGAAAAGCCGCTGGTAACCTCCGAGGCAGCTGCACTTCGCGTCATGGAGGCGGAAGCCGCCTTCGGACGGCGGCTGGTGCAGGTGGGCTTCATGCGCCGTTTCGATGCCGATTACCGCCGCCTGAAGGCCGTCATCGACGGCGGCACACTCGGCGCGCCGCTGCTCTTTCATTCCGTGCATCGCAACGCCTCCGTTCCCGCGGGCCTCTACACCTCGGAGATGCCGCTGAACGACACGCTGGTGCATGATGCGGATATCTCCCGCTGGCTCCTGTCCGACGAAGTCGCCGGGGTGGAGGTGCGTGTGCCGCGCCGGTCCTCACGTAGTGGCGCGTTGCGCGACCCGGTGTTCGTGCTCCTGCACATGGCCTCGGGCGCGCTTGTCGATGTCGAGATTTCGGTGAACGTCGCCTATGGCTACGACATCCGCGGCGAGATCAGCTGCGAGGCGGGCGTCGCAGCACTTCCGAACCGCCCGGCAACCGTGATCTCGGATTCGAGCGGTATTCGCCAGGCGATCCCCGAAGACTGGCGCGAGCGCTTCATCGAGGCTTACGACCAGGAATTTCGTGAATGGATCGTCGCCGCCTCCAAGGGCACGGCCGGCGGTCCCTCCACCTGGGATGGCTACGCAGCCACGCTGGTGGCCGATGCCGCTCTCAAGGCCGTGGCCAGCGGCGGCCTCGAACCCGTCAACATGATACCCAAACCCAAGCTTTACGCCGCGCCGACCGCCATGGCGGCGGAATGACGCGGCAGGCCATTTCAGGAGCAATGATCAGATGATCAACGGAGAAAGATCCATCGAGCGCCCCTTGCGCTGGGGCATGGTCGGCGGCGGCCGCACCGGGCAGGTGGGCTACAAGCATCGAACCGGCGCCCAGCGGGACGGCACCTACCGGCTCATTTGCGGGGCGTTCGACCTCGACGCCGAGCGCGGGCGCGATTTCGGCACGAAGATCGGCGTCGTCGCCGACCGCTGCTACGGCGACTACAAGGAGTTGATCGCCGTAGAGGCCGGGCGCGAGGACGGCGTCGAGGTCGTCTCGATCGCCACGCCGAACTTCACCCATTACGAGATCACTAAAGCATGCCTGGAAGCCGGGCTGCACGTGATCTGCGAAAAGCCGCTGTTCTTCACCGTCACCGAATGCGACGAAATCGCGAAGCTCGCCGCAGAGAACGGCCTGATCGTCGGCGTCACCTATGGCTTCACCGGCCATCCGCTGGTTCATCAGATGGCGGCGATGGTCAGGAAGGGCATGCTCGGCGAGATCCGCATCGTCGACATGCAATATAGCCACGGCTTTAATTCGGGCGACGATGGCGGCGCCGGCGAGGCGGTGAAATGGCGCACCAATCCGAAGACCGCCGGCCCGACCTTCGTTCTCGGCGATATCGGCACGCACCTCTACTATCTCTCCGAGGTCGTGCTGCCGCATCTGAAGATCGAAAAGCTGCTCTGCGACCGCAAAGCCTTCATTCCGACCCGTGCGCCGCTCGAAGACCATGCGACCGTCCTCATGCATTACGACAACGGCGCCCGCGGCCGTCTCTGGGTGTCGTCGGTCAATGCCGGCAACATGGGTTCGCAGCGCTATCGTTTCGTCGGCTCCAAGGCCTCGATCGAATGGTCGGATGCCCATCCCGACCAGCTGACCTACGAAGTGCAGGGCGAGCCGAACCGGATACTGCATCACGGCATGCCCTATCTCGAAGAGGAAAGCCTCGCGACCGACCGCATGGGCGCGCTGCATACCGAGGGCCTCGGCGATAGCTGGGCGAACATCTATCTCTGGATCGCCCAGGCGATCGACGCAAAGCGCCGCGGCGACGAAGCCTTCCTCAGGAGCCACCATTATCCCGGCATCGAAGCCGGCACAGAAGGCGTGCGCTGGCTGGAAAACTGCGTCCGCTCGGCCGATGCGGGCGCGGCCTGGGTCGCGTTCGAGTGACGACGAGGGGACGCGCCGGATCTCCTCCATCCTCCTCCCGAGGCGCGTCCCCACCCCCCTCTTTTTAGAAAGATAACGAGATGAAACTTTCGATCTGCACCGATGTCATGGGCAACCTTTCCTTCACCGACATGCTCGACAAATGCGTCAAGCTCGGCGTCGAAGGCATCGAGATGACCGGCGGCGGCTGGTCGCTCGCACCGCATTTCCGCGCGGATGAATTGCTCGAAGATAAGGGCCTCCTGAGAACCAAGCTTAAGGAAATCGAGGCCCGCGGCCTGGAAATTGCCGCACTGAATTGCTCGGCAAACCCGCTCGACCCGGGCGACATGGGCAAGCGTCACCGCAGAGAGATGGAGCAGACGATCCGTCTTGCCGGCGAAATCGGCGTCAAGACGATCGTTACCATGTCCGGTCTTCCGGAAGCCGCCCCCGGAGACAGCGTGCCCAACTGGCTCGTCTACACCAAGAGCTGGCCGGACGAGATGCCGGAACGTGACCGCTACCAGTGGGAAGATCGCGCCTTCCCTCTCTGGCATGATCTGGTGAAGCTCGCGAGCGAAGTCGGGGTCGAGCGATATGCGCTCGAAAACTTCTCGGCGATGCTCGTCTGGAACCCGGAAACCCTGTTCCGTCTGCGCAACGAGGTCGGTCCGGCGGTCGGCATGAACCTCGATCCGAGCCACTTGTTCTGGAAGGGCGCCGATCCGATTGCCGCGGCACGCGCGCTGGGCAACGCCATCCATCATTGCCACGGCAAGGATACGCGTATCGAGCGGGGACTTGCCGACGTCAATGGTCTTCTGGAACTGAAGGACGTGACCGACGTCGCCAACCGCAGCTGGAATTACGTCGCCGTTGGCGCCGGCCATGACCTGCAGTGGTGGAAGGAATTCTTCTCGGTCGTCAGGATGGTCGGCTACAACGGTTGGGTCAGCCTCGAGATGGAAGACTTCACCATGTCGACCGAGGCCGGCATTCAATCCTCCATCGAGGCGCTGCAAGCAACGATCAGTCGCTGACAGGGCAGGGCGGCTTTCGCGCCGCCCTCCGCGTTCAAATGAGCCTGGACACTATTATGGACACATGTTCTATAAAGCGGACAAGCTTGAACCGGAGCGCGCCATGCACCTTTCCATGTGGACTTACCCCTGGGATATCCAGGACCAGGGGCTTGATGCGATAAGCGCCGAGCTGAGCACCCGCGCCGGGCTCAACACGATCAGCATGGCGACCTCCTATCATGCCGGCCGCTTTCTCCAGCCACGCAGCCCGCAGCAGAAGGCCTATTTTCCTGAGGACGGGACGGTCTACTTCCGGCCGGACGAGAGCCTGTGGCAGGACAAGCTGATCCGGCCGCTGATGGCGGAGAATGTCACCGAGCGCGGCGACATGCTGGAGGCGCTGACCAGGGGACGCGACGCGACCGGTCTTCGGGTCTCCTGCTGGACGGTCTGCCTTCACAACAGCCGCCTCGGCATGCTGCATCCCGATCACGTGACGCGCAACGCCTTCGGCAATCCCAATTATTATAATCTCTGCCCCTCCAGCCCGGCGGCGCGCGCCTATGCCGTCACCCTTGTCCGCGACATCACGGAAAATTACCGGCCGGATATGGTGGAATTGGAAAGCCCGAATTTCATGGGTTTCGCGCATGAATACCATCACGAGAAAGACGGCGTCGGCCTCAATGCCGAAGACGATTTCCTGCTGTCGCTCTGCTTCTGCGACCATTGCACGGCGCGCGCGGCAAAGGCTGGCGTACCGGCCGAAGGTGCGCGCCGAACGGTTGCGCGTTTCATCGCCGAACTCTGCGAACGGGCCGTTCCGGAACGGCAGTTCCCGGATTTTCCGGCAGCCGGCATCGATGCCTTCCGCGACCACCCCGATCTGCATGCCTATCTCGCCTGGCGCAGCGAACCGGTGACCAGCCTGATCGGCGAGATCAAGGCGGCGGCCGATCCGGCGAGCCGGATCGTGCTGATCGACCTGAAGGATGGCTGGCTCGGCGGCGTCGATCTCTCAGCTGTCGGCAAGCTCTGCGACGGGGCGATCCTCTGCTGCTACGACATGACGCCGGATGCCGTCGGCGATGTCATCCGCACTGGCCGGGCGGCGATCGGGCCGGAGAAATTCCTCGGCGTCGGCCTGCGCGTCTTCTATCCGGAGGTCGGTGAAGCCGCGGTGCTGGCGGCCCGCGCCAAGGCGGCCGTCGATGCCGGCGCCGACGGCATGAACTTTTACAATTACGGCCTGATCCCGGCCAAACGTCTTGACTGGGTCAGGGCGGCCATCGACGGGCTTCGCTAAGCGGCAATCGGTTCGGCGACCTGGATCAGACAATCGCCGGCCTGACTGTCGCAATGCAACCGGTGGGAAATGACAATGCCGCCCTCGGCAAAGCGCAGCTCTTCCTCCGGCTGCTCCAGGCGTTCCAGGTCATGATACCATCCGGCCAGATCGCCGGCCGAAACCGTGGCGCCAAGGGCTGCGGCCGGCTCGAACCAGCCTCTGCGATCGGCGTAGATGCCCTGGCTGTGCCGGGAGAGCGAGAGGAGCTGCAACGGCCCGGGTTTGGTCAGCGGCGTGCGGGAAAGAACCGGACGCCTGATAATGCCGAGTGTTATGAGCAGCCGATCGATCGCTGCCGCCGTGAAAGCCATCGTCGCAGGCGTCACGGTTCCGCCGCCACCGAACTCGCCGGAAAGACCGACGATGCCGGCCCTGGCCGCGGCCCCCATCGATGTCGGCGCCGCCGGGCCATTGTCGGCGATGAAGGCATGCGACGCGCCCATCGCCCGCATCAGCGCGACCGACCGTTCGAAGCGGGCGGCGTCGGCCTGACGCTCGATCAGCGTGCAGGGCAGGTGCGCCATCGACGTGCCGCCCGAATGCAGGTCGAACATGACGTCATGGCGCGGGAAGAGCTCATGTTCGAGGAAATGCGCCAGGCGCGCCGTTGGGACCCCCGCGGGATCGCCGGGAAAAGCCCGGTTGAGGTTGCCGCCGTCGAAGGGCGAGCAGCGTTTGGCCGCCATCACCGCCGGCAGGTTCGTCATCGGCAGGATGGTGACGGCGCCACTTATATCAGCAACATCAAGCAGGCGCATCAGCCGGCCGAGCTGCAGTTCGCCCTCGTATTCGTCGCCGTGGTTGCCGGCCATCAGCAGCAAAGACGGCCCCTCGCCATTCTTCAGGCGAAGGATCGGAATGCGGATCTGATAATAGGGCGAACGGTCGATCGAATAGGGAATGGCGAGATGGCCGGCCTGCCGGCCCTGGCGTGAAAAGTCGATCGGATTGACGAGGCCGCTATGCATGATCTCTCCAGTGCGGGCGGCTACAGCGCCGCAACCGCGGTCATTTCGACACGCAGATCGGGATCGGCGAGCCGCGCTTCCGTGCAGGCGCGCGCCGGCGGGTTTTCGATGTCGATCCAGTTGTCGTAGACGCCATTCATCGCCTCGAAATCGGTAATCGCCGGCAGGAAAACGTTAACGGCGAGGAGACGCGAGCGATCGGTCCCGGCTTCCTGCAAAAGGGCGTCGATCTTGCCGAGCACATCGCGGGTCTGCTCCTCGATGCCGGCCTTGCGATTTTCCGCGATCTGGCCGGCAATATAGACGAGACCTCCGTAGCTGACGGCCTGGCTCATACGCGAGCCCTTCTGATAGCGCTGGATCATGCGGCTTTTCCTTTTCTTGGTTTTACATTCTTGGTTTCACAGGGAGAATTCAGCCGAAGCTTGTGAGATAGGCCGCCGTCACCGAATAATCCGGATCGAGGCCATAAAGGATCGCATGCCGGTCGAGGCAGGTGCAGGGATGCGAGATGCCGAATTCGATGACGTCGCCCACGGCGACGTCGCAGTCATCGGCAAGCGTTAGGAAGGCATGCTGATCGTTGAGGCGGAAAACTCTGGCGCCGTCGAGATCGGCGAGGCGCACGCCATTGCAATAAAGCGCCAGCGGCCGCGGCAAGTCCTGGTCCATCGCCACATCGCGCATGCCCATGCCTGCGATCGCAAGCCCTGGCTCCGGCCGCGACAGGACCTCGGCCCAAACTCTGAGCGCCGGACGGAAACCCGCCGCCGCGGAAACGATGTCGCCGCCGATGCGAAAGCCGGCGCGCGCGTCGAGACCGGCAAGGCCGCGCTCATAGACGCCGTGGTCGTGAAAGAAGATCGCGCCGCTGCGCAGCACGAGCCGGCAGGCGGGATCGGCCGCGACGACGGCCGAAAGCCGCGCGACGATGATGTCGAAAAACACCGAACCGCCTGCTGTGACGAGAAGCGGCCGCTCTCTTCCGATGCGGACGCGGATCTTCGGCAGGAAATCGGATGTCATCGCCATCAGCGCGTCGATGCGAAGCATCGTTTCTTCCGGATCGGCGGTCGCGGCCGCACCCTCATAGGCGGCGATGCCGCTCAGCCGCAAGGCCGGCGTCTCCACGGCAAGGATTGCGTCGAGAATTCCCGCCGCGGCTTCGGCGCTACGAAGACCGGCGCGGCCGGCGCCGAATTCCACCAGCAGGCCAAGAGGCGGCAGATCGGCGCGCTCCTGCCAGGCGAAGGCAAGCGCCTCGACGAGCGCTGTCGAATCCACGAAGACATGGAGCTCCGCATCGGGATAATGGCCGAGCAGGGCCGCCAGCCGGCGGGCCGCGGAGACGCCGCCGATCTCGTTGGCGAGGATCAACCGGCGCTGTCCGGCCTTGAGCAGCACGGCGGCTTGGCGGATGTCGGCGACCGTCGTGCCCCAGGCGCCTGCCGAAAGAAGCATGTCCGCCAGTGCCGTCGACATCGGCGTCTTGGCGTGCGGCGCGATTTCGGCGCCATGGCTTTTCACATAGGCCATCATCAAGTCGACATTACCGGCGAAGGCCTGCCGGTCGAGCGAGATCAGCGGCAGTGCCATTCTGCCGTCATAGGGCTTCCATCCCCGGGTTCCGATGGCCGCGAGCGGCAGCGGCGGATGGCCGGGCGGAAAGCCCCGCACCCGCTCGTCGATCAGGACGTTTTCGGTCGCAGTTTGAAGATCAGACATGGGAACCTCTCCCGATCTCGGCCGGATCGGCCAAACCAAGGCGATAGGTGTCGTTGGCGGTGGCAAAAAACAGAGCGCGCTGCTCGTCCAGAGAGAGCTCGGCGGCGACCGTGCGGAACACCTGATAGACCTGGTCGAAAGAAGCATGCAGGCCGGCGACCGGGAAGTCGCTGGCAAACATCGCGCGCGCGGGGCCGAAACAATCGAGGCAATGTTCGATCACTGGCTGCAGGCTTTCGAGCGTCCATCCATGATCATAGGCGACGAGGTCGGAGATCTTCAGGCGCAGGTTCGGCTCTTTGCCGAGCGCCCGCAGGCCGCGGTGCCAGAGCGCCATGCCGTCCTCCGTCCGGTCGGCAGGGCTGCCACCGTGATTGAGAACGAAAAGCGTTTGCGGAAACGCCCGCACCAGGTCGAGCGCCTCGTCCATCTGCCAGGGATAGAGCATCAGGTCGAAGACCAGCCCGAGCCGCGTGGCATGGGCAAGCCCCGCGCGCCAGGCGGGATCGGCCATTCGATCCGGACGCGGCGCAAAACGCTTCGCCGCATCGGGATGCCAGCTCAGAATATCACGGATGCCGACGACGTTGGGATTTTCCGCTTCGGCTTCGAGCAGGCGCCGGGCGTCCGGCCCGTCGAGGGGAACGCGGGCGACATAGCGGCGCGCCACGCCGGAGGTGCGGTCGAGGCCATCGAGCCAGCGGCTCTCTTCCAGCGGATAGGCAACGGACCAGCCGGCCTCCACATGCACGGTCGCAACGACGTTCTGGCGCACGGCGTCGGCACGATAATCGTCGATGCCGTAATCGCGAAGGATCGGCGCCAGGCTGCCGAATACCATCTCCTCGCCCGGTGCCCGCGCCTTCTGCAGCCAGGGATGGCGTTCCAGCGCAAGGTCCCAGAGATGGTGGTGCGGGTCGATCACCGGCCCGTCGTAACGCTCTTTCATCGGCGCGCCTCCCGGCCGGAAACGAGCAGGAGGGCGAGGATCAGCGTGCCGAACATGATCGACCGCCAGCCGGGCGAGGCGTTGACGACGGTGATCAGCGCCGTCGTGGTGACGAGCAGGATCGCCCCCGGAATGGTGCCGGCATAGGTGCCGCGACCGCCGAGGATGGAGGTGCCGCCGAGCACGACGGCGGCGATCGACGTCAGCAGATAGGGATCGCCGATGCCGACATAACCTTGCCGGTTCATGCCCAGCACGAGAATGCCCGCCAGCCCGGCAAAAAAGCCCGACAGCGTATGGACGATCAGCGTGTTGCGGGTGACGCTGATGCCGGAAAGCCGGGCGGCAAGCGGGTTTGCCCCGAGCGCCAGAAACCGTGCGCCGATCGGCATGCGGTGGACGAGCAGCAGCACGACGATCGCAACGGCGAGCCACAGAATGATGCCCGAGGGAATGCCGAGCGGCCGCGCCTGCCCGAGCAGGATGACGGCCGGATTGCTGACGGTGACTGCGCTGCCGCCGGCGATGATGACCAGCAGCCCCTGCAGGAAGGTCGCCATGGCAAGCGTCATGATGATCGGCGGCACGCGCAGATAGGCAGCGCCCGCGCCGTTCATCAGGCCGATGCCGGTGGCGATGGCAAGCGCTGCCGCAATGCCGGCAAGGCCGGTCGGATCCCAGGCCGGCGAAATCAGCGGCAGCAGGATCGCCGTGACGGTGATGACGGCCCCGACCGAAAGATCGATGCCCCCCATCAGGATGACGAGCGTCTGCCCGGCCGCGACGATGCCGATCACCGCGGCGAGTTCGAGGAGATAGCGCAGATGACCGTAGGCGCCGAACCCGCGCAGCGAGAGGCTTGCGACGATCCAGACGAACGCGACCAGAAACAAGGTCAGGAGCGGCGGATTTCGGAATGTGGACCGGATGATGTTCATCGCCTTGCCCTCCAAACCCCAAGAAGCTCCGGTACGGCGACCGCACCGACGATGATCAACCCTTGCGCGACATATTGCGCGACCGGCGGAAAGCCTAGGAAGAACATCACGTTGATCATCACCGAGAGCAGCAGGCTGCCGCAGATCGCCCCGCGCATCGTGCCCTTGCCGCCGAGGAAACCCACCCCACCGAGCACGGCAGCGGCAATCGAGTTCAGCGTGAAGGGTGTGCCGATCACAGGATCGCCCGAGCCGGTCTGCGCCGCGACGAAAAGACCGGTCAGCGCTGCAAGCAGACCGGAGAGCGCGAAGGCTGCGACCTTCACCCGTTCGACCGGGACACCGGAGCGGAATGCGCCGACCGGGTTGTCGCCGGCCGCATAGATGCCGAGGCCGAGCGGCGTTGCAAGAAAAGCTTTCCAGAGCATGAGGATCACGAGGAGCAGCAGGAAGGCGACGGGCGTGTGGCCGGCAAGCGCCGTCGACAGCCAATCGGGAATGAACCCGCCCGGCCGCGGCAGCAGGATGAGCGCGACACCGCTGATGATGAAGGAGCCGGCCAGCGTGACGATGATCGCCGGCAGCCTCAGATGCGTGACGATGGCGCCGATGACCGCGCCGATTGAAAGGCCGGCCAGCGCGACCGCCAGAATGCCGCCCGGCACGCCGAACACCCCTTGCATCGTCGTCGCCGCGATTACCGCGCCGAGGCTGACGAGCGGGCCGATCGCCAAGGTGATGCCGCCGTTCAGCATCAGCAGCGCCTGCGCCATGGTGACGAGCGCCAGCGGGAACCAGTTCTGCGTGAACTTGGAGAAACCGCCGACGGACAGGATGCCGGGAAAGAGCACCGCATAGAGGATGAGAAAGCCGGCGACGACGAGATAGAGGCCGCCGAGGCCGCGGTTGCGGCGGAGCTGGATCGAGCCGTAGAGCCGGGATGGTGAAATCGTGCTCATGCCGCCTCTCCCTGCGTCGCCGCCGCAATACCCATCGCCGCGCCGACGATCGCGCTTTCGCTGATCGCATCCTGCGACAGGGTTGCCGCGATGCTGCCTTCGCGCAGAACCACGACGCGGTCGCAGAGATGGACGAGCTCCGGTGTATCGGAACTGGCGAGAATGACGAGCCGCCCCTCGGCGGCGAAGGCGCGCAGCATCAGATAGATTTCACGCTTGGTCTCGATGTCGACGCCGCGCGTCGGATCATTGAGGAGCAGAACGGACGGATCGAGCGGCAGCCATTTGGCCAGCGCCACTTTCTGCTGGTTGCCGCCGGAAAGCGCCTGCACCGGGCGGGCCGTATCGCCCTTGATCGTCAGGCGACGCGCGAGATCGGCGACTAGGCCGTTTTCCGCCGCCAGGTCGCGCAGCCCCTTGCGGGCAAGCCGTGCGAGCGAGGGCAGGATGAGATTGGCGGCGATGGAGTGGGGCAGCACCAGTCCCTCATGTTTGCGGTCGGCCGGCACATAGACGATGCCCGCCGCATTCGCCGCGCCGACATCTGCGGGCAGGCCGGGTTTTCCCGATACCTCGGCCTGAGCGGCGGAGGCCGGGATCGCACCGTAGAGGCCGAGCAGCAGGTCTTCCTGACCTTGCCCCACCAGCCCACCGATGCCGACGATCTCGCCGGCGCGGGCGGAGAAGCCGATATGGCGCACCATGCCGGCGGAAAAGTCTTCGACGCTGATGCGCATCGCGCCGGGCTTGGCGGCGGCGCGCGGCGGAAACAGGTCGCCGGTCTCGCGGCCGACCATCAGGCGGACCAGCCCCTCGCCATCGATGCCGGAGAGCGACTGGTCGGCCGCGACGCCGCCATCCTTCAGCACCGTGACATGCGAGCAGAGCGCCTGCACTTCGTTGAGGCGATGGGAAATATAGAGAATTGCGGTGCCGCGGCCCTTGAGCGTCTCGATGAGCCGGGCAAGGATACCGGCTTCATGGGCGGAGAGCGACGAGGTCGGCTCGTCTAGAATGAGCACACGGGGCTTGCGGAACAGCGCCTTGGCGATTTCCACCATCTGACGGCGGCCGAGCGCGAGATCGGCGACCGGCATGTCGAGCGGTTCGGTAAGCCCGACCATGTCGCAGACCTCCCGCACGCCGCGATGCAGCGCTGGATAGTCGATGAGGCCGAACCGGCGCGGGAAGGCGCCGGTCCCGATGTTTTCGGCAATCGAGAGATTGGCCGTCAGGCTCAGCTCCTGCTGCACCACGGCGATGCCCGCCGCCCGCGCCGCCGCCGGGCTGAAACGCCCGACAGGCCTGCCGTCGACAAGGATGGAGCCGCTGTCCGGCTGGAGGGCGCCGGACAGGAGATTGATCAGCGTCGACTTGCCGGCGCCGTTTTCGCCGAGCAGGGCGTGAACCCTGCCCGGCAGAAGGGCGATATCGACGCCCTTCAAAACGGGATTGCCGAAAAATCCCTTGAACACCTGCCGGGCTTCCAGCAAGGGCCGTTCTTCCGTCATGACGGTGTCCTCAGCTCAGGATTACTTGGCAAGCAGCTTGTCGAAGAGCGCCTGGTCGTAATCCGAGTAGATATAGCCGTCAGCCGGGAACTTGTCGGCGCGGGCGAGGTAGCTGCCGATGGTGCTGTCGTCGATGACGGGCAGCGGCACCTTGACGAAAGCCGGCACGTCCTTGCCTTGCAGCGCCTGTACGGCGGTATAGACAGAGAGCGCGCCGAGCCAGTTCGGCTGCATCGTCGCCCAGCCCTTCAGGCCCTTCTCCTTCCACAGCTCCAGGAACTGCCTGGCATTTTCGCCCGTCGTCGGCACCTGGTCGCGCCCCTGGCGCTCGAAGGCGAGGACGGAACCGGCCGACAGCGCGCCGCCGAGCGACAGCACGCCGTCGATCTCGGGATTGGCAAACAGCAGGCTGGTCATCGCTTCCTGTGCGGGCGCGACGTTATATTCGGTGTTGGTCTCGGTGATCACCTGCAGACCCGGATTGGCGTCGAGCACCGGCTGGGCACCCTTGCGGCGATCATCACTGACCGAAATGCCGGCCGGGCCGTTCATGATGATGATCTTGCCCTTGCCGCCGAGCTGGCTGATCATCCACTTGGCAGCGGTCGCACCCCATTCGTTGGAATCGGTGTTGATCTTTGCCGTCACCTTGTCGGTGTTCACAAGACTGTCGAAATTGACGACGGCGATGCCCTTGTCGCAGGCATCTGAAATGACGCGGTCGAGCGCGTTGGAGGAGCCGGCGATGACGACGATGGCGTCGACATTGGCGTCGATCATCGACTGGATATGCTGGATCTGCGTCTGGGCGTTGCCCTGCGCGTCGGTGATCATCAGGTCCTTCACGAGACCCGCCTTCTTCAACTCTTCCACTTCGGCGGTGATCGTGCCTTCGGTCTGCTTCATCCAGGTCGGCACCGAATAGATGTTCGCCCAGCCGATTGTATAAGGCGCTTTCCTGTCGCCCTTGATGCAATTGGCGGCGGCCGAGGCCGTGCCGGTGGAAAAGACGAGGAGGGCTGCCGCGGCGGCGGCACCCGCGAGAAGGCGACGGCGCAGTGAAGCGGAAATGCTGTTTTCAAAATTTTTCATGTCGATCCCCTTTTTGTTACGGCAGCCTTGACGGCTTGCCATCTATGTCCAATATATCGTACATATGATCCTTATACCGGACGAGGCGATCTTATGCCGATTTTTCCACCTCGCAAGAGGGGTGAAAAAAATTTTCGTCTGCTGTGAAATCACGGAGGTCGGTTGACAGATGCGGCGGAGGATTTGAAAAGCTTGGCCGAACAGAAATTGGGATCGACAGCAATGGATGCAGTTCAGGACGAAGCAGCCGGCAAACGCGCCCGCGGGCTCGACCGCGCCTTCGAAATCCTCGATTTCCTGCGCCAGAAACGGCAAGCGCTGAAGCCGAACGAAATCGCAGCGCAGATCGGCGCGCCGCGCTCCTCGGTCTACGAACTCGTCAACCTGCTGCTGAGCAACGGCATTCTGGAATTCACCGGCGGCGAGGGACGGGTCTATCTCGGCCGCAAACTCTATTTCCTCGGCGCCGCCTATGAAAATCATTTCGATTTCACCCGCGAATGCGAGGCGACGCTGGAACGGCTTGCCGACGAGACACGCGAGACGGCGCAGTTCTGCATGCTGGATGGCAACCGGTATACGGTGGTGCGCATGCGCGAAGGCGCGCGGCCGTTCCGCATTTCGACCGATGTCGGCCAGTCGGTGCCGATCCCGTGGACGGCGTCGGGACGGCTGCTGGTTGCGCATCTTTCGGATCAGGACATCCTGAATTTCATTCCGCCGCAGGATTTCCGCCTGCCGGGCGGCGAATGGCTCGAGCCCCAGACCTTCATCGCCGAGGTGCGCCAGGCCGAGCGCGAGGGCCTCTTCACCTTCAACAGCATCGTCGACAGCTTCACCCACTGTTTTGCCGTGCCGGTGCGCGGCGAGGAAGGCCATGCCGCCGCAACGCTCTGCCTCGTCACCCCGCGCGACGACGGCATCGCCAACCGGGACCGCTATCTCGACTGCCTGAAGAAGGCCGCCGCCGGCCTGGAGCATGCCCCGGCCCGGCCGAAACGAAGCTGATGCTGCAGCTCATGAACCACTCAGTCGCTTCACGACATCATCGACCGTCTCCCTGACCGGGTAATAACTTGGCCCGCCATCTTTCTGCAGCACGCAGACATAAATATAGGTGCAGTTGGGGAAAGGCCGCACGGCAACAACGTGTTCGGGATTGATGAAGACGAGGGGGTCGTTTGGCCCCGCGTAGTGGAATGGCACTAGCCTCATCTATCATCCTCCCTGCGTATTCCCGCAATGAACGTGAAAGGCCGCGGTTGGTTTCGGAACGGCTCGTGGTTTCAACACGACCAGTATTCGACGGCGATACGGCACGGCGGCCGTGACGGGCTCGGGGGGCTCGCCAGTCCTTGGATCGCCACCCGATCGTTGAATTTCGAGTTTTCAGCCGATCCCGGAAATCTATTCACTCTTCATTCGAATCTACGAAATTAAGTTTCTCTATAAAATCTATGGAGAACGTATCTTAGCGTCCGACGGCCAGATTGTAGCTCGGCTCCCGAAAGGACCGGGCCGGCGACGGCAAACGGAGAGGACGCAAAATGACACGGAAAATCAGGCTTGGAGCATTTCTCCCCGGTGGCGGGCAGCATGTTGCATCCTGGCGCCATCCCGACCAGCCGGCCGATGGTGCCACCAGTTTCGAGTTTCACAAGCAACTCGCTCTGACAGCCGAGCGCGGACTCTTCGATGCTTATTTCCTGGCCGACGGTCTGGCTGTCGGTTTTGGCGGAGCACGCGAAGGCGGCAATGCCCGCGTCGCCGGTTTCGAACCCGTCACATTGTTTTCCGCGATTGCGCCTTTCACCACCCATCTCGGCTTTATCGCGACGTCCTCGACGACCTATGAGGAGCCCTATACGACTGCTCGCAAATTCGCCTCGCTGGATCTGATCTCCGAGGGCCGCGCCGGCTGGAATGTCGTGACCACGACGGGCGACCTCACGGCACAGAACTTCAATCGCGACACCCAGCTTCCGCATGCCGAGCGCTACCGCCGGGCCGCCGAGCATGTCGACGTCGTCCGCAAACTCTGGGAGAGCTTCGAGGACGACGCGTTCATCCGCGACAAGGAGAGCGGCGTGTTCTTCGATCCGGCGAAGCTGCACGATACCGACCATCGCGGCGAGCATTTCAGCGTGCGCGGTCCGCTCAACGTCTCGCGCTCGCCCCAGGGACATCCCGTTATCGTCCAGGCCGGGCAGTCGGACGACGGGCGTGGGCTTGCCGCGGCAACGGCCGAAGTGATCTTCACCGCCCATCAGCACATCGAAACCGCCCAGGAATTCTACCGTGATATCAAGGCACGCGCCCGCGGTCTCGGTCGCAACCCCGATCACATCCTCGTCATGCCCGGCGTCTCCGCCTTCGTCGGCAGGACCGAAGCCGAGGCGCGGGAGAAGTATGATCGCCTGACCTCGCTCATCGTCGAAGAGGACGGGATCGGCCTTCTCAACGGCCTGACCGGCGGCACGCTCGACCTGCACGGTTATGATCTCGACGGGCCGCTGCCGCCGGCGCCGCCGACCGAAGGCATGAAGAGCCGCCAGGCCCTCATCCGCCAGATCGCCGACGAAAACAACTTCACCATCCGCCAGCTCTATCAGTGGATCGCATCGGCCCGCGGCCATTACACCATCGTCGGCACGGCCGAGCAGATCGCCGACACGCTGCAGACTTGGTTCGAGAACGAAGCGGCCGACGGCTTCAACATTCTGCCGCCCTGGCTGCCGACGGCGCTCGACGATTTCGTCGATCTGGTCATCCCGGAATTGCAGCGCCGCGGCCTGTTCCGCACCGCCTATGAGGGCAGGACGCTCCGGGAAAATCTCGGCCTGCCTTTCCCCGCCAATCGATGGGCTGCCGGACACGCAACCCTCCAGGCAGCAGAGTGAGGAGCGACCCATGGCCTATGAAATCAACCAGACTCTGCCAAGAAGCTTCGGCCGCCTGAAAAGCGGCGAAAGAAGCACGATTTCGATCCTCGCATCTTATCTGCGCGGCGCGCTCGCATCGCTTTTGCCGCGGTACGGCCTGCTCCTCGCTTTCCTCGCGCTCTGGCAGGTATCGAGCACCGAAGGCTGGGTCAATCCCGCCGTCTTCCCGCCTTTGAACGCAATCCTCTCGGCTCTGTGGACCAACCTTGCCAACGGCGCGCTGCTCGATGACATCGCCATCAGCCTGCAGCGATCCGGAACCGCCTTCGCCTTTGCCGTCGTGATCGGCATTCCGCTCGGCCTGTTCATGGGCCAGGTTCGTGCGGTCGAGCAGGCGCTCGATCCCATCCTGCAGCTCTTCCGCCAGACCTCGGCGCTGGCGCTCTATCCGGTCTTCATCCTGCTGCTCGGCCTCGGCGAAACGTCCAAGATCTTCGTGATCTTCTGGGCGACGCTGTTTCCGGTGCTGCTCGCCACGATCGGCGGCGTCAAGGAGGTGGACCAGAAGCTCATCGAGATGGCGCGCACCTATGGCGCCGGATCGCTGACCGTCTTCCGCCGCGTCATCCTGCCGGCCTCCGTCCCGGCAATCTTCGTCGGGCTGCGCCTCTCGGCGACGACGGCGCTGCTCCTGCTGATCGCCGCCGAGATGATCGGCGCCAACAAGGGCATCGGCTTCCAGGTCATGAACGCCCAGTACAATTTCCAGATCCCGCTGATGTTTGCGGCGATCCTGCTGCTCGCCTTTCTCGGCCTTGCCGCCAATGCCTTGCTGGTTCTCTTGCAGCGCCGCCTCTGCCGCTGGTCTCAGCCGAACGCTTGATCTCTTTCTCCGATTTTCCTCTTCCGAAAGGACACGTCATGACTTTCCATCCTCGCAACCTTCTCCTGCCGGCCCTGATCGCGCTCGGTCTCGCCACGCCGGCAGCCGCCACCGATTCCGTCAAGCTGCGCTATCTCGCGAGCCAGGGCGGCCTTGCTGCCCATGAACTCGCCGACGCGCTCGGCTATTTCAAAGACACCGGCATCACGCTGGAGAATGTCGGCTATGCCCAGGGCGGGCCGGCCTCCCTCATTGCGCTCGCATCCGGTGACGTCGAGATCGGCAGCGCCGCCACGTCAGCCGTTTTGAACTCGATCATCGGCGGCAACGACTTTGTCGCCGCCTATCCGTCGAACGGCATCAATGACGAGGTGCAGTCGACTTTCTACGTGCTGGAAGACAGCCCGATCAAAAGCATCAAGGACATCGCCGGCAAGAGCATCGCCGTCAACACGCTCGGCGCCCATCTCGACTACACGATCCGCGAGGCCCTGCACTCCGTCGGCCTGCCGAGCGACTCCGCCAATCAGGTCGTCGTTCCCGGGCCGCAGCTCGAACAGGTGCTGCGCTCCAAGCAGGTCGATATTGCCGCCTTCGGCTACTGGCAGACGACCTTCGAAGGTGCGGCGCTGAAGAATGGCGGCCTGCGGGCGGTCTTCGACGATACCGACGTGCTCGGCGACATTGCCGGCGGCTTCGTGGTTCTGCGCCGCGATTTCATTCAGAAGCATCCCGAAGCCTCGAAGATCTTCGTCGAGCAGTCGGCCCGCGCCCTCGATTATGCCCGCGAACATCCCGAGGAAACCAAGAAGATCCTGGCCAAGGCCCTGACCGAACGCGGCGAAAACCCTGATATTGCTCAATACTTCCGCGGCTACGGCGTGCGCGCCGGCGGCCTGCCTGTTGAGCGCGATATCCAGTTCTGGATCGACGTCCTGGTTCGCGAGGGCAAGCTGAAGCAAGGCCAGCTGGCGGCGAAGGACATCATCTTCGCGGCCGATGCCAAGCCGGCAAGCAACTGAGGAAGAATGATGAGCCTCGCCCAAGACATTCGCCGCGGAGAGGTGACGATCCGTCACCTCTCCAAATCCTACAAGCTGAACGGCAGCCATCTGCAGGTTCTGAAAGATATCAATCTCCACATCCGCTCCGGCGAAAGCCTCGCCATCGTCGGCGCCAGCGGTTCGGGCAAGACGACCCTGCTCAGGGTTCTGGCCGGCCTTGAGGAGTCCGATACCGGCGAGGTGCTGGTCGACGGCCAGGCGATACGCGGTGTCGGCGCAGAACGCGCCGTCATCTTCCAGGAGCCGCGCCTTCTTCCCTGGCTTGATGTGCTCGACAATGTCGCCTTCGGGCTGGAAACCAGGGGCCTGTCCCGCGAGCAGGCGAGGGGGCGGGCACGCCACTATGTCAAGCTTGTCGGCCTGCAGCAATTCGAGGCGGCCTATCCCCGGCAGCTCTCCGGCGGCATGGCGCAGCGCGTCGGCATCGCCCGGGCGCTTGCCGTCCAGCCGGAAATCCTGCTGCTCGACGAGCCGCTCGGCGCTCTCGACGCGATGACCAAGATCGGCATGCAGCAGGAGCTCGCCCGGATCTGGCGCGACGAGGATGTGACGACCATTCTCGTCACCCATGATCTCGAAGAGGCGATTTATCTCGCCGACCGTATCCTGATCCTGCCGCGGGAAAAGGGAGCCGAACCGCGCCTGATCGACATCGATCTGCCGCGCCCGCGCGATCGAAGCGCACCGGAATTCGTCCGGCACCGCGAAGAGCTGCTGAACCTGTTCGGACTGCATTGAAGGCTGCCGCCTCCATCAGTTCCGCAGGCCGGAGACATTTCACCTGGCCCAGGGGTCGATGAGTTCGACCCCAAAGCCCTCGAAATCCCTCGTGTTACGCGTCGCGAGGCTGAGATCGTGAGCAACCGCGTTCGCAGCGATAAGTCCGCCCATCGACGACCGGCCGCGGCCCCTCCGCTTCGCCTGGCCCATAAGGTCTCCCCATGCCAGGGCAACCGGCTCGTCCACCGGAATGATGCGATGCTCGAAGCGTTGCGTCAGGTCGTGGGCAAGCCATTCGGCCAGCGCATCGCGTTTCCGTCCCTTGTCCATCAGGGCAATACCGCGCTGGATCTCTGCGACCGACACGATGCTGATGAAGCTGCGATCCTCGTCGAGCTTGTCCAGCCACTCCAAGACGCGCTCAGCAGGGTTCGGCTTCGTCACCTCGGACAGGACATTGGTGTCGAGCAGAAGCTTCACAGGTCAGGATCACGCGGTTCGTCGCGCTGACGCTCAAGGTCCAGATCGGCGCCGCGAAACGGCGATTCCATCAAGAATTCGGCAAGCGTCCCCTTGCGTGCCGTCTTCCGCTGCCATTCCTCGGCGGAGACGACGACCACGCTGGGTTTGCCGTTTCGTGTGATGGTCTGTGGCGCGGATTGCGCGCGTTCGATCACCTCGGAAAGCTTCGCCTTTGCACCGGCTACAGTCCAGCTTTCATCACCTTGCTTTGGTAGCCGCATCGCTCACCTTCTGACCAGTATGACCATCATGACCATATAGCCGGTACTAGGTGTTAGCAAGTGGCGCCGGTTCGATCGAATAGTTCAACTTGCAGGGGCCGACGATGCCCGGCCCCTCCATTGTGCTGAAGAAACCGGAGCGGCTATCAAGACTTGTTCTTCGCTCCGGCAGTCAAATAGGGCCGCCGATCCAGTTCCGCCGACCGGTAGGAACTGCGCAGCCGCAGCAGATCTTTGCGGGCGATCAGGCCGCATAGTTTGCCGGAAGCCGGATCGACGATCGGAATGCGGCCATCGCCGGTCGACAGCATCAGGTCGGCGATGAAGGCGACGGTATCATCTGGATGCCCGACGGGAACGGAGCCGTCCGTGACGTTTTCGCCGAGCGTCTGGGTGGCAAGCTCCGCCTTCCCCTGCCAGAGCAGGGCGTCCGCCCGCGAAACGATGCCGGCCAGCCGGCCTGAAGCATCGACCACGGGATAGATCCGGTGGGTTTTCTCTTGGGAGGTGAAGAAATCGCAGGCCTCTCCGACCGTCATGCTGACGGGAAGCGTGTCGACATCGCTGATCATGATCTCTCTTGCCCGGGAGAGTTCGAACGGATCGACGCCATATTCGCGGGTGATGTGTTGCCCGCGGCGCGCAATCTTCTCGGTGAGGATCGAGCGGCGCAGCAGCAGGACCGTGACGGCATAGGCCACAACCGTTGCGGCGAGCAGCGGAACAAGCGTGCCGATGTCGCCGGTGATCTCCATTGCAAAGAAGGTGCCGGTGAGCGGCGCCCGCATGGTTCCGCCCATCATCGCCGCCATTCCGAGCAGCGCCCAGAAGCCCGGATCGTTGCCCGGCATGACGAGCCCGACCAGCCATCCGAGAGCGCCGCCAAAAATGAGCAGCGGAGCCAGCACACCGCCCGATGTGCCCGACGACAAGGCAAACAGCCAGATGACGGTCTTCACCAAAAGGATCGACATGACAGCCGGTGCGAGCAGCCGGTTGTTGAGCAGGCCGTCGATGATGTCGTAGCCGACGCCCATCGCCCGCGGTTCGATCAGGCCGCCGAGGCCGATGACGAGACCACCGAGCATCGGCCACCACATCCAGTGGATCGGCAGCGCCTCGAACAGATCCTCGATCCGATAAAGCAGCGTCGTCAGCAATCCCGATTGCAGCCCCGATATGATGCCCATCGCCGCACAGGCGAAAATCCCCCACCAGGGCAAATCCACCTGGAAATGGGTCGGGAACAGCGGGCCTGTGCCGAAGAGCAGTGGGCGCCAGCAGATCGACACACAGGCGGCAACGGCGACCGGAATGAAGCTGCGCGGCTTCCATTCGAACAACAGGAGTTCGACCGCCAGCATGACCGCGGCGATCGGCGAGCCGAAGATCGCCGTCATGCCCGCGGCGGCACCGGCGACGAGCAGCGTCTTCCGCTCGGCCGCGCTCATGTGGAAGAATTGCGCGAACAGCGATCCGATCGCCCCGCCCGTCATGATGATCGGTCCTTCGGCGCCGAACGGGCCGCCGGTTCCGATCGAGATTGCCGATGACAGCGGCTTCAGGACCGCGACCTTCGGCGACATTCTGCTGCCGCCGATCAGAATGGCTTCGATCGCCTCCGGAATGCCGTGGCCGCGGATCTTCTCCGATCCGAAGCGGGCCATCAGGCCGATGACCAGCCCGCCGAGCGGCGGCACCAGCACCACCCACAGCGAGCGCGGCACGGCGGCGAGAGAAGCGGGCTGAATGCCGATCTGCCCGAACCAGATGACATTGGTCACAAGCGCGATCAGGCTGACGAGACACCAGGCCGCAAAGGCGCCCGCGGTGCCGACGATGACGGACATCCCGACCAGCAGGAGGACCCGCTTGTCGGTGGTGAAATCGCCGGCCTCGCGCCGGGAAAGACCGCCGGTGAAATCATGCGGCCGGTTGCTGGGTTGATGCTGCGCCATGGAAGCCTCTGCTACGCGGAAATGGGTGTGCTTGAGTGGCGTGATTATATCGTGATACGATATAAATCAATGGACGAAAGCAAGAAGGCGAAAATGTCTCGGACGATGCCTCACTTGACCGGCCGGCGGCTGCCCATCTATTCGAGATCGGCAAGAGCGCGCGCATGGATCACCTCCTGCGAACGACGCGGCAGAGGAGAATAAGTGTGAAGAAAATCCCGCCGCCGCTCAGACAGGAAGATTACGAGGCGCTCGCCGACCTCAGGTTCGCGCTTCGCCAGTTCATGGACTTCAGCGCCTCTGCCGCCCAGTCGGAAGGACTGCCCGTGCAGCAGCATCAGGCGCTGCTGGCGATCAAGGGGCAACGCGGCGGCGAAGCGATGACCATCGGCATGCTGGCCGAGCGGCTGATCATAGCGCCGCACACGGCGACCGAGCTCGTCGGGCGGCTGTCTGATGCCGGGCTGGTCGAACGCCATGCCGATCCCACAGACAGGCGCCGCCAGACGCTGCTGCTGACCGAAAAGGCGGACGAGCTTCTGACAAGGCTGAGCGCCGTCCATCTTTCGGAAATCAGGGTGATGGCGCCGAAGCTGATCGAGCTTCTCCTCGAGCTTCAGAAGACGGCGCCGAAGGCGGAGTGAACGAAGCCGCGCTGCGAGTTATCTTGAAAGCGTCTTGCCGAGACGATGGATATGGGCGGCGCCGATGCCGCAGCAGCCGCCGATGATCGTGGCGCCAGCCTCGGCCCAGGAGCAGGCAAAACGCGAATAGGCGTCGTCATTCAGATCGTCGCGGGTGTCGTGCAGGCCTTCATTGGCGGCCGATGCGCCCTGTTCCCCTTCGAAGGCATTGGCATAGACGCCGATTTCGATCTGAGCGTCCGCCTGGCGGAACACGCGCGCCGCCGTCTCGACGGCGCCTCGCATGACTTCAGGCTTGCTGCAGTTGAACAGGAAGGCTTCCGCACCTGATGAGACCGCCCAGGAGGCCGCGTCCTCGACACTTTCGCCCGAGCGGAGCTTCGGTTCGCCGCTGTCGATATCGGCCTCGTCATCCGCCAATGTGAAGGAGATCCAGAACGGTTTGCCGGTTGCCGACACCGCCTCGCGGACGGCCTCGCCCTCGGCGATCAGGCTCAGCGTCTCACCGAGCCATATGTCGACGAAAGGCGCGAGGTTTTCGACAAGCACCTTCAGATAATCCTGCACCCGCGAGGGCTGAAAATTCTGCGGCTCGTAGGAGCCGAAGATCGGCGGCAGCGAACCGGCGACCAGCACCTTGCGGTCGGTGATGGAATCGGCTGCCTCGCGCGCCAACCGGCCGGCAAGACGGATCAGCGCCGCCCCCTCCTTCTGGAACCGGTCCTCGCCGATATGGAAGGGCACCAGCGCATAGCTGTTCGTGGTAATGACCTCAGAGCCGGCGGCGATGAATTCCTTATGCACCTCGCGGACGATATCCGGCGAATTGATCAGCGCCAGGGCCGACCATTCCGGCTGTTTCAATTCCGCGCCGAGCCGCAGCAGCTCGCGGCTCATGCCGCCATCGAGGATTCGTGTCGTGCTCATCAAGGGTCTCCATTCAGGCTGCCGCGCCGTTACCGGCGGCGGGCTTTTCATAACAAACGGGGTGAAATGCGCGTCGATACGCGCCGGGGTTCATGGCCGGACCCTGCTAGCGTCGCACCGGCACCTGCGCTTCGAGACCTCGAAAGACGCGGGCGATGACTGCGGTCAATGCGAGATAGAAGAGGGTGACGACGAGCAGCGGTTCGTAGACCAACAGCGTGTCCTGGCGGACCTTGTTCGCCACGGCATAGAGATCCATCACCGTCACCGTGAAGGCAAGCGGCGTCGCCTTGAGCTGCATGACGATCTCGCCGGCAATGGTCGGCAGGGCAATGCGGATGGCGCGCGGCAACCAGATGCGCCGGGTCAGCTTCCAGGGCGACAGGCCGAAGGCCCGGCCGGCTTCGAGCTCGCCCTTGGGCACGGCAAGCAGGGCGCCGCGCAAGACCTCCGCCTCATAGGCGGCATAGTTCAGCGTAAAGCTGACGGCTGCGAAGAAGAAGCCTTCGCGCAGAATCGGCCAGAACAGGCTCTGGCGAATGCCGGGGATCATGGGCAGCAGAGAGCCGACGCCGTAATAGAGAAGCCACAGCTGGATCAGCAGCGGCGTGCCGCGGAAGAAGGTGCAGTAGCCGCGGGCAAGCAGCCGCGTCAGCCTGCCGCCACTGACCTGCGCGAAGGCGAGACCGATGGCGATGATGAAACCGAACACCACCGAGATGACCAGCAACGACACCGTCTGCCAGGCGCCGGTCAGAAGAAGCGGCCAGTAGGAAGAGATCCAGGTGAAACTCATGGGGCGCTTTCTTCAGGCAAGGCGAGGCTGTCCCCGCCGCACCCGTCCCTCGATCAGTTTGAAGGCGACGTTGGAAACGAGCGTGATGGCGAGATAGAGAAGGGCCGAGGCCAGGAAAAACACGAAGTAATGTTTGGTGCTCGCCCCGGCGAGACGGGTGGCGAGCGCCAGCTCCTGGTAGCCGACGACCGCGACCAGCGCGCTGTCCTTGGTGATCGACATCCATAGATTGGCAAGCCCCGGCAGCGCATTCGGCAAGAGCGCCGGCAGCAGAACGCGGCGGAAGCGCAGCATCGGCCCCATGCCGAAGGCCTTGGCCGCTTCGATCTGGCCGGTGGGGATGGCGAGGATCGCGCCGCGCAGCACCTCCGTCATATAGGCGCCCTGCACGAAGCCGAGCACGGTGATCGCCGCGACGAAACCGTTGACGTTGACAGGCGGCAGGTCCAATGCCGCCAGCAGCCGGTTGAGACCGTCGGTGCCGGCATAATAGAGCCCGACGATCAGGATCAGCTCGGGAACAGCGCGGATCACCGTCGTGTAGAAATCGAGCAGCAGGCGAAGTGCGCGATTGCCCGAAAGCTTTCCCAGCGCACCGCCCGTGCCGAGCAAAAGTCCGACCGCGAAGGCGCAGGCCGAGATGGCGACCGTGGAGACCGCACCTGCCAGAAGAACGCCGCCCCATCCCGGAGGATAGGGAGACAGCAGGTCCAGAATGCCTTGTTGCGTGGTCGCCATCGGAATTGCTTACTTCGCGCCGTAGATGTCGAAGTCGAAGTATTTCTTGGTGATGGCGTCGTACTGGCCGTTGGCCCGAACCGCAGCGATTGCCGCATTCAGCTTGGCTTTCAGCTCCGTATCTTCCTTGCGCAGCCCGCCCGACGACCAGATCACGTCGAACTTCTTGCTCTGGAGAGCCGGAATGAGACCATCCCAGGAAATGTCGACGATCGAGCATTTCTCCTTCATCTCGGTGCAGACGGCGTTCATGAGATCGATTTCCCATCCGTGCCACTCGCCCGAGGCGTCCTTGGCGAAGAAGGGCGGATAGGATTCATTCATGACGCCGAAGCGGACTTCGGCCTGCGCGGTGACGGCGGAAAGCGCAAGGGCCGCGCCGGCGAAAAGCATGGGAAGCAGTTTCATTCGCAGGATTCTCCTGGTTCGTGTGTTAGTGATGATGGATGCGCATCAATGGGCGCCGAGACGGGTGAACTCCCGGCAGCGGGCGCTGACCGGCGCCCCGAAAACCTGCTCCGGCGGCCCTTCCTCCTCGATCCGTCCCTGATGCAGGAAGAGGACGCGGCTCGACACATCCCGGGCGAAGCGCATTTCATGCGTGACGATCAGCATGGTGCGTCCTTCTTCCGCGAGATCGCGGATGACCTTGAGGACCTCGCCGACCAATTCCGGATCGAGCGCCGATGTCGGCTCGTCGAAAAGCATGACGGCAGGATCGACGCAGAGCGCCCTCGCAATCGCCGCGCGCTGCTGCTGGCCGCCGGAGAGAAAGGCGGGATAGGCGTCACGCTTGTCGAAAAGCCCGACCTTGTGAAGCAGGGCCTCCGCCTTTTCGACCGCCTCGCGCCTGGAAATGCCCATGACATGGACCGGCGCCTCGATGACGTTTTCCAATACGGTGCGGTGAGCCCAGAGATTGAAACTCTGAAACACCATGCCGAGCCCCGTCCGCAGCCGTTCGATCTGCCGCCAGCTCTGCGGCTGCAGCTTCCCGCCGCGACCGGCCTTCATCCCGACTTCCTCGCCGTTCACCGCAATGCGGCCGCGATCCGGTGTCTCCAGGAAATTGATGCATCTGAGAAAAGTGCTCTTGCCGGAACCCGACGAGCCGATGATAGAGATCACATCCGACTTGTGGGCCTCGGTGGAGATACCCTTGAGAACCTGTTGCGAGCCGAAGCTTTTATGGAGATCTTCGACGCGAAGAGCAGGAAAGGGTTGATCCGACATGCATGGGTCCGGCTGAACTTGAGATGCGAAGGATAATGATAAAATAACGCGGTTTTTTCGCGCAATTATCACCTATTTTGCATATTTTGTGCAAAATAATCTTCCTCGCGCATCGAATGCGGCAGAATGTATGATGTGCCGCAGCTGAAATGGAAATGGACAATGGAACAGCTGGATCGTTTTGACCGTGACATCCTCGATATCGTTCAGCGCGACTGCCAGCTGAAGGCCGAAACGATCGCCGAACGGATCGGCTTGTCTGTCTCGGCCGTGCAGCGGCGGTTGAAACGGCTGCGCGAGGAGGGGATCATCAAGGCCGAGGTCGCCGTCGTCGATCGGAAAGCGACGGGAACATCGATGGTGTTCATCGTCGGCATGGAGATCGAGCGGGACAATTACGACGCTTTGGCGAAGTTTCGGCTATGGGCGGAGAAGCAGGATCATATCCAGCAGGTCTATTACGTCACCGGCGCCGTCGACCTGATCGCCATTGTCACCGCCCGCGACGTCGAGCATTATGACGACATCGCCGCCCTGATCATGGCCGACAATCCGCAGATCCGCCGCATGCACACCAATGTCGTGTTGCGCGACGTCAAGCTCGGCCTATTCGTGCCGCTGGAATAGCGATCGCGCCCGGGCGGCTGGACTCATATCGGACAAAGGGCATAATTCCGGGCGCAGATCCTTGGGAGGAATGACCGTTGACGCTACGACACCAGATCATCGCATTGGCGATCGTCCCGCTGGTCATTTCGATCCTCGCGATCACCACCTTCATCACCTGGCAATCGGCAAACCTCGCCAAGAACAGCATCGATACGTTCGAGCAGAACATGCTGAAGACCAAGGAAGCCGAGATCCTCAACCTGACCAATCTTGCGCTCTCCGCCATCCAGACGATTTACGACAAGGCCGGCGCAGACGACGAGGCCGCCAAGCAGCAGGTGGCGGCGATTCTGACCTCGCTCGACTACGGCAAGGACGGATATTTCTTCGTCTACGACTACGACGGCAACAACATCGTCCATCCGCGCCAGAGTTTCCGGCATGGTCACAATTGGCTCGATCTCACCGACCCGGATGGCGACAAGGTCATTGCCGAACTGATCGCCACGGCCAAGGCAGGCGGCGGCCTGCATCAGTACAAATGGCAGAAACCGTCGACCGGTCAGATCGCCGACAAGCTCTCCTTCGTCGTCAGCCTCGACAAATGGCACTGGGTCGTCGGCACCGGCGTCTATCTGGATGACGTCTTTGCCCAGAGTGCCGCCGCCAACAAGGTGATGCGCGCCAACATCAGGCGGACCTTCGTCATCGTTGCGCTGATCGCCGTACCTTCGGTGCTCGTGGTGTTCACCACCTGCATGCTGCTGACGTTCCACGAGCGCCGCATGGCCGACGGCCGGCTCAAGGCGCTGACACAGCGGGTCATCGACACCCAGGAAGAGGAGCGCACGCGGCTGGCGCGCGAGCTGCATGACGGCATCTCCCAAACTCTTCTCGGCGTGCGTTATGCAATGGACCTCGCCGGCCGCAAAGTCAGGACCAATGTCGATGAGGCTGCGCTGACCATCGAGCGCGGCGTCGAGGCGCTGAACGGCGCCATCAAGGAAATCCGGCTCCTCTCGCATGATCTGCGGCCCCGCGTGCTCGACGATCTCGGCCTGAAGGCCGCGCTCGAAGCGCTCTGTCACCATTTTGCCGAGCGGACGGGGATCGAGACGGAAATCGACGCTTCGGCGTTCACCGATACGCTGAAAGCCGAAGCCAACACCGCGCTCTATCGCGTTGCGCAGGAAGCCTTCAACAATGTCGAGCGGCACGCAGGCGCCTCGAAGCTTTCGGTCAAGCTCTGGAGCGACAGTGGCCGCGCCCGTATGACGATATCCGACAACGGCGCCGGCTTCGACGGCAGCAGGGACGGCGCATCCGGCAGGGCGGGGCTCGGCCTGCGCAACATGCAGGAGCGCATGGCCCACTTCCGCGGCCTGTTGCTGATCAACAGCAGCGAGGCTGGCACGACGCTGACGGCGATGATGCCGAGATCGGCCAATCTTGTCGCCGGCAAGCAGGCGGAAGCCGCATGACGGAACGACCCAAAATCAGGGTGCTCCTGATCGACAACCATCCGCTGGTGCTGGACGGTCTGAAAGCCGTGCTCGAAACCTTCGACCATATCGAAGTCGCCGGCACCGCCGGCCTGGCTCAAACCGGGCTCGACATTGCCCGGCAGATCCAGCCGCAGGTGGTGCTGATGGACATCAACATGCCGAAGCTCAGCGGCATCGATGCGATCGAATTGTTCAGGAATGAATTTCCTGAGACCCGCGTCGTGATGCTCTCCATGCATGACAGCCGCGAGTATATTTCCTCGTCCGTCATGCATGGTGCCGCCGGCTACGTTCTCAAGGACGTTTCGACGGACGAGATCGTCGCGGCGATCGAAACCGTCGCCGACGGCGGCACCTATTTTTCCTCCGGCGTCTTCGATGCGCTGATGGGCGAACGCGCGGAGGAGGGGAGCGATCCTTTGACGCCGCGCGAGCATGACATTCTCGGGCTGATCGTTGCCGGTAGGAGCAACCGCGAGATCGCCGAAGTGCTCGGGATAAGCTCCGCCACCGCCGAAACCCATCGCAAGAACCTCAAGAAGAAGCTCCGCATCGCCACGACGGCTGGCCTCATCCGCTATGCGCTCGACCACGGCATCGCCTCGAGTGTAGGTGGAAATCCGCGCCTACCCACTTCTGGGTAGACCCCGGTATTTCGCCTCTGCGCCCATCTTGTGGGGATAAAACCAACGCCCTAGGACTCCAATCACGGCTGGCCAAGTGCCAAGCCGTTGGGAGGAATTCACATGCGTTACATCAGCTTCCGATCCGCCGGAAAAGCTCGAGCGACCCGAACCGGGCCTGCTGCCGCCGCCGGCTGACAGACCTGCCTTCCACGCCCGACAACTGGAACATGGCGACCGCTATTGCGGCGCCTGAAAGGTATTCCGACATGGAAAAACCACGTAGCAAGGCAGCGCTCTGGCTGCTGATCATCCCGTATATAGGTCTGCTCTGGCCGGCATTTTACAATCTCCGCGAGCCGTCGCTTTTCGGCTTCCCCTTCTTCTACTGGTATCAGCTTCTCTGGGTGCCGATCACGGCGACGCTGACCTGGATTGCTTATCGGAGCGTGCGCCATGACGACTGACATCAACGGTACGGCGCTTGCCGTCTTCATCTTCTTTTTCGTTCTCGTCACGGTCATGGGCTTCGTCGCCAGCCGCTGGCGCAAGCCCGAGACGCTCGCCCATATCGATGAATGGGGTCTCGGCGGCCGCAACTTCGGCACCTGGATCACCTGGTTCCTCGTCGGCGGCGATTTCTATACCGCCTATACCGTGATCGCCGTCCCGGCTCTGGTCTATACGGTCGGCGCCTACGGCTTCTTCGCGCTGCCCTATACGATCGTCGTCTATCCCTTCGTCTTCATGGTCATGCCGGTTCTGTGGAAACGCGCCAAGGATTTCGGCTATGTAACGGCCGCCGACGTCGTCCACGGCCAGTACGGATCGCGCGGTCTCGAACTCGCGGTCGCGGCAACGGGCGTCATCGCCACCATGCCTTACATCGCCCTCCAGCTCGTCGGCATGACGGCGGTCCTGAAGGCACTCGGGCTGCATGGCGAACTGCCGCTGGCGATCGCCTTCATCGTGCTGGCGCTCTACACTTACTCCGCAGGCCTGCGCGCCCCGGCGCTGATCGCCTTCGTCAAGGACATCATGATCTATATCGTGGTGATCGCAGCTGTCGCCCTCATCCCGTCGAAGCTCGGCGGCTACGCCAATGTCTTCGCCTCGGCCGATGCGGCCTTCCAGGCCAAGGGCTCCGGCAGCCTGCTGCTCGGCGGCAATCAATATGTCGCCTATGCCACGCTCGCTTTCGGCTCGGCGCTTGCAGCCTTCATGTATCCGCATACGCTGACCGGCATCTTTGCCTCCAACAGCGGCAAGACGATCCGCAAGAATGCGATCATGCTGCCCGCCTATACGCTGCTGCTCGGACTTCTGGCGCTGCTCGGCTATATGGGCCATGCCGCCAATCTGAAGCTCGACAGCGCCAATGACGTGGTTCCGACCCTGTTCAGGACGCTGTTTTCAGGCTGGTTCTCCGGCTTCGCCTTTGCGGCGATCGCCATCGGGGCACTGGTGCCGGCAGCGGTGATGAGCATTGGTGCCGCCAATCTCTTCACCCGCAATTTCTGGAAAGCTTATGTCGATCCGAAAGTCGGCGATGCCGGCGAAGCCAAGGTCGCAAAGGTGACGTCGCTGGTGGTGAAGGTCGGTGCGCTGCTCGTCATCATCTTCCTGCCGACGCAGTTCGCACTCGACCTGCAGCTGCTCGGCGGCATCTGGATCCTGCAGACGCTTCCGGCCCTGGTCTTCGGTCTCTACACCAACTGGTTCCGTGCACCCGCTCTGCTTGCCGGCTGGTTCGTCGGCTTCTGCGGCGGCACCTTCCTCGTCTGGGATGCCGGCTGGAAGCCGCTGCACCTGATCAGCCTCGGCGGCGAGCCCTTCACCGTCTACACCGGACTGCTGGCGCTTGCGGCAAACATCGGCGTTGCCGTCGTGATCAACGCCCTTCTTCCGGCCAAGGTTCCGGCCCGGGCGTGAGTCCAATCAAAGCAAAGGGCGGCAAACGCCGCCCTTTGCAATTCGCATTCCAGCAGAAGCTGACGATAAATCAATCCGATTTAAAACTCTTCCCAATCGCCGGCCAATGCTGCGTTCCCCTGGGCCGCATTTCCCTGGCCCGCGCTTCGCTGAAACGACCTGCCTACCTTGGCAATCATCTGGCGCGCCGGCGAGGACACAGGTTGAGCATGTTGTGCCGCGGCAGCGGGCTGCGATGCGCGCTTCGATGCCACCGCGCCCCCGATGCTGAACTGGCCTAAGAGCTGGAACAGCGCGTCGGCTTCCTTGGCGAGATTATGGGCGGCGGCTGTCGCTTCTTCCACCATGGCGGCGTTCTGCTGCGTGCCCTGATCCATCCTGTTGACAGCAGTGTTGATCTCCTTCAGCCCCGTTGCCTGCTCTTGCGAAGCGCCGACGATAGCGCCAACATTGCCGTCGACCTGCTGTACCTGTGCGACGATCTCTTCCAAGGCTTTTCCGGTCTCGCCGACCAAAGCGACACCGTTTTTCACATGACCATTCGAAGCGTTGATCAGTTCCTTGATTTCCTTCGCAGCCTTGGCGGAACGTTGCGCCAACTCGCGCACCTCCTGGGCAACGACGGCAAAGCCCTTGCCTGCTTCACCGGCGCGGGCGGCTTCGACGCCGGCATTCAGCGCCAGCAGGTTGGTCTGGAAGGCGATTTCATCGATGACACCGATGATGCTTCCGATTTCGGTGGCGGAGGATTCGATCTTGCCCATGGCATCGACCGCGCCCCGGACGACGCTGCCCGAACGCTCTGCGCTGTCCTTCGTCTTGCGAACGAGCTGTCCTGCTTCCTGTGCCTTGTTGCTCGAGTCGGCGACGGTAGTGGTGATTTCCTCCAGCGCAGCGGCGGTTTCCTCAACGGATGCGGCCTGCTGTTCGGTCCGCTTGGCGAGATCGTCCGAGGAAGATCGGATCTCCTGTGCGCCGGCGGCGATGGCACTGGCGTTCTGGGCAACCTTCTGCATGGCAGCGCGGAGCTTTTCGACCGCGGTATTGAAGTCGGCTCTGAGCTTTTCCAGAGAGGGGATGAACGGCGTGTCGATCTGCTGCGTAAGGTCGCCGTTTGCCAGCGCCTGCAATGCATCGCCAAGCTGGCCGACAGCGCGGTCGGTTTGCTCGGCAAGAGTGCGGCGTTCGTCTGCATCCTGCTCGAGCCGATGCCGTTCTGCGACGGCCCGCTTGGCTTCCGTGTCGGCTTCCCGCTCCGCCTTTGCCGAAATGGCGTCGCGCAGGCCGGCCACGGCGCGCGCAAGCTTGCCGATCTCATCACCCCGCGCTTCGAGGCGACGGTCGCCGTCGAGATTGCCCTCCGCCATCGCCTTCAGCGACAGCTGCAGTTTTGCCAGCGGGCCAACGATCGTGCGCGCGGTAATCGCAGCGGCAACGATCGAAAGAAGAGCCGCGATGCCGAGCGCCGTCAGGACCATCGGCTTGAAGCCGCTCGCCGTGCTGCGGACCTCGCCGCCAATCGATTTGTTCAATGCTTCCTGATAGTCGATGAATTTGTTGATGGCGCCGAGCCAGGCAACGAAGGCCGGCCTTGCCTGTTCGAGCAGGATCTTGCGGGCCGCCTCGCCATCGCCCTTTTCCTGCAGCGCAATGATCTGGGCGACGAGAGGATTGGTTTTCGCCTGGATGTCGGCGATCTCGCTCAGAATGGTCTTTTCCTGATCCGTGGCACCCGCCGGCGATGCAACCATCTCCGCCATGCGTTTTTCGTTTTCGGCGTAGGAGGCGGCGAGCTTTTCGATCAATGCCTCGGCCGTCTTGCGTTCATCGGCGGAGGTCACCAGGGTCACGTCGCGAATGGCGATTGCCCGATCGTGCACGCTGCCGCGGTAATTGATAGCAAAGCGCTGCTTGACGCTGTTGACGTCGTTGATCGTCCCGAGATTGTTGTTGATCTCCGCGACCTGCACTGCCGAGTAGATGCTGAGGCCCGCCATCAGCAGGATCAGAAAGCTGAAACCAAGGGCGAGACGCATCGCGATCCCGAAACTCTTAATGCTGTTCATTCGCGCGCTCCATCGTGTCGGCGAGGTTTAAAGGTGTCTGGGACCAGGATCTGTCCCCGAATGCGTCGCCGGGCACCACTGCGCACGTCGCATCTAGAGCCGGGCGAGCGTCAGGGTAACAAGTCGATTTCATGCGGGATTTCGGGATACCTGGCGGGCCATCATGGCGTAGGTGACGATCCTCAGAACGTCGCTCCGATATGCTTAAAAATAGGAGGAGATATTTTAGAGAGTGTAAACGAAGCCGACAGGGCATCATTATGCTGCGCTTTTTGGACATTTTGTCGTATTTTTGGTCGTAGTGACACCAACGCCCGCGCCGGAATAGAGTACACCAAGTTGTTGGTTTGAATTGGCACACATTTCCTGTTGCAAACGGGCCGTTTAAATCTGCCTGCCAGCATCGATGTTCAGCGATGAAGTTCGCCGTTAAGCGCAACTCTTTGAGAATTGTTAGAAGTTCTCGCAGACTATGCGGTACGGATAAGGGAATAGGGCAGAGGTGGCACGACAGGCTTCTTCCACGTCAAGGCACGATCGGAACCTGGCAGCGAGCTGGCAGGAACTGCTGGACAGTGCCGTGCGCCTGGACTGGGAATGCCGCACCGGCGAAGCGCTCGAGGCTGCAGAAGCGGCTTATGAAGCAGCCCTCGAGGCGGGCGATGTTGCCGGAGCCTTGCGCGCCTCGCATCGGCTTGCGCTCATCCATTTCAACAAGGAGACCTTGGCTGAAGGTCTGAAGATCTGCCTTCGTGCTGAAACCTGGCTCCGATATTGCCAGGATCAGGCTGCGATCATTTCCCTTCAGTCGGTCCATGGCGGCATTCTCGTGGCGCTCGGCGATCTGGAAACCGGCTTCGCCCTGCTGATCGACTGCCAGAAACGCACCAAATCCTGCCCGGATCCGTTGGCCAACTGGCGAGCGCGCACCGCCTATGCGGTGGCACTGTTCGATTCGAACGACTTCGACCGCGCCGCCGAGGCGGCGGCCGAGAGCCTTAATTATGCGGAGGCGAGCGGTCTGGCTAAGAGCTCCGTGCTGATCGCCCGCTCGATTGCCAGCCATGGCGGCGCGCGCGCTCGGCGAACATCGGCTGGCACGGAAGGAGATCGACGCTCTCCTGCTTACCCGCACCGAGGAGCAACTGCAGTCGATCATGATAGAGGCGCAGGCCGAAAACCTGAGCTACGAGATTGCCGAATGCCATTGTTATCTCGGGCTTCTGGCCTGGACGCGCGGCGAAGACGCCGTGGCGGCGAGCGGCTATGTCGCCGCCATTGCCGCCTGTCAGGCCGCGCAGGACGAGGTGCTCGAGGCGGAGACCTCCTATTGGTACGCCTATCTTCTGGCCGGCCAGGGCGCTTTCGATGAAGCGCAGTCGCTGCTTGCCGGCGTCGAGGCGATGGAGCAGGTTCTGGTCGTGCCGCGCATGAAGCTGCGCCATTTCGACATGCGCTTCCGGATTGCCGAAATGGCCGGCGACTGGCGGGCGGCCTTCGACCATCACAGGATCTATCACGAGCTGGTGGTCGAGGATTATCGGCGGCTTGCCTCGGCGCGCGCCTATACGATGAAGCTGGCGCTCGATCTGGAGACCATGCGCCGCAAGGAAGACAGCGCCCGTCTGGAGCGTGAGCGCCTGCTGGAGGAAAATCTGCGGCTTGCCGCCGAACAGCGCGAGGCGGTGCTGGCATCGCGCACCGATCCGCTGACCGGCCTCGGCAATCGCCGCGAATTGCAGCTCCGGTGCAGGGACTGGGCCGATACCGGCGTCACCCATGCAGCCCTGATGCTGTGCGACATTGATCACTTCAAACGCATCAACGATGTCTTCTCCCATTCGATCGGCGATATCGTCCTCGCCCGCGTTGCCGGCTTGCTGGGCGATGCGGGGGCGGAAGGCGGTCTGGCGATCCGCATGGGCGGCGAGGAATTCCTGCTTCTGCTTCCCGGCACGCGAGCCGCGGACGCCTTTGCCGCCGCCGAACGGCTGCGCCTACGGGTGCAGGACCATGATTGGTCTGAGGTCGCTCCGAAGCTAGAGGTCGCCTGTTCCATCGGCCTGGCGGATTGGTCCCTGGCCGATAGTTTGGAAGCGGCGCTGCAGGTGGCCGACGCCAATCTTTACGCCGCCAAGAATGCCGGCCGCAACCGATGCATGGCGCCGGCACCCTGACACCTTCGCACAGCCGTCGCCTCCGGCTTCAGCCGCGCAGCAGCGGCAGAAGCTGATCGCCCTGCCGCTTGATCTCGGAGAGATAGGGCGTGTCGGACAACACGAAATGTGTGATCCCGAGATCCTGATATTTGCGCAGCGACCGCGCCACATCCGCCGCCGACCCGACCAGCCAGGTGGTGCCGGCGCCGCCGCCGCCGAATTTGCCCGGCGCGGTATAGAGATTGTCGTCGAGAACATCGCCACGCTCGTAAAGAGCAAGCAGCCGCTGCTGGCCGACGGCAAGCACGCGCTGGTGATCGTGCCAGCCGGTGCCGTTGCTCCTAGCCATCTCGGCGACCTTCGCCTCGGCGTCGGCCCAGGCTTGTTCTGTCGTGTCGCGGACCAGCGTCGTTATCCGCAGCCCGAATTCCAGCGGCGGGAGGTCGCGGTCGAGCGCCCGGCTCAGCCCCTTGAGCCGTCCGATCCGCTCGCGGACGCCCTCGAGCGGCTCGCCCCAGAAAAGCTGGACATCGGCCTCGGTTGCCGCCACCCGTTCGGCCGCTTCCGAGGCGCCGCCGAAATAGAACTTCGGATGCCGGCGGTTGCCGCGAACCTCGATGCGCGGCACCACGGTGGATTCGGCGACCCGGAAATGGTCGCCTGTAGAGGTGACGTTTTCTTCGGTCCACAGCCTGCGGACCAGCCGCATGAATTCCTTGGTCCTGCCATAACGATGCGCCTGATCGCCCTCGCTGTCGCCATAGGCGGGCAGGTTGTCCTTGCCCGAGACGATGTTGATCCGCACCCGGCCGCCCGTCAGATGGTCGAGCGTCGCCGCTGCGGAAGCGAAGTTCGCCGGCCGCCAATAACCCGGACGGATCGCAATCAGCGGCTCGAAGGTGGTGGTCCGCGCGGCGAGCGAGGCCGCGACGGTAAAAGTGTCGGGACGGCCCCAACCGGTGCCGATGAGCGCGCCCTTCCAGCCATGCTCCTCCAGCGCCTTTGCGTGGCTGGTCAGCGTTTCCAGGCTGTTGTGGTTGTCGACGGCGGAATCGCCGCGATGGCCGGCTCTGATGTCGTTCGGAATATACCAGAGAAATTCGGAATGATTGCTCATGCGATGCTGCGGTTCTGTGTGGTTGGAAAGGGAGCCAAAGGAAAATCGAGCCGACAGATCATACGGCCGCCTGCACGTCCTGCCCCCGAAGCGCAAAGCCGTTCGGCGGGCGCCCGAGGCCGAGATTCTCCCGCAGCGTTGTGCCTTCATATTCGTGCCGGAACAGGCCGCGCTTGCGCAGGATCGGCACGACCTGATCGACGAAATCGGTGAGAGCCGTGGGCAGGATCGGCGGCATGATGTTGAAGGCGTCGGCGGCGCCATTCTCGAACCAGATCTGCATCGCATCGGCGATCTGCTCGGGCGTTCCGATGACGGTGCGATGGCCGCGCGCGGTGGCGACCGCGAGATAGAATTGGCGCAGCGTCAGATGATTGCGCGAAACCAGGTCGGAAACCAGCTTCAGGCGGCTTTTGTTGAGTTCGGTATCTCCCGGCAGGGGAGGGGCGGGATCATCAAGCGAATAGCCGGAAAGATCTACACCCTTATAGTGGCGGGCAAGGATGTTCCAGGCGATGGAGGGGTGAACGAGGGACTGGATATAGTCGTAATTCGCCTGAGCCTCCGCTTCGGTTCCGCCGAGAACGGGGAATATGCCGGGACTGATCAACAGGTCGTCCGGCCGCCGCCCGTAGCGGGCAAGCCGCCCCTTGACGTCGGAATAGAATTCCTGGGCATCGTCGAGCGTCTGATTGGCGGTAAAGATCATCTCGGCGGTGCGGGCGGCAAGTTCGCGTCCCGGTTCCGATGCGCCCGCCTGCACGATGACGGGATAGCCCTGAACGGGGCGGCCGACATTGAGCGGACCCGCCACCGAGAAGAACTTCCCCTTGTGATTGACGAGATGCACCTTGTCGGGATCGAGATAGACCCCGCTTTCCTTGTCGCGGATGAAGGCATCGTCCTCGTAGGAATCCCACAATCCCTTCACTAGATCGACGAATTCCTCGGCCCGCTCATAGCGATCGGCATGGGCGGGATGGCCTGCAATCGAAAAGTTCTTCGAAACGTCGGCGCCCGTCGTGACGACGTTCCACGCCGCACGCCCCTTGGAGATATAATCCAGCGAGGCAAATCTGCGGGCGAGAAGATAGGGGTCCTCATAGGTCGTCGATGCCGTGGCGACGAAGCCGATATGTTCGGTCGCCTGCGAGAGGGCGGCCCAGAGGGTCAGCGGCTCGAAATGCGCGCCCTGGGCGGTGCGGCGAAACGCCTCCAGATCCTTGGCGCGCTCCCACCCCGCCGGGCTATCCGCGACGAAGACGAGATCGAATTTCCCGCGTTCGGCGGTCTGCGCAAGCTGCCGGTAGTGATCGATATTGAGTCCTGCGTCGGCTTGCGCATCCGGATGACGCCAGGCGGCGATATGATGGCCCGTCGCCATGATGAATGCGCCGAGCCGCATTTGCCTTTTCGATGTGCTCATTGGCTTATCCCCAATTCAAATTGCGCTGTCGGTGGATGTCACGCTGCCTTGCGGCCCGGGACGTCGACCCCGAGCCGGCCGAGAAGATGGCTTCGGAACTCTGCAAAGCGCGGATCGCCATGATCGCGCGGCGTCGGCAGATCGATCCAGAGATCCTCGATCAGCCGGCCTTCGTCGAGGACCAGTATCCGGTCGGCCAGCGAAATCGCCTCGTCGACGTCGTGGGTAACGAGCAGCACGGCAGGACGGTGCCGTGCGCACAATTCCCGCAGCAAGTCGTGCATTTTCAGCCGGGTCAGCGCGTCGAGCGCGCCGAAGGGTTCATCGGCGAGAAGCAAAGCCGGTTCGCGCACCAGGGAGCGGGCAAGGGCGACTCTCTGCTGTTCGCCGCCGGAAAGCTGGTTCGGCCACGCGGTTTCCCGCCCTTCAAGTCCTACCTCCGCCAAAGCCTTCCTGCCGCCTTCCTGGCCGGAGGCGCCGGGCAGGCCGAGCGTGACGTTCTGGATGACGCTGCGCCATGGCAGCAGCCGGGCATCCTGGAAAACCACCGAAAGCCTTTCCGGCGTCTCAAGGGTGCCGCTTCCCTCAACACCGTGATCGAGGCCGGCGAGGGCGCGCAGGAACGTGCTTTTGCCGGAGCCGCTGCGGCCGAGCAGGGCAACGAATTCGCCCTCCACTATATCGAGGTCGATGCCGTCGAGAATCGTCTTTGCCGAAAATCGGCGGACGAGGTTTCGGACATGGACGGCGTTGGCTTCGGGCTTCAGTTTGCCAGGGTGCGGCGCCATGAGAGGGCCCTCCGTTCGATGAGACGGACGAGGCCGTCCGAGACGAGACCCAGCAGCACATAGACCACGAGGCCGACGAGGATGACGTCGGTCTGCCCATAATTGCGGGCAAGATCGATCATGTAGCCGAGCCCGCTGGTGGCGTTGATCTGCTCGACGACGACAAGAGAAACCCAGCAGAGGGTGACGGCGAAGCGCAGCCCCAGGAGGAAACCGGGTAAAGCGCCCGGCAGCACCACCTGGAGGATGAAGTCCTTCTGGCTCATGCGCAGCGTCTCGGCCAGTTCGACATAGCGACTGTCGATGCTGCGCAGCGCATTGTGCGTGTGGATGTAGATCGGCACGATAACGGCAAGCACGATGGTCGTGACCTTCATGCTCTCGCCGATGCCGAACCACAGGATCAGCAAGGGGATCAGGGCGAGCGTCGGTATCGCCCGCTTGATCTGGACCGGGCCGTCGATCAGCGCTTCGCCGATCCGGGAAAGACCGGCGATCACAGCCAGGACCGTGCCGATCAGCAGGCCGATGCTGAGGCCGACCAAAGCGCGCGTCGCCGACGTCAGGAGATTGTCCTGCAGGCGGCCCTGCTCCAAGAGCCGTGCGAAAGCCTCGACGACCGTCCACGGAGCCGACAGGACACGCGGGTCAATCCATCCGAGCGCCGAGCCGACGACCCAGGCCAATACCAGCAATGCCGGCCCGATCTGCAGCCCGAAAGGTATCGCCGGGCCGGGACCCAGCCTGCGCCGGGCGCGCGGGCCGGCAGAGCCGAGAAGACCAACCGGCCTTGCCGCGCGTAAGCCCGCCGGCGCAATTTTGCCGCCTGACCTCAGGGACAGTTTCGCCTCATCTGCATCCCAAATGGTTGCCATGCTTGAAATCTCCTCCTGAATGGAATGGGGAAAGTTACAGGCCCTTGGCCAAAGCCGCCGCACCCAGCTTTTCGAAGCGATTGTCGAAAATCCGCTCGACGTCGAACGGCTTGTTGCCGAGCTCGTCCGCCAGCAGGTTGATCGTTTCCTGATGACGCTTCTTAACGTCGCTCCAATCGGAGGGAACGATCTGCTCCCCGGTCATCTTGACGAGATATTCCCCGTCTTCCTGGCTGAGTCCCTGCTGACCGACGTAATATTCCGTGATCCAGAGGTCCGGGTTGCGGTTCACCCATTCGGTAGCGCGCGCCCACAGGCCGACATATTCGGCGAGGGCGGCCGCCTTGGCGGGATCGTCCAAAACCCATTGCGGCGCATAAAGATGGCCGGGATCATCGCGCAGGCCATGCTCGATAAGCGTCGCGCCATCCGGCCCGTATTGCGTGATGTAGCGCCTGATATAGACGGTGCCGAGCGGTGCGATGTCGACCTGTTTGCTCGCCAGGGCCTTCGGATAGACATCGCCGGTGCTCGGCAATTCCACGAGAGAGACGTCGCTACTCTTCAGACCGGCGGCGTGAAGCGCGCGCAAGACGAGAGTGCCCTGAGCCTGACTGGGGCTGAACGCGATGCGCTTGCCGCGAAAATCCGCGAGCGTCTTGACGTCGGCGCCGGGTGCGATGCCGAAGCGGTAGATCGGATTGGCGATCGGGTCGCGGCGTTCGCGATAGGCGATGTTGCGGACCGGCAGGTTGTTCCAGTTGGCGAAGATCGAGGGGATCTCGGCCACCGAACCGACATCGAGCGCATGAGCGCGAAAAGCTTCCGACGTCTGCGGCCCGCCGCTGATATTGGCCCATTTCACTTCGAAAGTGAGCTCCTTGTCGAGGCCGGACACTTCGAGCGCCTTCTGCGTGACCGGATCGCCGATCGTCAGCACGGTGCCCGGCGGCACTTTGGCAAGGAGGGGAGCGTCCGCCTGGGCTGCGGCCGGATTGTGAATGGCGCCGAAGCCAAGCAGACTGAACAATGCGATTTTGAATGTCTTTGCCAATGTCATCATCGATCTTCCCGTTTCGGATTGCTGATTGCAGGAACGATGCACGGTAAGATGGAACATTATCCACTAAATCTATAGACTATTTAATTCAATAATCGCGCCCCTGATAAAAAACTGTCCCAAAGCGCAGGCCCGCCGGACCGATGGGCACCCCGAGGATTGCCGATGCCCAGACGCAAAAAGGCGCCTGAGCATTTGCCGCAGGCGCCTTGTGGTCGGTTCAGTCTTCGATCTTGTCTAGGAGCCGGCAGATGTCAGTCGCTGACGTCAGGCAGCAGCCGGCGGGTATTCGTTGGCCCGGAATACGTGATGATGCACCTTCCCGGTAAAGAGCTGCAGCAGCTCGCCGGTGACCTCACGGCTCTCGAAGCGCACATCGGAGTTTAGCGCTGCGCTCACCGCATCCATATCGGGATAACGGATCGCCAGGGCCATGGCATAGACCGGGGCGCCTTCGTCGCGCTCCATCCCGTCCAAGACCCGAACTTCCTCGGCGCCTGGAAATTTCGTCCAGAGAGGAACGAGCCGCTCTCTGACAAAGGCGCGGAATTCCTCTTCTCTGCCGGGATGGATTTCGCCTTCAAACAAAGCATAACGAATGATCATAGGTTCTCTTTTCCAAAACTCGCCGGAGCCGGATCGATGTGATGCGGGGAGGGGAGGGCGTATCGATCGATACGCCCTGATTGGAGGCTTATTTGCCCCAGATTTTCTTATATTGATCGCGGTAGCCGTTATCGGGATCGAAGCTGTTCTTCGGTCCGCCGTCGAACTCGACGTTCGCGCTGGTCACCACATGCAGCGGCGACACATAGCCCGACCACGGGGCACCGGCGAAAGCGCGGTTCAGCTCGTCGACGAGCTGCCAGCCCTGGAGGTTGAGCGGTTCGGCGACCGTGACCGCCTGGAACTGCTTGGCGCGGATACGCTGATAGGCGCTCTCCGAACCGTCGCCAGCTGCGACGTTCACCGGCTTCCCGTCGCCGGCAATGCCGGCTGAGGCAAGCGACGGTCCCATGAAGTCGTAATAGAGGTCGTTGATCGCCAGCGAATGCGTCCACTTGGCGCCATACTTCTGCAGCAGCGAGGTGGTCAGCTGCGGCATGCGCTGGGAGGTTTCGGCGATCGGCGTGTCGACATATTCGAGCACGGTTCCGCCGAGATCCTCGATCTCCTTCTTCATGCGGTCGGCCTTGGCAATCGCAATTGCATAGGTCGAGTCGGTGAAGATGATGACTCCAGGCTTGCCGCCGGCATCGACGAAAGCCCAATCCGCCGCGGATTTCGAGACTTCCATCGCATCGGTGGTGACGTTGGCGAAAACGCCGACTTCGGGAACCGGACCGACGGCCGAGGCGGCGTGCCAGGAAACCATCGGAATGCCGGCTGCCTTTGCCGCTTCCATCGCCGGCTTCTGCTCGACCGCGTCGAAGCCGTTGATGATGATGCCGTCGGGCTTCAGCGCCATGGCCTGGCCGAAGGCAGCCGTCCGTCCGCCGATCGAGCCGGCGCCGTCAAGCGCCTTCACCGTCCAGCCCAGAGCGCCTGCCGCTTCCTCAACGCCGTTGACCACGCCGAGAATGCCGCCGTTCTTCATATCGCCGGCAAGAATGACGATGTTCTTTCCGCTAGCGCCCTTGGGGCCGCTCGTCGGGCCATCCCAGGCGCTCACCTTGGACGCATATTTGTCGACCACGGCCTTGGCGTCGGCCATGGAATCGGCCAGTGCCGGCATGCTGAGCATAACGGCGACGGTTGCGACCGTTGCCTGCAATAAAGTCCTGCGCTTCATGTTCACTCCTCCATTTTGTTTGTTGTGGAATGCCGGTGAGCCGACATCCTCATTTGGATGCGGGTGTGATCCTCCTCACAGCTCCGCGCTTGCGCTGGGCATAACCTGCAATGCCGATGGCAATCAGCAGGGTTACGCCGTTGAACAGCGGTTCGACGAAGAACGACCCGCCGAATTGCTGAATTCCCGATATACCGACCGCCAGAATGATGACGCCGATCAAAGTGCCCCAGACGTTCACCCGGCCCGGCTTGATCGTCGTCGATCCGAGAAATGCGCCGACCAGCGCCGGCAGCAGATATTCAAGACCGACGCTCGCCTGGCCGATGCGCAGCTTCGAGGCGAGAAGGACCCCGGTCAGAGCAGCCAGCAGGCCGGAGGTGACGAATGCGCCGATCACGAACTTGCGGACCGGAATGCCGTTGAGGGCCGCAGCCTTGGGATTGGCGCCGATCGCGTAGAGATAACGGCCGATCGGCAGATATTCGAGCACGATCCACATGCAGATGGCGATCAAGAGCACGTAGAAGCCGGTGATCGGCAGGCCGAACAGCATGGTGCCGTTCAGCGCATAAAAACCTTCAGGCAGGACACCGACCACCTGCCGCCCGCCGGTGTGCCAAAGGGCAAGCGCGTAAAGAACCGTGCCGGTGCCGAGCGTGGCGATGAAGCTGTCGATCTTGGCGACCTCGACCAGCAGGCCGTTGATGAAACCGGTGAGGACGCCGAGCGCAAGTACGATGAGGACGGCGACCGGCCAGGGCAGGCCGTAGGCGGTCTGCAGGCTGATGGCGAGGATATGCCAGAGCACGATGCCGTAGCCGACGGTCAGATCGATGCGGCCCGATGCCATCGGGATCATCGCGGCCAGCGACAGAAGGGCGATGATCGCCTTGTCGGAGACGATCGAGCGGACGTTCAGCACGGTCGGAAACGTATCCGGCAGAAGGATCGAGAAGATCACGATCAGGCCGAGGGTCAGGATCACCAGCCCGTAAACAGGGATCAGGCGGCCGATCTTCTGGCCTGTGGACAGGCCGGCCATTTCGCTCTTGGTCGGCTCCAGCGCGGTGGATTCAATGGATTGCATGGCTGTTCTCCCGATGGCTCAAGCCGCTTCCGACGCAGATGCTGCCGTTATGACCGCCTCCGTCGTCAGAGCGTTTCCAGTCAGTTCGCTGACGATTTTGCCCCGCGAGAAAACCAGCGCGCGGTGGCAGATATGGGCGATTTCCTCGAAATCCGTCGAGACGACGACGACCGCGAGACCGGCTTCCAGTGCCTGGGTGATCAGGCGGTAGATCTCGGCGCGCGCGCCGATGTCGACGCCGGCTGTCGGATCTTCGGCGACCAGCAGCTTGCGGCCGGTGGCCAGCCAGCGGCCGACGACCACTTTCTGCTGGTTGCCGCCCGACAGCGCCTCCACCGGCAGATCCGGATCGTTCGGCCTGAGGCCGACGGTATGGCCGATCGCATGGGCAAGATCGGCTTCGCCGCGCGGCGACAGAAAGGAGAAAAGTCCGCGACCGACGGCGCCTGGATTGAGGTAGGTGTTTTCCCGAATGGAAAGCGAGAGCGCAACGGATTCCTCCGTCCGGTCACGGGCGATCAATCCGATGCCTGACGCCATGGCCTGCCGCGGGCTGGAAAGATCCGGCACCTGACCACGCAGCAGAACCGAGCCATTGAAAGGCTCGCAGCCGAATAGCGCCCGGCCGATCCGTTCCTGGCCGGCGCCGCGCAGTCCCACCAGTCCAAGCAGCTCACCCTCTCTTATATCGAAGGAAATCGGGCTTGTGCCGGCGCAGACCAAGTCGCGAACCTCAACGATCGCCTTGCCGGGCTTGATCTGGCTTTTGGAGAAGAGACTGTCGCCGCTGCGGCCGATGATCATCGTCACCAGTTCGTCGGGCGTGGTCTCGCTGACGGGCTTCTGTCCCACCATGCATCCGTCGCGCAGCACGGCGACGCGATCGGCGATGCGGAAAATCTCGTCCAGCCTGTGGGAAACGTAGATCATGCCGACGCCCCGCTCCTTCAGGGGGCGGATCGCATTGAACAGCCGATCGACTTCGTCGGCGGGAAGGCTCGCGGTCGGCTCGTCGAGCACCAGAACGTCGGCCTCGACGGCAAGTGCGCGAGCAATGGCGACAAGCGATTTTTCGGTGCGCGACAGGGCCGAGACCCGCGTCGTCGGATCGAAGTCGCAGCCGACCAGTTTCAAGGCTTCCCTGGCGCGCGCCTGCGTCCTGTTCCAATCGATCAGGCCGCCGCGCATCGAGAAGCCCTGCGACAGGCCCATATTCTCGCCGACCGTCATCCACTCGATCAAACCGAGATCCTGGTGGATGAAGGCAACCGGCTGCCGCTCGTTCGGTTTCGGCGGACGATGATGGTAGCTCTGGCCGCGAAAAAGAATGTCGCCATTATCCGGCTTGTAGATGCCGGCAAGCGTCTTGATCAGCGTCGATTTCCCGGCGCCGTTTTCACCCAGCAGCGCCAGGATCTCGCCCTCGCGCAGATCGATCGACACATCACGCAGCGCCTGCGTGCCGCCGAAGCTCTTGGTGATCGATTGGAACTCCAGCAGTCTCTTGGCTTCCACTGTGGCTCCTCCCAAAGCTGCAGCTGTTCTTATGGAAAGATGTTATCGATAACATCGTTCGATAGTCAAGCGGAAAGTGACGATCCCCAACCCCGCGAGATGACGTCAGTCGGCGCGAAATCCGTCGAGGAGATGCATCATCTCGGCGGAGTCCTTCGGCCCAAGGCCGGCGGAGCAAAGCAGGCGGTGAATCTCCACCACCGCGCCGGTCATCGGCAGCGGCGTCTTGGTCTTCAGCGCAAAGGCCTGGAGCGAATCCAGGTCCTTCAGCATATTGTCGATCCGCCCTGTCGGCGAGAAATCCCGGGCGGCGAATTTCGCCATGAATTCCTGCAATATCCGGCTGTCCGCCCTGCCGCCGGCAAGGGCTGCCGGAATTGCGGCGGGATCGACGCCGCCGGCTTCCGCCAGCTTGACGGCTTCGGCGACCGCCTGGAACAGCACGGCGCAGAACAGCTGATTGATCAGCTTGGTGGTCTGCCCGGCGCCGGAGGCGCCCATCAGCGTATAATTGGCGGCAAGATGCCGCATCACCACGCGCGCCCGCTCGAAATCCTCGGGGCTGCCGCCGGCCATGATCGTGAGTTTTCCGCCGAGCGCACCGGGCACGCCGCCCGAAAGCGGGCAATCCACCCATGCCATGCCGGTGTCCGCACGCAGCCGCTTCGCCATGTCGGCCGTCTCGGCGGGGTCGATGGAGGACATGTCGATCAGCAGCTTGCCGGCGCTGGCCGCCGCCGCAATACCCCTTTCGCCGAAGACGACGGCGCGCACGATGCTGGCGTGATTGAGGCTGAGAATGCAGAATTCCGACGCCGAGACGGCACTCGCCGCGGAGTTCGCCGCGTACGCGCCTTTGGCCGCCAATGCCGCGACCTTTTCGGCATCGAGATCGAAGACCGAGACTTTGTGGCCGGTTTCGATCAGCCGAGTGACGATCGCCGTTCCCATGATGCCGGCGCCGATGACGGCGACATCTGCTCTATAATCATCCTGCATGGAAACCTCCCTTGACGGCCGCACTTCTCAGCCCCTCACAAGCCAGCGCCACCATATCATCCAAAGCCATATCGATCGCCACCGTTACCACCCCGGCTTCACCTGTCGGCGACTCCAGCGTCTGCAGCTGACTGTCGAGTAGCGACGCCGGCATGAAGTGGCCCTGCCGGGCCTGCATCCGCGAGAGCAGCAGATCGCGCGTCCCCTCCAGGAAAACGAAGGCCAGGCGCCCGCCCGCCGCCTGACGCAGCCTGTCCCGATAGGTCCTCTTCAGCGCCGAACAGGAAATCACCAATCCCTGCGACGCCTGTTGCGCGGTCTTAATTTCCTCGCCGATCCGGTCGAGCCAGGGCAGGCGGTCGGCGTCGGTAAGCGGTATGCCTTTCGCCATCTTCTCGACATTGCGAGCCGGGTGGAGTTGGTCGCCCTCCAAAAACGGCATGCTATTTCGAGCGGCGATACCCGCTCCGACCGAGGATTTGCCGCAACCGCTCACGCCCATGACCACGACGGCCAAAGGCAGCGCTTCTTTCTCGAGTTCCATCGTCGCGTTCCTGTCAGAGGCAGGTCGTGATGCCGCCATCGACATAAAGCGTATGGCCGTTGATGAAAGAGGATCCGCGGCCCGAGAGGAAAACGGCGGCCCCCACCAGTTCCTCAACATTGCCCCAGCGCCCGGCCGGCGTCCTCTTCTCAAGCCAGGACGAGAATTCGGGATTGTCGACGAGCGCCTGGTTGAGCGGCGTCTTGAAATAACCCGGCGCGATCGCGTTGATCTGCAGGCCGTGCTTGGCCCAGTCGGCGCACATGCCGCGCGTCAGATTGCGCACTGCGCCTTTGGTTGCCGTATAGGGGGCAATGCCCGGGCGGGCGAGTTCACTCTGCACGGAAGCAATATTGATGATCTTGCCCTGGCCGCGGGCGATCATGGCTTTGGCGGCTGCCTGGCCGACGTAAAACACGCTCGAAATATTGGTGGTCAGCAGCAGTTCCCATTTGTCCGCCGGAAAATCTTCCAGCGGCGTGCGAAACTGCATGCCGGCATTGTTGATCAGGATGTCGAGCGGGCCGATATCGGCCTCGATCGCATCGATCCCCGCTTTGGCGGCGTCCTTGCTGGTTACGTCGAAGATGGCCGCATGGGCAGACAGTCCGTGCGCCTTGAGGCTCTCGACGGCACGTTTGACGCTTTCGGGCGTGCGGCCGTTGATGACGACCTCGGCGCCATGCTGCGCCAGGCCCTCGGCCAGCGCATATCCGATCCCCTGGCTCGAGCCAGTGATCAGGGCAAGCTGCCCGGTCAGATCAAACAGGTTCTTCATGCAAATAACTCCTCCGGTGTCGCTGCGAATGACGGCTTATACCGCCACTTCAGGTGAAACTCACTTGACATCGCTTTTTCGAATTATATGTTATCGATAACATAATCAACTGTCAAAATGCGGGACGGAGATGGAATGCCTGAGCTAGAGATCTTGATGGCCGGAGCCTATCCGGAATGGGATATGGTCGATCTGGAGGCGAAGTATCGTATTCACCGCCTGTGGGAAGCGGCCGATAAGCAGGAACTGATTGCAAGGGTCGGCAAGAATGTTCGCGCCATTGCGACGCGTGGCGAACTCGGCGCCTCCGCCGAACTGATGAAACAATTGCCGAAGCTCGAGATCGTCTCCTGTTATGGCGTCGGCACCGATGCCATCGACCTCTCCTATGCCCGCGCCAACGGCATTCGCGTCACCAATACACCCGACGTTCTGACCGAGGATGTCGCCGATATCGCCATCGGACTGCTGATTGCCACGGCGCGGCAGATTCCGCAGGCCGATGTTTTCGTCCGCGCCGGCCAGTGGGGCAATGTCGCCATGCCGCTGGTAACGCGCGTCGCCGGCAAGAAGGTCGGACTCGCCGGCATGGGGCGGATCGGCAAGGCGATCGCCAGGCGGGCTGCCGCTTTCGGCTGCGATATCGCTTACTTCGCCCGCAACGAGCACACGGATGTTCCTTATGCTTACCAGCCGGACCTGGTGGCGCTTGCCGATTGGGCCGATTTCCTGATCGTCATCGTCCCCGGCGGGCAGGCGACGATGAAAATCATCAATGCCGAGGTGCTGAGAGCGCTCGGTCGTAACGGCATGTTGATCAATGTTTCGCGCGGGACGACCGTCGACGAAGAGGCGCTGATCGCAGCCCTTCAGAACGGCACCATCCAGGCCGCCGGCCTCGACGTCTTCCTCAACGAACCGAAGATTGATGCGCGTTTCCTGACGCTTCAAAACGTGGTGTTGCAGCCCCATCATGGCTCCGGTACCGTCGAAACCCGCAAGGCCATGGGCCAGCTGGTCAGAGACAATCTCGCCGCGCATTTTGCCGGCAACCCGCTTCCAACTCCCGTCGTGTGAGGGTTTCGATATGAAAGCCATCGTCATTCATGCCGCCAAGGATCTCAGGATCGAGGAGCACGAGCCGGAGGTTGCGGGCGAGGGGCAGGTGGAAATTGCCATCGAAGCCGGCGGCATTTGCGGCTCCGACCTGCATTATTACAATCACGGCGGCTTCGGCACCGTTCGCCTGCGCGAGCCGATGATCCTCGGCCACGAAATCGCCGGCACGGTCAAGGCGCTGGGTGCGGGTGTGAGCGATCTTGCCATCGGAGACCGCGTTGCGGTGTCCCCGAGCCGGCCGTGCAATCATTGCCAATATTGCCTGAAGGGACAGCAGAACCACTGCCTCAACATGCGGTTTTACGGCAGCGCCATGCCGATGCCGCATATTCAAGGCGGCTTTCGCCAGCGGCTGGTGGCGGAGCGCTGGCAATGCCACAAGGTTGCCGACGGCATCTCCATTCACGAAGCGGCCTTCGCCGAACCCTTTGCCGTGACATTGCATGCCGCCAGCCGCGCCGGATCGCTGCTGGGCAAACGAGTGCTCGTCACCGGCTGCGGCCCGATCGGCATGCTGGCGATCGTTGCGGCGCGCGTTCTCGGCGCCCGCGAAATCGTCGCGACCGATGTGACCGATAGCGTTCTGGCGATTGCCCGCACCAGCGGCGCGGATCGAACGATCAATGTTGCCACGCATGCCGCCGACCTGGCCGCCTACGGCGCCGACAAGGGCTATTTCGACGTCATGTTCGAAGCATCGGGCAATGAGCGGGCGGTGCGCGCCGGTCTGGAGGCGCTGAAGCCCCGCGCCGTTCTCGTGCAGCTCGGTCTCGGCGGCGATGTCTCCATCCCGCAGAACATGATCGTCGCCAAGGAAATCGAGATGCGCGGGACATTCCGCTTTCACGAGGAATTTGCGCTTGCCGTCGAGCTGATCAATGCGCGCCGCGTCGATCTGAAACCGCTGCTGACAGGTGTCTTTAAGATCGACGAGGCCGTCGCCGCCTTTGAACTGGCAAGCGACCGCAGCAAGTCGATGAAAGTCCAGATCGCCTTCTGACAAGGCACGGATTATCGGGCGCTTCGATCCGTGCTTTCGCGCAGCACGACCCTGTAGCCGGTCAATGTGATTTCGTCGCCGGTCGCCTCGCCGCTGCCCTGCAGGGCATCCAGCAGGCGGACGGCGGCCTGGCGGCCGATGCCGTAACAGTCGACATTGATCGTGGTGATGCTGGGATGACAGATCGACGAGATCTCGTAATCGCCGAAACCGGCAATGGCGATATCTTCAGGCACGCGCATTCCCCTGCGCTTGCATTCCATGATCGCGCCGAAGGCGGACAGGTCGGAGACGCAGAGAACGACTTCCGTGTCCGGCCAGCGCTCCAACAGACTGACGATTGCCTGGCCGCCCTGCTCCATGGTGATCGGCGGCACGCCGAAGGAAATTGCCCGGCCCGGTCCCAGGCCCAGTTCTTCGACCGTCTTCAGGAAACCGCTGCGCCGCTGGCTGCCGCGCGTATCGCGCGCCGTCGTGCCGCCGATATAGCCGAACCTTTGATAGCCCTGGCTGGCTAGCGTCCGCACCAGCAGCGACATCGCCTCGCTGTTGGAAAAGCCGACGACATGATTGATCGGCTCCTCCGGAATTTCCCAGGTTTCAACCACGGGAATGCCGGCCTTATCAAGCATGCGCCGCGCCCGGTCGGTATGCGAGCCGCCTGTCAGGATGATGCCCTCGGGACGCCGGCGCAGCATCGCCTCGATCAGCTTTTCCTCCTTCTCAGCGGCATAGTCGGTATAACCGAGCAGAAGCTGAAGGCCGGTATTCTCCAGCGCGTCGGTGATGCCGCGCGCGGTGTCGGAAAAATTCGAATTGTTGATGGAGGGCACCAGCGCCGCAATGAAGCCGCTGCGCCGCGAGGAAAGGCTGCCGGCGGAAAGGTCGAGCACGTAACCGAGCGCATCGACCGCTTCCATGATGCGCTTGCGCGTCTCTTCGGAAACGCTCGCATCCTGGCGAAAGGCGCGCGAAACGGTCATGGCCGATACGCCGACATATTTGGCGACCTCAGCCATCGTCAGCTTTTGGGCGTCTCCTCCCTTGAGACGCTTGTCTTTTGGCTCATCCTCGTTTTTCACTGGTCTCCGCCCTTAAAACAGCTATCCGAGTTGGCAACTCCGGATAGGATAAAGTTATCGCTATCATCGCACAATCAATATTATTACTGGAATGCTGCGTTCCACAGTCCATCGATCTCTGTACGAAGGCCGCGAAGCAGGGCAGAATGGTATCGATAACAATTTGAGACGAGGAGGCATCATGTTCGGGGAAATCGAGGGTACGGGGTTCGAGGTTCTCGACCCGCGCTTTGAAAGCTGCTTCGTCGGCCATGCCCGCGTCGAGCGGCTTTGGACGGGCGGCCGCTGGCTGGAGGGACCGGCCTGGTTTGCAGCCGGGCGCTACCTGGTCTTCTCGGATATCCCCAATAATCGCATGATGCGCTACGACGACACCAGCGGGCAGACATCGGTCTTCCGCTCGCCCAGCGACAACTCCAACGGCAACACGGTCGACAATCAGGGACGGCTGGTCACCTGCGAGCATCTGACGCGCCGTGTCACGCGGACTGATTTCGACGGCGGGATCACCGTGCAGGCCGATCGCGTTGCGGGCAAGCGGCTCAATTCTCCCAACGACGTCGCCGTCAAATCCGACGGGACGATCTGGTTCACCGACCCGAGCTACGGCATCCTTCACGATTATGAGGGCGACTACGGCGAAGAGGAAATCGGCGGATGCCATGTCTACCGGTATGATCCGGCGACAGGCGTAACCGACCGGGTGGCTTCCGATTTCGTCAAGCCGAACGGCCTGGCTTTCTCCCCCGACGAAACGGTACTCTATATCGCCGATACAGGCGGAACGCATCTGCCCGGCGGCCCACGTCATATTCGAAAGCTTGCCGTATCCGGCGATGGAAAGCTGAGCGACCTCGGCATCTTTGCCGAATGCACCGCAGGCTTTTTCGACGGCTTCCGCCTCGACCGGAAGGGAAGGATCTGGACGAGCGCCGGCGACGGTGTGCACGCCTACGATCCGGATGGCACGCTGCTCGGCAAGATCCATATTCCCGAGATCGTCTCCAATGTGGCTTTCGGCGGCGAGAAACGGAATCGCCTCTTCATTACCGCCACCACGTCGCTCTATGCCGTCTATCTCACGGCCAATGGCTCAAGGCCGGGATAATCGCTGAGCCGCCTTTCAGGCGGCCTAAGTTTGTCGACAAACTCTCCTCCGTCATGCTCGGCCTTGTGCCGAGCATCTGACTACAATAATTGCTTGACAGGAAAACATTTATTTTCAATGACTTAATTGCGCTGGCGTAGATCCTCGGCACAAGGCCGAGGATGGCGTCGCGGGTTTTGCAGTGGTTTGCCCGCAAGCCTGAGGCCGCCTTTTCAGGCGGCCTGCCTTTTACCAGCGCACGGGCGCTTCTTCCCTATCGTTGGCTGAGACTGTCAGCCAATCTGACGAGACCGAGGAAATCCGACCTGTAGCCGAAGGCATCCGTTCCCCGCGATGCCGCAGCGAGATCGGCGATCGCCTGATAGGGATAGGCATCGAGGGCGCTGGTGCGGCTCAATTTCTGGCCGAAGGCGGCGACGGCCACCGAGAAGCGAACGTCCTCAGGCGCGGCATCGATAGTGGCGACCGCGTTGCCGTCACCGACCGGCGTGGTGATCAGGGCGCTCTTGTCTTCGCCCGGCCGCTTGTAACGCATCTTGACGAAGGCGAGCTCGCCGTGATGCGCGCTGCCCGATGCCTCGGCCGGCGCCTTGTCGGCTGCGCCGTAACGCAGGTCATCGTTCATGACCGCGGGGCTGCCCTTGGGCGTGATCTCGTAGATCGCTGTGACGCTGTGGCCGGAGCCGATATCGCCAGCATCGACATGGTCATTGTTGAAATCCTCGCGTTTGAGAGAGCGCGTCTCGTATCCGATCAGCCGGTATTCGGCGATCCGTTCCGGATTGAACTCCACCTGGAACTTGACGTCCTTGGCGATCGGAAACAGCGTCGATCCGGCCTCTTCGACCAGCGCCTTCTGCGCCTCTGCCAGGGTGTCGATATAGGCGGCGCTGCCATTGCCGTTCTGGGCGAGCGTCTGCATCAGGGAATCGTTGAGATTGCCGCGGCCGAAGCCGAGAACGGTCAGGAAGATGCCATCCTTGCGTTTCTCCTCGATGATGCGTTTCAGATCCTCGTCGCTCGACGGGCCGACATTGAAGTCGCCGTCCGTCGCCAGCATCACCCGGTTGACGCCGTCCTTGACGAAGGCCTTTTTGGCAAGATCGTAGGCCGCCTCGATACCCTCGGCACCGCCGGTCGAGCCTCCAGCCTCCAGCCTGTCGATCGCCGACAGGATCTTCGCTTTCTCCGCCACCCGCGTCGGCTCGAGCACCGTGCCGGCATTGCCGGCATAAGTGACGATCGACACGGTATCGTCGGCCTTCAGCCTGTTGACCAGCAGCCGGAAGGCGCTCTTCAGCAGCGGCAGCTTGTCCGGTTCGTCCATCGAGCCCGAGACGTCGATCAGAAAGACGAGATTGGCGTGCGGCGCGGTCGCCGGCGCGATGTCATAACCCTTGATCGCCACATGCATCAGTTCCGTGTCGTGATTCCATGGGGTCGGCATCACCGTCACGGTCGCCTTGAAGGGCTGATCGGCCGTCTCGGGACCCGGCCAGTCATAGGGGAAATAATTGATCATCTCCTCGACGCGAACCGATTGCGGATCCGGCATCGCCCCGCCGGTGAGCGACCGGCGGACGAAGGAATAGGAAGCGCTGTCGACATCGGCGGAGAAGGTAGAAACCGGATCGGCCGCGACACTTTTGATCGGATTTGCCGCGGCATTGGCAAAGCGCTCGCGACCGGGGTCGAGCTGGAGCTGAGCACGTCCATCCGCCGGCGGAACAGGCGAGGGGGCAACGGCGGCCATCGGTTCAGCCAGTAGCTGGCCTTGAGCAACCACGCCAGGAGCAGCCGGCGCAGCACGTTTGGCCATGCTAAGGGCCGCCGCGGATTCATCCGATTTGTTCTTAAGACCGGCGATCTCGCCGGCATCGAATTCAGCGCGCAACTCCGCAGCGGACTTTGCCGCCTGAGGCTCCTTGTCCTGCAAGATTTGAGCGCTATCAGCCGCCGACGATTGAGCCGGCCGATTCTCTTCGGCCGGCGCTTCGGAAAGCCGAGGTTGGGACGGTTTCGGCTGTTCATTTTTCGAAACGGTGCCGGCGATCTTCTCCCGGTCGACGATCGGTTGGTTGCGGGCCAGTTCGAGGGTGAGATAGCCGGCAGCGGGAATGACGAGCAGCGTCGCAAGGGCTGAACCGGCGAGGAATTTCTTGTTCACAGCAGGGCTCCATATCCAGTTGATGATGGAGCTTGGACGCCAGCCTTTGGTATTTCCTTGGGCTGCCGCTGCATTATTTTCCGTGCTGTCGAAGGCCTGCATCGCCGCCGCAAGCGCGCGCGCCCGCGCCTGTGGATCGGCTACCGGCGGGGTGAGGCGGGCGAGTTTTTCGAGTTCCTTGTCCATCATACCTCTTCCTTACCGAGCATTGCCTTCAGCCGCTTGCGCGCCTCGTGGACCTGCCAGGAGACGGTCGCCTCCGAGCAGCCCATGACATCGGCGGCCGCCGAATGGCTGAGGCCTTCGCCATAGACGAGCAGCACGGCGTCGCATTGCCGTTCCGGCAAAGCGCGCACGGCCGCCCATAATGCGCTCGACATCTCGTCGTCTCCGCCCGGCGCGTCCGCCTGCGGTTCGGCAGCATAGGCGCGGAACGTCTGCTCCTCTCGTGCGCGTTTGCGCCTGTGATCGCGGGCGGCGTTCAGCGTCATCGTATAAAGCCATGTCCTGAAGCGGCTGGCGCCGCGAAAGCCGCGGATGGCGGCGCCGATTTTGACGCAGACCTCCTGGGCGATATCGTCCGCATCCGTGGAACTGCCCGACCATCGCCACGCCGTCGCGCGGATGAAATCATAATGGCGCGAGACCAGTTGCCCAAAGGCCTCCCTGTCGCCGCGCTGTGCTCGTTCTATGAGCTCCGCATCCAATGCGCACCTACCCCCAAGCTATCAAGCAAGATGCTATTTCAGGATTGAGACGTTTCTCGGATGGCTTTCCTTGGGTCGTCCGCGAAAAAATAGCGGATCTTTTTGAAAAAAGCGGCAAAGCCCTGAATGCAGGATCAAAATAAGAAAGCATCGCGACATCCACGGGTCGCGGCCAGACAGATTGCCTCCGCCGCAAAGGGGCATGATGGACGCAGAGTCGGCCAAGGGCATGATCCGCATGTCCAAAATCGAAAGGACCCTCAATGTCCGCTCCATCGCCTGTCCCCACCGAAAAGGGCATCCTGCAGTTTCTCCAGATTTGCGATAGCTTCTATCCCGCAGACGCCGTCGAAGCGTCGGTTGAGCAGCAGCGGCATTGGTACGATGCCCTTTGTGCGCGCTTCGACCGCCCGCTGCCCCCGGATATGATCTTTGCGGACGGCATGGTCCAGCGCATACCGATCCGGCGCTACCGTCCGCGGAAAATCATCAGCCGGACTGTTCTGCTTTATCTCCATGGCGGCGGCTTCGTCGTCGGTTCGCTTGAGAGCCATCACGCCATCTGCGCCGAGATCGCTGATTTTGCCGGCGCCGAACTCGTTTCCGTCGATTACCGGCTGGCCCCTGAATATCGCTGGCCGGCACAGACGGACGACGGCTTCGCCGTGCTCAAACATCTGCTTGCCGCCAGCAACAAAGTGGTTCTGATCGGTGACAGCGCCGGCGGCAATCTCGCGGCGGGCCTTGCCTTGCGGGCGCGCGATGAGGAGCTATCGGGCGTCGTCGGCCAGGTGCTGATCTACCCCAGCCTCGGCGGCGACCTCGATACAGGGTCCTATGCGGAAATGGCGGCCGCACCCGGCCTGACGACGGCCGATGTCGCCTATTATCGCGAAGTCCTGCGGGCGCCTGCAGGAAATGAGATCGCCGAGCCGCTGCAGGCAGCTTCGCTCGTCGGACTGCCGCCGACTTTCATCACCGTCGCGCATTTCGATCCGCTTCGCGATGACGGCCGGCACTATGCCGCCCGGCTGACCGCGGAGGGCATCGAAGTCTGGTTCCGGGAGGAGCCGCAGATGGTGCATGCCTGGCTGCGCGCCCGCCATATGAGCGATGGCGCGCGCGACGGCTTCCGTGCTGTCTGCGAGGCCGTCAGACATTTCGCGATGCTTTGACGATCACATCAGATCGCGCGCAATCTTCTTTTCCGCGAAGATCTTTTCGAAGATCTGCACGTCGTCCTCGAACGCAGTGACGACGGCGCTGATGATCCAATCGGTTGCGGTACAGGCAATCCGCGCCGTTGCCACGGTCCGCACGAACCAGCCGGGACGGTGCATGTCGCAGGTCCAGGTCGACACACCTGTCATCGACAGCGGATCATCCGGCGAAATCGACCAGACTTCCTCGCGCAATTGCCGGGTCGACAGGCCCGTCTCAGGATGTTCATAAAGCCCGGTCTCCTCGTGGATGCGATAGTCCGTCCGATTGGCCGAGAGATCCCGCACGATCTGCCGTGTCGTCGCGGCAGCCGCGTGCTCGATATATCTCGGCAGGGGATCGGGGTTGGCCGGCGCCGCGATAGCGATCCTGCGATGGTCGCCGAGCACCGGCAACCCCAGGCCGAGCGAGGCGATATCGATGTCGATCCCTTCGTCCTCAGGCGGCGGCAGGATCATCGGCCAATAGGCGGTGGACAGCGAAAGGCGGATGCGATGCCCGTTGCGGAAGCGATAGCCGCAGGCATCAAGCACCAGTCGGATCGACACCGTCTCGCCCGGGATCAGCGGTTTCGGATCGGCATTGCCGTCGCGGTGGGTGAGATTGACGACGCCGAAGGCGACGCGCATGGCCGTGCCGTCGGGATGGACGTCGATCAGCCGGGCGCAGAGGTTTGCATGCGCCGCCCGGGGCCGCAGCCGCAGTGTCAGCACCGGCCGGCCGAGATAGTCGCAATCATGGGCAAGCGGCATGGTATCGAAGACCAGCGAGCCGGCATCGTCCGAGCGTTGATCGATTGCCATTTCGGCGTCGGGCTTGAGCGTGAAATATTCACCCGATGCCGTGCCGGTATCGAGAGGAGACCTGAGATAGACCGGATGCTCGGGCGCATGCGGGATCGGCATGCCTTCGGTCAGCCTGCCGAATTGCTCGACGTAGAAACATTGCATATGCGGCGGCGTCCAGACATCACGCGCGATCCAGAAACCGGGATCGCTGTCGCGCCGCGGCGCCGGGCGGACGGCATCGAGAATATAGGCGCGGGCCTGCGGCAGCCTGTCGATGCCATTGTCCTCGCCACGCAGCCATTTGTTCCACCAGGCGATCGCTTCGCCATGGAAATCGGCGCGCGGTTTCGGCCAGGCGAAGTGCGGATATTTGTGCACCCAGGGACCGATCAGCGCTTTCGCCTTCTCGCCCAGACCCTCGACCGCCATCAGCGGCGTATTGCGGTAGCCATCCGCCCAGCCGGCAATGACGAGCGTCGGAATCTCGACGCTGGAAAAATCCTCGGAGATCGAGCCGTGACGCCAGAAATCATCGCGCCGCTGATGGGCCAGCCACTCCTCCATGAAAAAGGGTTCGCCCGCCAGGCGCTCAAGCCACATCGCCTTCCAGCGCTCGCCGACAAGTGCCGGATCGGGCGGACGCGACTGGTAGCCAAGCATCGTCGCCGCCCATGAGAGTTGGGCCGAGAGATGGCAGCCGTTCTTGTAGTGGATATCGTCATTGTAACGGTCGACGGACGAGGCGATCGAGATGACGGCTTTGAGCGCCGGCGGGCGCAGGGCTGCGACCTGCAGGCTGTTGAAGCCGCCCCAGGAGATACCCATCATGCCGACCGAGCCGTTCGACCAGGGCTGCGCCGCGATCCAGGCGATCACTTCGCAGGCATCGGCAAGCTCTCGCTCGGTATATTCGCCGTCGATGACGCCGTCGGATTCGCCCGATCCGCGGATATCGACCCGCACGCCGGCAATGCCGGCGGCGGCGAACACCGGATAGGTCGACTCGTCCCTGGGGCTGGTCCCGTCCCGCTTGCGGTAGGGCAGGAATTCGAACACGGCAGGAACGGGATTCTGCTCAGCGCCGTCGGGCATCCAGATGCGTGCCGCCAGCCGCGTCCGATCCTTCAAGGTGATCCACTGATTTTCGATGGTTGTGAAGCTGAGGTCTGACATTGTCATATATCCAGAAGAGCTTTAGGCATTAAGCCACACGCGGCTGCCGATGTAGCCGTTGGACATATCGTTGCCGATATCGTCGACATATCCCTTCAGCATTTTCGAAGAGGCCATGATGTAGTCGTTGAAGACGGGCAGAATCAGACCGCCATCGTCTCGCACCATCAGGGCCAATTGCCGATAAAGCACCTTGCGCTTAGCCTCATCAAGTTCTGACCTTGCTTGCAGAACCAATTTGTCGAAGTCAGGGCGCTTGAAACGCGTGTCGTTCCATTCTGCGGTCGACAGGTAAGAGGTGGAATAGCGCGAATCCTGGGTCGGACGACCGCCCCAGAACGAGGCGCAGAAGGGCTGCTTGTTCCAGACATTGGTCCAGTAGCCGTCTTCCGGTTCGCGCTTGACGTCGATCGTGATGCCGGCCTTGCGCGCGCTTTGCTGGAACAGGATCGCCGCATCCACAGCGCCCGGAAAGGCTGCGTCTGACGTGAGCAGCTGAATGGAGCGGTCGAGACCCGCTTTCTTGAAGTGGAAGGCGGCCTTGTCTGGATCATAAGGGCGCTGCTCGATATCGGTCGGGGCGAGAGCGTAGTTAGAATTGACCGGATAGTCGTTGCCGATGGCTCCGTAGCCGCCCAGAACCTTGTCGAGGATCGCCTGACGATCGATGGCATATTTCAGCGCAAGCCGAAGATCAGTGTTGTCGAAGGGAGCCGTGTCGCAATGCATTAGGAAACAATAGAAGCCCTTGCCTGCATTCCGGAGGATTTCGACGGTCGGTGCTCGCTGCAGCATCGGGACTGTCTTGGGGTCGACATTGTTGACGAAATGGACTTGGCCGGAGGCAAGTGCGGCAACGCGGGCGGTATTGTCGTTGATGACGAGGATTTCGACACTGTCGACAAAGCCGCGGTCGGAGCGCCAATCCTTCGGGTTTTTCTCGAAGGTTGCGTGAACGCCCGGTTCGAAGCTTTTCAGAATGTAAGGACCTGTACCGATGGCCGCCGCAGGCTTGTCGAGGCCGCCCTTCGGTTGGATGATCAGGTGATAGTCGGTCAAAAGCAAAGGTAGGTCCGCATTGCCTTCCGAAAGTGTGAGGACAAGGTCGCCCGCTTTTTCTTCGATACCGGTGATCGAGGCCATGAGTCCCAGAGCGCCCGACTGCGAATTCTTGTCCGCGTGTCGCTTCAGTGTCGCGACGATGTCCGCGACGGTCATCTTGCTGCCGTCGTGAAACTGCACGTCGTTCCTGATTTTGAAAGTCCAGACGGATGCGTCCGCCGATGGCGTCCAGGAAGTCGCCAGCGACGGCAAGGGCGTACCGGTCTTAGGGTCGGATTCGACAAGGGTGTCGCCCCAGAGACGGCCAATCACGAACAACACCGAGGCGCTATAGGTCGCGGGATCGAGCGCATCACTGGTGGCGCCGCCCTTGAGACCGAGTTTCAGATGACCACCGCGCTTCGCTTCCTGCGCGCGGGCATCGCGCGGCATCAAGAGGCCGGAGGTGAGGACTGGCAAAGCACCCAGCGCGACGGCACCGCCAACGAAGTGACGGCGGCCGATACTCAGGGGCGAAGATTGATCCTTTTCACGTGTCATTTCAGTTCCCTTTTCAACGTTATTAGAGGGGAACGTAGAGATCAGGCTGCTTCACGCAATTTCGCGACTTGACGCATCTTTGAGCGAGTTTACGCTGCTATCCTCAAGACGGAACCGCCGATGCCCCACCTAGTTGAGAACCTCAAGATCGCCTGTGCCACGCAGCGTTCCATTTCGCATCTTTGCCGCGCGATCGACATCAACCGACAGCAATTCAATCGATATATCAACGGCCAGACGAGGCCGTCTGCCCATAATCTCGCGCGCATAGCCAAGTATTTCGATCTCGACGCGGCCGACTTTGGTCTCGCTCCCAGGCTCTTTCGCGAGCGGCTTCGCAAACCGACTCTAGATCTCAATCAAAGTTCCGAACTATTAAAGGCGTTCCCAGGCGATCTGACCGCGCTCCGGCGCCATATTGGCTATTTCCAGACCTATCATCGCTCCCCGTCCTGGCCGGGAATGGTTGTCTGTTCGTGCAGCCGCTTTGTGGAGAAGGGTGGGCTTGTGCATGTCAAATCAATGGAGCGCCTGCGGGACGCTGGAAACGGCATCCAGCAATTTTCGAAATATGTCGGCCTTGCGGCCTTCTATCGAAACCGGATCTTCATTACGGAGCGAGTCGTCGGCCCAAATCCGGTACTTTCACAGACGATCCTCCTGCCATTCGATGAGTACCAGCGCGTCTATCTGCGCGGGACGACAATGGGAATCTCGTGGCGACGGGAAAATCTCCCGTATGCGTCGCGGATGATCTGGCGGCATGTCGGCGCCGAGCCCAACCTGCGCGAGCTTCTGTCGCGTTGCGGACCATTGCCGCTGTCTTCACGCCAGCTGCCACCGACGGTGCGCTCGTTCCTCGCAGATCCATCCGCGGAAGTGTATGCGGTGCCGGCAGAGTATTGAAGACACCGATTTCCAACGAAGCCATCATATCCGGATGAGTGCCGAACGATTTCGCGCCTTCAATTCCCGGCGCTTGCCATCTTCCGCGTCGTCAGTACCCGTTCTAGCCAGCCAATTTCCATTTCCGGCACCGATTTCAACAGCAGATCGGTGTAATCATCGAAGGGTGGCGACAGTGCCGTCGATTTCGGCCCGAAGCGCACCAGCTTGCCGCGATGCATCACCGCCACGCTGTCGGCAATCGCCCGGACGATCGCGATGTCGTGCGTGATGAAGATATAGGACAGCTGTTCCTCCTGTTGCAGACGCAGCAGCAGCTTGAGGATGCCCTCGGCCACCAGCGGATCGAGCGCCGAAGTCGGCTCGTCGCAGAGGATGAGTTCCGGCTTGGCGGCAAGGGCCCTCGCGATCGCCACCCGCTGCTTCTGGCCGCCGGAGAGTTCGGCCGGGTAGCGGTCGATGAAGCCGTTGCCCATTTCGATCTGGTCGAGCAGTTCCTTCACTCTGGCCGTCTTCTCGGCACCTCTGAGGCCATAATAGAAGGTCAACGGCCGGCCGATGATGTCGCGCACCGTCTGCCTCGGGTTCATCGCCGTGTCGGCCATCTGATAGATCAGCTGGATACGCCTGAGGTCGTCGTTCGGCCGGTTCTTCAGATCGGGCACCAGTGGCTTGCCATCGAAGACGATGCGTCCGCTCCTCGGCGGCAACAGGCCGGTAATGGCGCGTGCCAGGCTCGATTTGCCGGAGCCGGATTCGCCGACGACGGCAAGCGTCTGCCCCTTTGGCACATGCAGCGAGACATCGTGCAGCACCTTGAAGCCGTTGGAATATTCGGCGCTGACATTCTCCACTTTGAGAAGTGCCGCGGACTGATCGGCGGCTTCTTCGCGATAGGCCTGCCTGACATTGACGAGAGCGCGGGTATAGGCCTCGCGCGGCGCCTCGATGATCTGCTGAACGCTGCCATACTCCACCTGCTTGCCATGGCGCAGAACCATGATGTCGTCGGAAATCTGGGCGACGACGGCAAGATCGTGGGTGATGTAGAGGGCAGCCGTATGGGTCTCCTCGATCGCATGTTTGATCGCCGCCAGCACGTCGATCTGCGTGGTGACGTCAAGGGCCGTGGTCGGCTCGTCGAAGACGATGAGCTCGGGGTTCGAGCAGAGCGCCATCGCCGTCATCGCACGCTGCAGCTGGCCGCCGGAGACCTGATGGGCGAAACGCTCGCCGAAGGTCTCGGGATTGGGCAGGCCGAGCACGCGGAACAGATAAAGCGCCCGTTTGCGCGCCTCCTCCCTGGTCATCAAGCCATGCTTGAGCGAGGCTTCGATCACCTGGTCGCCGAGCCTGTGCGCTGGATTGAAGGCGGCCGCCGCCGATTGCGCGACATAGCAGACCCGTGCGCCGCGGATTTTCCGGATGCCGTTCTTCCCCAGCGTCAGAATATCGGCGCCATCGAGCCGCACCTCGCCGCCGGTGATTTCGGCGCCGCCGCGGCCGTAGGCAAGCGCCGAGAGGCCGATCGTCGACTTGCCGGCGCCCGATTCTCCGATCAGGCCGAGAACCTTGCCCTTCTTGAGGTCGAAGGACACGCCGTCGACGATCGTCACCCGCTTGGGCGGCTCGCCCGGCGGATAGCTGGTCGCCTCGATCTTGAGATTGCGAACGGAAAGAAGCTCAGGCATCGCCACGCCCTCCCTTGAGGCTGGATGTGCGTTTCAGCAGCCAGTCGACGACGAGGTTGACGCAGACGGCGAGCACGGCGATCGCCGTGCCCGGCACCAATGCGGCTGAAATGCCGAAGATGATGCCGTCCTTGTTGTCCTTGACCATGCCGCCCCAGTCGGCCGCCGGCGGCTGAATGCCGAGGCCGAGGAAGGACAGCGTCGAGAGGAACAGGATCGAGAAGGCGAAGCGCAGGCCGAACTCGGCCAGCAGCGGCGACAGCGTGTTCGGCAGGATTTCGCGGAAGATGATCCAGAGCTTGCCTTCGCCGCGCAGCTTGGCCGCCTCGACGAATTCCATCACCGCGACGTCGAGCGCGACGGCGCGGCCGAGACGATAGACACGGGTAGAATCGAGGATCGCCACGACAAGAATCAGGACGATCATATTCTGCGGCAGGACTGCAAGCACCACCAGTGCGAAGATCAACGTCGGGATCGACATCATCAGATCGTTGAAGCGGGAAAAGACCGTGTCGACGAGGCCGCGCGAGACGGCCGCGGTGAAGCTCAGGATGATGCCGAGCGAGAAGGAGATGATGGTGGCGGCGGAGGCGACGAGCAGCGTCGTGCGCGCGCCATAGATCAGGCGCGAGAGGATGTCGCGGCCGAGATTGTCGAGGCCGAAGATATAGTGATCGTCCGGCAGCTGCCAGACGTCGCCTAGGACCTGCGTCTCCCCATAGGGAGCGATCCAGGGTGCGAAGAGCGCGAAGATGAAGGCCAGGGCAATGCCTGTTATGCCGATCCAGGCGGTGATGGGAATGTCTCTTGCTCTCATCGCGGATGCCTCAGCCTTGGATTGGCGACGATCGCGAGGATATCTGCGATCATGTTGAGGAAGATGTAGACGGCTGCGAAGATCAGGCCGCAGGCCTGCACCACAGGCATGTCGCGCACGGTGACCGCGTCGACCATATATTGCCCCATGCCGGGATAGACGAAGACGACTTCGACGACGACGACGCCGACAACGAGATAGGCAAGGTTCAATGCGACGACGTTGATGATCGGGGCCAGCGCATTGGGAGCAGCGTGCTTGACGATCGAGCGCAAGGCGCCAAGGCCCTTCAGCTCGGCGGTCTCCATATAGGCCGAAGACATGACCGAGAGGATCGCCGCCCGCGTCATGCGCATCATGTGCGCCAGCACGACGAGTACCAGGGTCGCGGTCGGCAGCGCAATCGCCTTCAACCGTTCGACGAAACCCATGCTGTCGTAGACTGTCGCCGGAAAGGTCGCCATGCCCAGCTTCACGGCGAAGAACAGGATCAGCAGATAGCCGATGAAGAATTCCGGCAGGGAGATCGCCGCAAGCGAAATCACATTGATGATCTTATCCGGCATGCGGTTGCGGAAATGCACCGAGAGCATGCCGAGGCCGACGGCGAGCGGCACTGAGATGACCGCCGCGAAACCCGCCAGAAAGAGCGAATTGCCGAGGCGCTTGCCGATCTGCTCACTCACCGAATTCTTGCTGGCCCAGGAGGTGCCGAAGTCACCCTGGACGGCGTTGCCGAGCCACTCGACGTAACGCGTCGTCACCGGCCGGTTCAGCCCGAGATCCTGACGGATATTGGCGACCGCCTGCGGTGTGGCCGACTGGCCGAGATAGGTGGTGGCGAAATCGCCGGGCAGCGCTTCCAGGCCGCCGAAAATCAGGATGGAAACAGCGAAAAGCAGGATGATGCTGAGCACGAAGCGCTCGAGGATGAGGGCAAGCAGCGGAAAACGCTGCCGCAACCTCAAGCCCGGCAAGATATTGCTCGGGGCAGGATTGGTCATGGCGAAGGCCTCTCGTAAAACGTCAGGAGGGACCGCAGGTTTCATCCCGCGGTCCCGGCTTCGTCGGAGATCGAAGGGCGTTGCGCCCCTCAGGCGTCCAGCCAGACGCGGGTTGCGACATAGCCGTTCGACATATCGTTGCCGATGTCGTGGACATAACCCTTCACCTGCTTGGTGGAGGCGTTTACGAAGTCGTTGAACATCGGCAGGATCACGCCGCCTTCATCGCGCACCATCATCGCCATGGCGCGATACATGTCCTTGCGCTTGGCTTCATCAAGCTCGGAGCGGGCCTGCAACAGCAGTTTGTCGAAGTCGGGACGCTTGAACTTGGTGTCGTTCCAGTCCGCCGTCGAGAGATAGGCGGTGGAATACATCTGGTCCTGCGTCGGCCGGCCGCCCCAGTATGAGGTCGAGAAGGGCTGGACGTTCCAGACGTTGGTCCAGTAGCCGTCGCCCGGCTCGCGCTTAACCTCGATCTCGATCCCAGCCTTCTTGCAGCTTTCCTGATAGAGCACGGCCGCATCGACGCCGCCGGGGAAAGCGACTTCAGAGGTGCGCAAGAGGACCGAGCCGCTATGGCCCGATTTCTTGTAATGGAAGGCGGCCTTATCGGGATCGTAGACACGCTGCTCGATGCCTTCGGGAAACAGCGCATAGGTGCTGTTGATCGGGAAGTCGTTGCCGACCTTGCCGTAACCGCCGAGGATCTTCTGCACCATGGTTTCGCGATCCATGGCGTATTTCAGCGCCAGGCGCAGGTCGTTATTGTCGAACGGCGCCTTGTCGCAATGCATGATGAAGACGTAGTGGCCTCGGCCGGCGGTCGAGAGGATCTCGACGTTCGGCGCGCGTTTCAACAGATTGACGGTCTTCGGATCGACGCGGTTGATATAGTGCACCTGGCCGGACGAAAGTGCGGCGATGCGCGCGGTCGCATCGTTCATGCCGATGACCTCGATCGAATCGACATAACCCCGGTCGCTGCGCCAGTCGTCCTTATTCTTTTCGAAGGTGGCCCGCACGCCCGCTTCGAAGCTCGTCAGCTTATAGGGGCCGGTGCCGATCGAGGCGAGGGGATCCTCGACACCACCATTCGGCTGGATGACCAGATGGTAGTCGGAAAGCAGCAGCGGCATATCGGCATTGCCTTCGCTGAGTGTCAGCACCAGGTTGCCGCCGTCGGCCTTGATCTCCTTGATCGAGCCGAGGACACCGAGCGCCCCGGATTCCGACTTTTTATCGGTGTGGCGCTTCAGCGTCGCGACGACGTCGTCGATCGTCAGTTCCTTGCCGTCGTGGAACTTGACGCCCTTGCGGATCTTGAAGGTCCAGGTCACCGCGTCTTTCGACGGCTCCCAGGATTCGGCGAGCGCCGGCACGGCGGCACCGGTCAGCGGGTCTGACTCAACCAGCATGTCGCCCCAGCAACGGCCGACGCAGAACATGAACTGCGACAGGAATTTCGCCGGGTCCTTGGAATCGGTGGCGGCACCGCCTTCGAGGCCAAGCTTCAGATGGCCGCCACGCTTCGGTTCGGCGGCCTCGGCGCGTTCGGTGAAGAGCTTGTCGGCGACGGCAAGTGTGATGCCCGCCGCCATGGCGCGTCCCATGAATTCGCGGCGGCTGAGCCCGCCCGCAGTGACGCGACTTGCAAGATATTTCGTATAGTCGTTCATTCCCCAGTTCCTTCTTTATGGTGCGTTGACAGAACTTCCGGGCAGGATCGCAGGCGGTTTCCTCTCCACCTCCGGTGCCCGCATCATGCGGGAAACATTGCGGTTGCTGCCGCCTGCTTATTGTCCTTTCCAAATGGGGTTGCGCTTTTCCGCGAAGGCGCGAGCGCCTTCCAATTGGTCTTCGCTCGAATAGAGGCGGTCGACGGTTGCAAACTGCCGTTTGGTGATCTTGTTCATGGCAGTCTGGAACGTCGAACCCTCCGCTTCGCGCACGATTTCCTTGATGGCCGCATAGACGAGCGGCGGCCCGCTTGCGAGCAGCCGGGCAAGCTCCCAGGCTCTCTCCATCAGCTGGCCGGCCGGCAGGACCTCGTTGACGAAGCCCCAGCGATGCGCCTCTTGAACATCGAGCCAGCGTCCCGTCAAAAGCATGTCCATGGCGATGTGATAGGGGATGCGCTTCGGCAGCTTGATCGACGCCGCATCGGCAACCGTGCCGGAGCGTATTTCCGGCAGTGCGAACGTCGCATGTTCGGCGGCGAGGATCAAATCGGCCGAAAGGGCGATCTCCAGTCCACCGCCGCAACAGATGCCGTTGACCGCACAAATGACCGGCTTGTTGAGGTCGCGCAATTCCTGCAGCCCGCCGAAGCCGCCGACACCGTAATCGCCGTCGACCGCATCGCCTGATGCGGCCGCCTTCAGGTCCCATCCGGCGCAAAAGAACTTCTCACCGGCGCCCGAGACCACGGCGACGCGCAATTCAGGATCGTCGCGGAAATCCCGGAAGATCAGTCCCAGCGCACGGCTGGTCGCAAGGTCGATGGCGTTCGCCTTCGGCCGGTCGATGACGACTTCGAGCACTGCGCCGTCATGTCGTGTGCGAATGTGGTCGCTCAACCTATGCTACCTCCTCCGTCGTATGAGGGCATCGACTGCGGCAACACCGCGCCCTTCGCGAAGAACCATCAACGGATTAATGTCCAGTTCCTCCAGGCATGCCGCGTTCTTTACGACATAATCCGCCGCTGCTGCGATAGCGGCGACCACGGCGTCGAGATCGCCTTTTGGCCGCCCGCGATAGCCATAGATCAATTTTGCCAGTTTGAGGCGCAAAATCGCCGCGTGAATTTCGGTTTTGGTGGCCGGAAGCGGCAAGATGACGGAATCCTCAAGCAATTCGACGAAGATTCCGCCCGCTCCCAAGGTGAGCGACAAACCGAAGACCGGATCGCGAATGGCGCCGACGATGAGCTCGGCGACCGGCGGATCGATCATCTTCTCGACGAGATAACCGGCATTCGACGGCATTGCCGTCGCGGCGGTCGAGACGGCCTGACTATTCCTGAGGTTGAGCGCAACGGCGCCGGCTTCGGTCTTGTGCGCAATGCCGAGACCTTTCAGCACGACCGGAAAACCGAGCCGTTCGGCCTGCTCGGCGGCCTCATGGGGAGAAAAAGCCTGCAGCCCCCAGGGAACGGGGAGGCCGCAGGCAGCAAGCTCCGTCTTCGCATCAGCTTCTGTCAGCGTCTCGATCTCACCGTCCATGGACGGCACGTCGAGCAGCGGCAGGGGAGGCGGGGCTTGCCAAGCTTGGCCGATGCCGGCTGCGACCTCCGCTGCAACGATGGCTTCGTCGATGCCCGAGAAGGCGACGATGCCATTGGCCATCAGCCGATCGGCGACAGGTTCGGGCATATTCTCCGGAAGCGTCGCGAGAAGGCCGGCCAGCGCACCGGTGGCAGAGGCGGCAGTGATGACCGCATCTGCCGTCATTGCCCATTCGGACGCATCGCAGCGGTCGCACCGCGGGAAGTCGAGGACGACCAAATTGAGGGCATAACCGCCTTTGAACATGGCGCTGAAGGCTTCGGTCTGGCGGGCGAAATCACCCCACACGAAAGTGTGGTAGTCGAGCGGATTGGAGAGCGTCACCATCTCGCCGAGAACCCGCCGCAGGCGCGGCAATTGCTGCGGCTGCAGCGCCGGGAATTCGATATTGCGGCCGATGGCGGCATCCGCCATCAGCGAAGCTTCGCCACCCGAGCAGCTCATCGACGAAATCGACCGGCCTGGCAGGGGGCCGGCGACATGCAGCAGCTTCAGGGTTTCGAGCAATGCCGGCAGGCTCTGGACACGGCCGATGCCGAGGCGGGCAAGCACGGCATCCGCCACCACATCGCTGCCGGCGAGCGAAGCGGTGTGCGACACCGCAGCCTGCTTTGCCTGCTCGGATCTGCCGACCTTCAGCACGACCACCGGCTTCTTGGACTGCCGGGCAATGGCGGCAAGGCGTTCGAGACCGGAGACATCGCCGAAACCTTCGACATGAAGGCCGACCGCGGTGACACGCGGATCCTCGATCAACGCGCAGGCGACGTCGGCAAGCGATGTCTGCGCCTGGTTGCCGGCCGTGACCACATAGGCGATCGGCAGCCCGCGGGTCTGCATGGTCAGGTTGATGGCGATATTGGAAGACTGTGTGAGGATCGCCACGCCGCATTCGATGCGCTTCATGCCGTGCTGATCGGGCCAGAGCAGCGCGCCGTCGAGACCGTTGATCAGCCCGTAGCAATTGGGCCCAAGGATCGGCATGTTGCCGGCCGCCGAAAGCAGCGCCTGCTGCAGGTCGGCGCCATCGGCAAGTTCCGCCGTCGCCTCGCTGAAGCCCGATGCATAACAGACCGCGCCGCCGGCTCCGGCCGCAGAAAGGCTGCGCACGATCTCGACGGTGAGCGTCCTGTTGACGCCGACGAAGGCGGCGTCCGGAGCCGAAGGCAGATCGGCGACCGAGCGATAACACGGCCGTCCGAGCACCTCGTCGAGTTTGGGATGGACGGGCCAGATCTTGCCTGAGAAGCCCATGCGGTCGCACTGCTCGATTACCCGGCGCGCCTCGCGACCGCCGAAGACGGCGATCGTTTGCGGTCTGAGCAGGCGGTCGAGTGGGCGGGATCTCATCGGCTCACGCTCCCAAGGGCCGAAGCAGGTCGCGGCTGATGATATGCCGCTGGATTTCCGACGTGCCGTCCCAGATGCGCTCGACGCGGGCATCGCGCCAGAAGCGGGCAAGCGGCAGGTCGTCCATCAGGCCCATGCCGCCGAAGATTTGGATCGCCTCATCCGTCACGCGGGCGAGCATTTCGGAGGCGTAGAGCTTGGCCGAAGCGATCTGCCGGTCTGCCGGAAGGCCGGCATCGAGCCGCCAGGCGGCTGACAGTGTCAGCCACTCGGCCGCGTCGATCTCGGTGATCATGTCGGCAAGCTTGAACGAGACACCCTGATTGGCGCCAATCGGCTTGCCGAACTGCTTGCGCTCGGCGGCATAGGGCAGGGCCATTTCGAAGACGCGCCGCGCCCGGCCGACGCAGGTGGCGGCAACCGTCAACCGTGTGCCGTAGAGCCATTGATTGGCGATATCGAAGCCGCGATGCACTTCGCCCAGCACCTGGGCTTCGGGGATCCGGCAATCGGTAAAACTAAGCGTGCAGTTGTGGTAACCCCGATGCGAAACGGAATCATAGCCTTTCAGGATCTCGAAGCCCGGCGTGCCGCGATCGACGAGGAAGGCGGTGATCTTCTTCTTGATCCCCTTCGGCGTTTCCTCCTCACCCGTCGCGGCAAACACGATGACGAAATCGGCGACATCGGCATGGGATATGAAGTGTTTCGTGCCGTTCAGCACGAAGTCGCCGCCGTCGCGGCGGGCAGCACATTTCATGCCGCGCATATCGGAACCGGCATCCGGCTCGGTGATGGCGAGCGCGTCGATCTTGTCGCCGCGCACTGCCGGCAGCAGATAACGCTCGCGCTGCTCACCCTCGCAGGCCATCAGGATGCCGGAGGGACGGCCGAAAAAAACCGTCAGCCCGAGAGAACCGCGACCGAGCTCCCGCTCGACCAGCGTGAAGGTGGCATGGTCGAGGCCGGCGCAGCCAATCTCCTCTGGGAAATTGCAAGCGTAGAAGCCGAGATCGATGCATTTGCGCTGGATCTCGCGGCCAAGTTCCGGAGGGACGATGCCGGTCCGCTCGACCTCGTTCTCATGCGGATAGATCTCGGTCTCGACGAAGGCGCGAACCGTCTCGACGATCATTTCCTGTTCCTGGCTGAGACCGAAATCCATGCCCTATCTCCTAGCGTTTCTGGCCGACGGAACGGCCAGCACCTTCGGGCAGCGCCAACGCCGCATGGGCGCTGGCGATCGCCTTGACCTTGTCGAGCACGGCGGCCGGCGCCGGCGCGGCCTTGCCCACCTTGCTGTCGACATGCAGCATCATCTGCTCGGCGGTTGCGAGAGCTTCGCCCGTCGCCGTGTCGTAGAGGGTATGGAAGAGATGCAGCCGCTTTTCGTCGACCGACAGGATTCGGCAGGTCGAATGGATCGCCTGGCCGAGCTTTGCCTCGCCGAGATGGCGGATGTGGCTTTCCACCGTATAATAGCTCTGCCCCGCCTCGACATAGGCGAGATCGACGCCGATCAAGCGCAGCAATGCATCCGATGTATCGCCGAAGACTTGCAGGTAGCGGTGCTCGGTCATATGGCCGTTATAGTCGACCCAGGCGGGGCTGACCTTCGTCTCGACGAGCCTCAGCGGCTTCGACGGGTCGAACGACTTCGTCGCGCCGCCGCCGTCTGCCCAGAGCGATTGCTCGAAATCCTTCAGCAGCTTGCCGGCGCCCCAGCCCTTGCCGCCGTCGCCGCCCTTCAGCGCCTGCAGGATGCCGACGAGGTTTTCGTCGCGGATGCGTTCGAGCGCGCGGATCGAAAGGCCGCCCGCCTGCTCGTCGGACTGCTCGCCGATCTTTTCGATCAGAGCGTCGTCGAGATCGACGACATCGGTGAGCTTGGTCCAGGGCCAGGCAAGGCAGGGACCGAACTGGGCGAGGAAGTGACGCATCCCGGCTTCGCCGCCGGCGATACGGTAGGTCTGGAACAGGCCCATCTGCGCCCAGCGCAGGCCGAAGGAGTAGCGGATGACATCATCGAGCGTCTCGACGGTGCAGATATCGTCATGGATGAGCCACAGGGCCTCGCGCCAGAGCGCTTCGAGCAGCCGGTCGCCGACGAAGGCTTCGATCTCCTTGGCGATGTGGACGCCCTTCATGCCGATCGGCGGCAGTCTTTCCATCGCCGCCTGGATGGTCGCCGGCGAGGTCTTTGCGCCGCCGACGATTTCGACCAGCGGCAGCAGATAGACGGGATTATAAGGGTGGGCGACGAACAGGCGTTCGGGATGCGTCATGTCGCGCTGCAGATCGGTCGGCAGCAACCCCGACGTGGACGAGCCGATCAGCGCATCCGGGCGGGCCGCGGCGTCGATCTCGGTCAGCACGCGGCGCTTGAGGTCGAGCCTCTCCGGCACGCTTTCCTGGATCCAGTCGGCGTCAGCGACGGCTTCCGCGAGCGTCGGGCAGAAGCGCAGCCTGCCTCGCGGCGGCAGCGGTGCGCCGGTCAGCATGGCATAGGCTTTTTCGGCGTTGGCGATCACCTCGCCGACGATGCGGCCTGCTTCCGGATGCGGGTCGAACACATCGACGTCGATGCCGGCCAGCAGGAAACGGGCAATCCATCCGCCGCCAATGACGCCGCCGCCGATACAGGCCGCCTTGCTGATCTTGGTCATGATATCCTCAGCGTTTCGTCAGCTTCAGCTTGTTGCGCACATCTTCCGGTCCGATGATGCGCGCACCCATGCCCTCGACCACCTGCACCGCCTTTTCGACGAGCTGCGCATTGGTGGCGAGCTGGCCTTTGCCGACGAAGAGGTTGTCTTCAAGGCCGACGCGCACATTGCCGCCGGCCAGAACCGCCGCGGCCGGATAGGCCATGGCGTTGCGGCCGATCGAAAAGGCCGAAAAGGTCCAGCTCTGAGGCAGGTTGTTGACCATCGCCATGAAGGTGTTGAGGTCGTCGGGCGCGCCCCATGGAATGCCCATGCAGAGCTGGATCAGCACCGGGTCTTCGATCAGGCCTTCCTCGGCGAGCTGCTTGGCGAACCAGAGATGGCCGGTATCGAAGGCCTCGATCTCCGGCCGCACGCCGAGATCGGTCATCTTCCTCGCCATGGCCCGCAGCATGGCCGGCGTGTTGGTCATGACATAGTCGCCGAGGTTGAAGTTCATCGTGCCGCAGTCGAGCGTGCAGATCTCGGGCAGGCATTCGGCGACATGGCTGACCCGCTCGCTGGCGCCCGCCATGTCGGTGCCTGTCGGATTGAGGGGAAGGGGGCTTTCGACATTGCCGAAGACCAGGTCCCCGCCCATGCCGGCGGTGAGATTGAGGACGACGTCGATATCGGCCGAGCGGATGCGCTCGGTGACTTCCCTGTAGAGATCGTTGCGGCGGCTGGCAGCCCCCGTTTCCGGATCGCGGACATGGCAGTGAACAACGGCCGCCCCAGCCTTGGCGGCGTCAACCGCGGAATCCGCGATCTGCTTGGGAGTGATGGGAACATGGCTGGATTTGGAAACCGTATCGCCGGCGCCGGTGACGGCGCAGGTGATGAAGACATCGCGGTTCATCGCAAGAGGCATGATTTTGTTCTCCCCGTCTTGTCAGCCATTACGCGGCAGGATCGGCTGAGATGCTTTGCATTCTCGGAAGCTATCGATACATTATCGGAACAAGAGGAGATGACCTTGCTGCAGCGATCAACGGAACGGCTCGATATCGACCTTCTTGTCTTGCCGGAGACCAACCTGATCCTGATCGCGTCGGTCATCGAGCCGCTGCGCGGCGCCAACCGCATCGCCGGCAGCGAACTCTATCGCTGGCGGCTGTTGACGCCGGACGGCGCGCCGGTGCCGACCACCAGCGCGATCGCCATCCCGGCCGAGGGCACCTTCCGGGCGACGACCGAGGAGACGCCGCTTTTCGTGCTGGCCAGTTACAACTGGCGCCGCAGCGCGACGCCGGCGCTGAAGATGCAGCTCTCGCAGGCGGCCCGTCACCGCACGATCATTGCCGGCATCGAGTCCGGCACATGGCTGCTGGCCGAGGCAAGCCTGCTCGACGGACTGCCGGCGACCGTCCACTGGGAGGATTACGAGGATTTTGCGCTGGCCTATCCCGAGGTCAGAGCCGTCAAGGACCGCTTCGTCATCGACGGCAAGCGGCTGACGACATCAGGTTCACTGCCGACCGTCGACCTGATGCTGGAGGTGATCCGGCAGCGGCAGGGTTATTCGCTGGCGCTCGAGGTCAGCCGGCTGTTTCGTTACGAGCAGCCTTCCTTCCATGTCGACGAACCGCTGTCTGCGGGACTGCGTATGCATGATCCCCGCGTGACACAGGCGGTGCGGTTGATGGAGGAACATATCGAGCAGCCGCTGATTCTCACGCGGCTCGCCCGCAGGATAGGCATCAGCGCCCGGCATCTGCAGGATCTTTTCCAGCAGAGCATCGGCGCGCCGCCGCATGTGCATTATCTGGCGCTGCGGCTGAATGCGGCGCGCCGCAAGGTGATCGAAACGACAGCCTCCTTCGCCGACATCGCGGCGGCGACCGGTTTCAATTCGGCCTCGGCCTTTGCGAGAAGCTACCGGGCGAGTTTTTCCGAGAGCGCATCCGAAACCCGGCGCCGCCTGCGCCGCCGCATCACGCCATCGCCGGCGCCGCCATAGGCTGGAAGGCCTCGCGCACCATTTCGGCGAGTTCCCGAACGGCCTCGCTGGAACGGAAAGTGCTCCGGCGAAGCACGACCTTCGAGGAATCGACCGGTGGAAAGCCGTCTTCGGCGGTCAGTTCCCGGCAGCCGGGCGGGATGCTGCTGCGGGAGAGCGTGGTGACGGCAAGGCCTGCAGTCACCGCGTTCTTCAGCCCCGAGCCGGTATCGGCGATGAAGGCGATCCGGTAGCTGCGGCCGATCTGTTCCAGCGAGCGGAGCGCAAAATCGCGTGACCAGGTGGAATTGCGATAGGTCGCAACGGGCAGCGGATCGATGTCGTGCAGCCGATGGACCATCGATGTCACCCAGACTGTGGGATCGATGCACAGGACCTCCCCCTTGTTCTGATCGCTCCAGTCGAAAACGACGGCGAGATCGAGTTCGTCCCGTTCCAAGGCGGCGAGGTTGCGGACCGTATAGTCGCAGGACACCGTGACCTCGACCGCCGGATGGCGCACGGCGAAAGCCGCCAGGGCTGCAGGCAGCACCGTCTGGCTGTATTCCTCGGGAATCCCGATCCGCACCGGCCCGTCGAGTGGCTTGCTGCGGATCGTCGCGGCGGCCTCGTTTAGAAGATCGATCACCCTGCGGGCATAGGGCACCAGCTGGATGCCCTGGCGGGTCAGCAGCACGCCGCGGGCGCCGCGCTCGAAAAGGATCTCGCCGATCGCCGCCTCGAGCCTCTTGATCTGGGTGCTGACGGCGGACTGCGTCCGCCCGATGCGTTGGGCAGCCGCGGAGAAATTCGACGTCTCGGCGACGACCAGGAAGGTCCTCAGAAGGTCGCTCTCGATTGGTTCATGCATGAGACAGCCATAGAAAAAATCGATAAGAGCTATCTCTACTATTCGTTTGTCTTATGTCAATTGCTGGCGCAGAAATGAGCGGCGTTCGACTTCCTTCTTTGAGACCATCTGCGTGACCATTGAAAATCCGACCACGCGCCTCGCAGGCAGCGAGCACGAGAAGGGTGTGCTTCTCATCGTTGCCGCGACGCTCGCCTGGAGTGCGAGCGGCGTTTACTCGCGGCTGCTGACGACCGACGTATGGACGGCGATCGCCTGGCGGTCGTTGTTCGGAGGCCTGTTCCTGCTGATCCCCTGCCTTTTCCTCGAAGGGGGCATCTCGCGGCGGCAATGGCGTTCCGTCTTCCATCCCTCCGGTCTTGCGATGATCGCATGCCAGACCTTCAGTCAGGGATGCTTCATCGGGGCGCTCTACATGACCACCGTCGCCAATGTGACGATGATCTATGCAACGACGCCCTTCATTGCGGCGCTATTCGGCTGGCTTATCCTCAAAGAGAGGGTCGCCAGGCGGACGCTGATCGCCGGCGCCGTATCCCTCTTCGGCGTCGGCGTCATCGTCGCCTCGTCGATCGGCGGCGGCACCGGCTGGGGAGACCTCTTAGCGCTCGGCATGACCGCGTCCTTCGCGCTGGTCATCATCATTCCGCGCATCAATCCCGGCGTGCCGAGCCTGCCGCCAACTGTCGTCAGCGCTTTCCTGACCCTCGTCATCTTCGCGCCGTTCGGTTCGGTCGGCTCGCTCGACCTGCACAACTGGATCGTTCTTGCCGCCTTCGGCGCCACCAATTTTTCGCTGGCGCTGGTGCTCTTCCTCGCCGGCGCAAAGCGGATGCCGCCGGCAGAAGCGGCGCTGATCGGCACGATGGAAATCGTGCTGACGCCCTTCTGGGTCTGGCTGCTGTTTTCCGAGCAGCCGCCGGTCGCCACCTATTTCGGCGGCGCGGTCATCCTCGGGGCGGTGTTCTGGCACACGGCAATCGACGTCAGCCGCAGCCAGCGGTCACGCGACCGCTAGAGCCGGCTTTACAGCGTCATGTAGTCTTTAGCCTCGATTAGCCGAAGAACGCACGAAGCTGAGCGAAAAATCCGCTTGGTTTGGGATCTGCCATCTTGCGCACGCGGCGAGCGACCGTTGCGGCGCTAACGCGTTCACCAAAATGACAGAAGCAGACAAGCTCGTGCAATTCCCCGTCGCTGAGTTCGAAGAACCGTTTGGCTTCTCCGTAACTATCATCTTCCATTCCTGCTGCCCGCAGAATGGGATCAGCGAATGCGACCGAGATCGGCGTGTCGTCATCCCGCATGGCAATGCGATCTGCGATCGGCTGATATTCTGTTTCGTGAAGCGTCTTAAGAAACGGTCTAGGGCTGCGTTCGAGACTTTCGGCCCACCGTAGAATCCGTTCGCGCCGCGTTAGTTCAAGGCGCTTGCAGGTCGTGCTGACCTTCGCAATCGTTTTCAACTGCTCCAGTGCATACTGTTCCATTTCGGCCTCCTATCTCCGAGAAAAATAGATGGTCCGCTCCCAAAAATAGCGTGGCTCAGGTCGCAGCCGATGTCCAATCACGATTGGCAACGGCATCCGCCGCTGGTCGGACAGAGGCGATCACAGCGCGACAACCGGCGGAGAAACCCTGCATCGCTCAAGTCATTTGATCGGAGAGCTGTAATTCAAACTTCTGAACCGATCCGGAAAACCGCCCTATTCCGGGGATCAACTCATATCTTCCGGCGGCAAGCTATCGCAGTTTTCCGACTGTCGTCTTTGAGTTGCGCCCATGTCGTTTTTTCGGGCGCTGTTTTCCGCCGGGCATGGTTTGTTTGTGATGTTCAAGGCGCTCGTCACTGGCGACAGAACCGTTGGAAGGCCGACCGAAGATTCCAAGATGAATCGAAAGGAGGTTCTGGAGTCCGAAACCAGCTCTTTGCGCAGCAAATCGGCGGATTGCGGCGGCGATGACGAGCGGAAACGACAGGCCAGACCCGTCGTCTTCACTCTTCCCCTCCATCCAATCTGTCCCCGCCTATTTGCGAAATTCGAATATCGCCCGATGCGGCGTTGTGAATACCGGGCTGCAGAGGAGGCAGGCCGGAGGAAAAATTGCCATCGATTGCATCGGTTGCAGATCGAGGCATTCAACGAATGGGAGGAATCCATGAGCAAGAATAGAGGCGTCGTTTATTTGAGGCCGGGCAAGGTCGAAGTTCGCGACATCGACGACCCGAAGCTGGAAGCGCCCGACGGCCGCCGCATCGAGCACGGCGTCATCCTGAAGGTGATCTCCACCAATATCTGCGGCTCCGACCAGCACATGGTCCGCGGCCGCACGACGGCAATGCCAGGCCTGGTGCTCGGTCATGAAATCACCGGCGAGATCATCGAGAAAGGCGTCGACGTCGAGATGCTCGACATCGGCGATATCGTCTCGGTGCCGTTCAATGTCGCCTGCGGCCGTTGCCGCTGCTGCAAGTCCCAGGATACCGGCGTCTGCCTGACGGTCAATCCGGCCCGCGCCGGCGGCGCTTACGGTTATGTCGACATGGGCGGCTGGATCGGCGGACAGGCGCGCTACGTCACCATTCCCTACGCCGATTTCAATCTGCTCAAAATCCCCGATCGGGACAGGGCGATGGCGAAGATCCGCGATCTCACCATGCTCTCCGATATTCTGCCCACCGGCTTCCATGGCGCGGTGCGCGCAGGCGTCGGGGTCGGATCGACCGTCTACGTCGCAGGCGCCGGCCCTGTCGGCCTTGCGGCTGCCGCTTCGGCGCGCATCCTCGGCGCCGCCGTCGTCATGATTGGTGACTTCAACAAGGATCGCCTGGCGCATGCGGCAAAGGTCGGTTTCGAACCGATCGATCTCTCCAAGAGCGACCGCCTCGGCGACATGATCGCCCAGGTCGTCGGCAGCAATGAAGTGGACAGTGCTATCGACGCGGTCGGCTTCGAGGCGCGCGGCCATTCGGGCGGCGAACAGCCGGCGATCGTGCTCAATCAGATGATGGAGATCACCCGCGCCGCAGGTTCGATCGGTATTCCGGGCCTCTACGTCACCGAGGATCCGGGCGCCGTCGACAATGCTGCCAAACACGGCAATCTGTCGCTCCGCTTCGGCCTCGGCTGGGCCAAGGCGCAGTCCTTCCACACCGGCCAGACGCCGGTGCTCAAGTATAATCGGCAGCTTATGCAGGCGATCCTGCACGACCGGCTGCCGATTGCCGATATCGTCAACGCCAAGGTCATTCCGCTCGACGAAGCTGCCGCAGGCTATGAGAGCTTCGACCACGGAGCGGCGACGAAATTCGTTCTCGATCCGCACGGCGAGGTGGCGAAAGCCGCCTAGCGCCAAAGACTGGAGACCAAACTTGCAGCGCCGCGCTTCTTTTCAGATGCGCGGCGCTGCAACATTTTGAATCTCTCACTGACTAAGAATCTATCGGCAAACTACTCGATGCTGAATGGGAAATATTTTGCGTTGATCATGTCATAGGTCCCGTCCGCCTTGATGGTCTTCAACGCTTCGTTCAAGCGCGTAAGGCGTTCTTTGTCATCCAGGCGCAGCGCGATACCGGCACCTTCACCGAAATATGTGACGTCGACCAGATCCGGTCCTTTGAACTCGCAGCAAGTTCCAGCCTTCGTATTGGCGATCCAGTCGTAAATGGCGAGTTTGTCCTCCAGGATGATATCGACGCTGCCGTCCGACAATCCCTTGTACAATTCAGGCGAAGACCGGAAGACCTTCTTTTTCATCTCCGGATAAAGATGGTTGGCGTAGGATTCCTGCGCCGTCGACGACGTTACCCCGAGGATTTTGCCGCTGAGGGCAGCGGGGCTGACATCGCTGATCGGCGAATCTTTCCGGGCGATGAATACCGACGGGCTGTTGTAGTATTTCTCCGTGAAGGCAACCTTTTGCCGCCGCTCGAGGCTCATCGACATGGACGAGATGATCGCATCGTATTTATCGGCGACGAGATTGGGGATGATATCGTCCCATTTCTCGATGATGAACTGGCATTCGAACTTGCCGACCTCGCAAAGCGCATTGGCGATATCGATGTCGAAACCCTGAAGCTTGTTGTTGGCATCGAGATAGTTGAAGGGCGGAAATGCGCCTTCGACGGCAATTCGCATCGGCATCTGATCTTGCGCGGCCGCCTGTAATGGCAAGGCTGCGGCCAAGAAGATACCCAGCCCGCCCGCCATCAGCGCTGCGCGCAACATCGTCTGAAGGGATATGCGCAGCATCGTCGGGAGCTCCTTGGGGCGTAATCGATCTCGCCCATAGTGCGCCCTAGCTTTTAATTCTACGTGAACGCTTCTTTGTTAGCGTCGACGCATGCGCCCGTGTGGTGGTGTCAGGGGTTTAGGCTTGCACATCGTTGTTCCTTCCAGCTCCAATACGTTTCAGCAATCCTGGATCGCCTCGGGAAGGATTCTCTTTCTGATCGCCGTCAGCGGGCTTGGAGCGATTGGTCTCGTCGTTTTATCGGCGCTGTGGGCAGGAACCGAAAGCGATGCCGCCGCCCTTGATCGCCAGCGCCAGCTGGTGAATGCGCGGCTGCGGGAGCAGGTCGATCAGGTCGCACATGTTATCGGCCAGTTCGGCAACGGTTATCTCACCCGCGTTTATCCTGCCGCCCGTTCAACCGGGGGCTCCTCCAGTCTCGACGCCGTCCTGACGGCAGCAGCCGGCAGTGCGATCAGCCAGACCGCAATGTCCGCTTTCGGCTACGACCAGGCTTTTGTTGTCGACGAGAAGGCCCAGCTGCTCATGCTGGCGGACGCCCAGACGGAAAAGCGTTATCGCTGGATGAAACCTCTGTTTCTGCCTCTCCTTCAAGATGCCCGCCTGGGGGTAAGACAAGGGACGGCGTCCGAACGAACGCCGGCCTCGATGGAAAGCCGCCTTGCGAGTGCCGCCGGCTCCAACCGTGCGTTGGCCAATCTGATGCGGCTGGAAGGCCGCCCGACGATCGTCGGCGTCGTCGCCATCAACGACGCCGATCGGGGTCGGCAGCAGCCGATGCGGCAGTTCCTGATTGTCGTTCGGTTTATCGATGGTGCGGCGCTCGACGAATTGAGCCGGCAACAGGGGCTCAACGGCGCGCGCTTCGCGCGCACCGCCGACGCCGACGAGAACGAGGTCGCGTTTCAGATCGACGCGACGGCAAACGGCGAACCGATCGGCTTCATCGTCTGGCGGCCCGATCTTCCGGGTTCGAGGGTCATCGGCCGTTTGATGCCGGCGCTTTCGATCGCAGCCCTGGTGATCGCGGTCCTGTTTTCGGTGCTGCTTGTGCGCCTGCGAAGCAGTCTCGGCGAATTGAAGAAAAGCGAGCTGCATGCCCGCCAGCTTGCCTTGCATGATGTGCTGACGGACCTTCCCAATCGGGCATTGTTTGCGATGCGGTTCGACGCGTGCCTGGCCGAGACCCGGAATTCGACCGAGCGCTCGGCCGTTGCGCTTCTCGACCTCGACCGCTTTAAAGCCGTGAATGACACGTTCGGCCATGCAGCCGGCGATGAACTCATCAGGATGGCTGCGGAGCGAATCCGCTCCATACTGCGTCCAGGCGACACGCTTGCCCGGCTCGGAGGCGACGAATTTGCGCTGCTTCTCCGGGACATCAAAGATTATGATCAAGTTTTGCCGGCAATCTGCGAGGCGATCGTTGCCGAACTTGGCAAGCCCTTCCCGCTTTTGCGCGGCGAGGCGGTCGCCCGCGTCGGCGGCTCGATCGGCGTCACCGTCGTGCCGGATGCCGGCCGGAATGCCGACGACATCATGCGCTATGCCGACGTCGCCCTCTACGAAGCAAAGATGGGCGGGAGAGGTCAATGGCGGGTCTATTCGCCGTCCATGGACGGCGGCAGAAACGCGCGCGACATTCTCAAGAACGAATTGCGCGAAGTTCTGGCCAAAGGCACGGCCTCATCCGCCGGTCCACGCTCGGATGCCATTGCAAACAGGCCGGACTTCGGTTCGCTCGAGGTCTATTACCAGACGGTGCACCGCGCCGAGGGCGGATATTCTGCCTCGGGCGCAGAGGCCCTGGTGCGCTGGCGTCACAGCCAGCGCGGGTTGTTGACGCCCGCCAGCTTCATCCCTGTCGCCGAGGAGGGCGGCCTCATCGACGCTCTCGGTTTCTGGGTGTTGCGCGAAGCCTGCCGAGCCGCCTGCAAATGGCCTGACGATACGTTTGTTGCCGTTAATGTGTCGCCCGCCCAGTTGCGGCGGCCGAATTTTGCCGAGGAAGTTTTCGCCGTGCTTGAAGAGAGCGGGCTGCCGCCGTCGCGGCTTGAGCTGGAGCTCACCGAATCTTCGCTGATCGAGGATAATTCCGACGTCTATTCGGTGCTGAAGTCGCTGCGCAGCCGGGGTATTCAGATTTCGCTGGATGATTTCGGAACCGGCTTTTCATGCCTTAGCCACCTGATGCGCTTCGACATCGACCGCATCAAGATCGATCGATCATTCGTCTCGCTGCTTGGCACAAAGGCAAATGGGGCAGCGATCATCGGCGCCATCGTCGCGCTCAGCCGCAACCTCGGCATCTCGACGACGGCGGAAGGGGTTGAAACAGAATATCAACGCGACTTTCTGGCCGCCCTCGGCTGCACCGACCTCCAGGGCTATTTCTTCTCCAAACCGGTTCCTCTGCGCGAACTCGACTGTTTCCGGGAACCTGAGAGCGCCGCCGGATCGCTGACGATCGCTCCAGACGCGGTCGCCTGAAAAGCTTCGGAACTTCCGCCAGCTACCGGAACTTTCGCCGCAGGCGGAGGTTGACGCCGGAGAACGGAGGATGTGATGGGCGAGATCGGCGAGTGGCGGCACCTTTGCGTCGACATGCAGCGGATGTTTGCCGAAGACACGCCGTGGCATGTGCCCTGGATGGCGCGAGTCTCGCCGCAGATCGAGGAACTCGCCGGACGGCACCCCTCCCGAACGATTTTTACCCGCTTCCTGCCGCCCGATCAAGCGGACGAGATGCCGGGGAAATGGCGGGAATATTACCGGAAATGGTGGATGATGACCGGCGAGCATCTTCCGCGCGACCTCGTCGATCTGGCCGCATCGCTGGCGTCACTGGTTCCGCCGGCAAGGCACTTCGACAAACGTACCTATTCCCCCTGGATCGACGGCCGCCTTCATCCGATCCTTCAATCGGAGCGGGTCGATACGCTTGTGATTACGGGCGGTGAAACCGATGTCTGTGTGCTTGCAACGACACTTGGCGCCATCGATCTCGGCTATCGTGTGATCGTGCTGAAGGACGCCGTCTGCAGCAGCGCCGATGACACCTATGACGCGTCGCTGGAGCTTCTGCACGATCGGTTTTCCGTCCAGCTAGAATTGATGGAGACCGAGGAATTTTTGCGGGATGTTGGCTGAAACAGCTCCCGTCAGCGCACTCCCAATTCGCGATGCGATCTGCGGAGTTTTGCAGGCGTGACGTGATAGGTGCGTCTGAACCAGTTCACCAGATGGGCGCAATCGGTAAAGCCGCATTCATAGGCGATCTGGGCGATCGACCGATCGCTGTTGAGCACCATCCACTTTGCGGCTTTCAGGCGCATCTGGCGCCAATATTCGCCGGGAGCGACCTGCAGATGTTTTTGGAAAAGCCGGGAAAGCTCCCGTTCCGATGTACCCACACTCGCCGCAATGTCGGCGAGCGAACAGAGTTCGTACATCTTCTGCCGCATCAGCCCGATCGCATTCGCCACGCGGCGATCCCCGCACTTCATGCCGAGATCGGGCTCTTCGATCGCGCCTTGCCTGTCGAAGCCGTGATCGCCGAGGAGATAGTGGAACGCCTTGTGGGCACGGGATTCCCCGCAGGCATTCGAGACCAGATACATTGCAAGCTTGATCGACGCCAATCCGCCGGGACAGGTGATGACGTTCCCGTCGACCACGACCGGCCGGTCGGTCACGGGAGTGATATCCGGAAAAGTCTGGCGAAGTAGCCCCGCCAGCGTGAAATGGACGGCGCATTTCTTCCCGGCGAGCAGGCCCGCCTCGGCCAGCACGAAACTTCCCGAACAATTGCCGGCCACCGGCACGCCGTTGCGAACGGCCGCAGTGACGAAGTCGTAGAGTTCCGGCGGGATCCTGTGGTCGGCATGGAGTATGCCTCCGTGCACGACGATGAAGTCGTAATCGCTGGGATTTCCGTATGTCCTGCCGGGTGTCAGTTCCAGGCCGCAGCTCGACCGTATCGGATCGAGATTGTGCGACAGCAGCTCCCAGTCACAATAGATCCGCCGGCTGAAATCACCTTCGTCGCCTGCAAGCCGAAGAAAATCCGTGAAGCAGGCAAGCGGCATCAGCGTGAAATTCGGTGTCGCGACGATCCCCACTCTGAGCGGAGAGGTGATCTCGGGCGGCGGTTTGCTCGGCCCCAGCTGGGAGTAGTCGCGCTGCAAACGAAGGTCCTCCGGACCATGGAAATTGTCCTAAACGTACAATACCGCGGCAACCAAGACAAATACCATCGATTTGCGTTGGGAGGCGCGGTCCGAGACTCGGAAAACCGCCATTCCCTCCCGCCAAGCAGACATGCCAAAGCGCAAAAGGGGAACATAATGAAGAATCTTCTCGCAATTTCGACGGTCGCGTTGATCGCCGGCATCGCATCCAATGCCAACGCCGCTTGCGGCACCGTCACCGTCGCCAACATGAACTGGCAAAGCGGCGAACTTCTCGCCCACGTCGACAAATTCATCCTCGAGCACGGTTTCGGCTGTCAGGTGGAGTTCGTGCCCGGCGATACCGTGCCGACGATCACCTCGATGGTGGAAAAAGGCCAGCCCGACATTGCCGGCGAGGCCTGGGTCGATCTCGTCCCTGAGATCGTCAAACGCGGCGTCGACGAGCACAGAATTGTAAATATCGGACCGGCCTTGTCCGACGGCGGCATCCAGGGTTGGTATATACCGAAATTCATCGTCGACGCTCACCCCGAGATCAAGACGGTCGATGATGCCTTCGCGCATCCGGAGCTTTTCCCGGCGCCCGAGAATACGGCGAAAGGAGCGGTCTTCAACGGCCCGACGGGTTCGGGCGGCTCGGTCGTCACTGCCCAGCTTTTCAAGGCCCATGGCGGCGAGGCCAAGGGCTTCGACCTCGTCGATCCCGGAACCCAGGCCGGTCTCGACGGCGCCATGGCGCGGGCCTATGAGCACAAGGAGGGCTGGATGGGCTATTACTGGTCGCCGACCGCCCTTCTTGGGAAATATTCCATGGTGCGTCTCGATGCCGGCGTCCCCAATGATGCGGCGGAGTGGAAGCGCTGCAACACCGTTGCCGATTGTCCCGATCCGAAGAAGAACGAGTGGCCGAAGGACCATGTCGTGACGCTGGTCTCGCAGAAACTGGCGGAAGGCGGAAATGCCGGCGTGATAGACTATCTCCGCAAGAGGTCATGGGACAATCAGACCGTCAGTTCGGTCATGTCGTGGATGACCGATACCCAGGCGGGCGGCGACGACGGCGCTGTGCACTTTTTCAAGGAGCATCCGGAGGTCTGGAAGTCGTGGCTGAGCGCCGATGTGGCGGAGAAAATCACCGCCGCCCTCTGAACGATAAACGCGCGGGCCGTCGAGGCCCGCGCATCCGCTCGGCAGACTGTGAAACCCGCCAGGATCCAAGATGACGACCTCCTTTCCGAAGACCTTCTCCGAGATCACGCTTGCTGGCCATAGGCTGCGCAACAGGATCGTGTTCGGCGCCCATACGGCAAATATGTCGGTGAATGGGCTGCCGGGCGATCAGACCACGGCCTATTATGTCGAACGGGCAATCGGCGGGGCAGCGATGATCGTCGTCGAGCCGATGCCGGTCCATCCGGCCACCGTGCTGACGCGCGGCAACTTCCGCACATCGGACGACTCCGTCATCCCGGCGTTCAAGAGGCTGACCGACAGCGTCAAGCAGCATGGGGCCGTCATCGTTCAGCAGCTCTATCATGTCGGAAGCCACGGAGACTCCGATCTTTCCTTTCATCCGCATTGGTCGCCTTCGGGAGGACCGAGCTATCATGACAGTGACGGCTCGCATGCGATGACGGAAGACGAGATCGAGGAAACCATCGACGCCTTCGTCAAGGCGGCGCTGCGCTGTCGGGCGGCAGGTTTTGACGGCGTCGAGGTCTGGGCCGCCTATGGCGGTCTTCTCGATCAGTTCTGGACACCCTTCTATAACCGCCGCGAGGATCGCTGGGGTGGAAGTCTCGAAAACAGAACGAGATTCTCCAGGGAAATCCTCAGCCGCATCCGGCACGCCTGCGGTCCTGATTTCATCATCGGGCTGACCGTCAGCGACGAGCCGGGCTGTCCGACCGCCTTGAATCGCGACCAGTTGACGGAAATCGTTGCCGGCCTCGATGAAGAGAGGCTGATCGATTACGTGACCTGCGGCTCGGGCGGATATTTCGACTATGGCAGCCTGATGCCGACCTTTCTTTATCCCGAGCGATTGGGTGTCGAGCTGTCGGCACGCCTGAAGCAGGTGGTGAGGCATGCGCTGGTCACGGCGGAAAGCCATATTCGAACACCCGAAAATGCGGAAATCACGCTCGGGGAGGGGGCGGCGGACCTAGTCTCGATCGTCCGCGGCCAGATCGCCGACCCGCATCTTGCCAACAAGGCGCGCTTGGGAACGCCCGAAGATATCCGCGGCTGTCTGTCCTGCAACCAGATGTGCTGGGGCCGCCGGTCGCGCGACTACTGGATCAGCTGTCTGATCAACCCTTCCGTCGGGCGCGAGGCGGAATGGGGCGGCGACCGGTTCGAACCTGTCGACAATCCTCAGCTCGTGCTGGTCGTCGGGGGAGGGCCGGCCGGCTTGGAAGCGGCACGCGTGGCCGCCGAACGAGGCCATCGGGTTATTCTTGCGGAAGCCTCGGATCGGCTGGGCGGCGCTTTCCGCCTTGCCGGCGAGCAGCCCCGGCGCGCGCAGATACTCGACCTCATTCGCTGGTACGAAACCCGCTTCGAAAAACTCGGCGTCGAGGTTCGTTTCAATACCTATATCGAGGGAAGCGACGTCGCCGAGATCGGCGCCGACGTGGTGATCGTGGCGACCGGATCACTGCCGCAGGAAACGGGCTTTCAGAAGGCTATGCCCGACCGGCCGTCGCTCGCCGGGATCGAGCAAGGAAATGTCTTCTCTGCAGAAAGCGTCATGGCCCGCCAGGCAAGGCTCGGCAAACGTGTTGTCGTGGTGGACGAAACCGGCGGCTGGAAAGGCTGCGGCACGGCCTGGAAGCTCGCCGAGCAGGGGCACGAAGTCGTGCTCGTCACACCCGACGCACTCATCGGAAAGGAACTGCAACGCACCTCCGCCGACGTTCCCCTGCGCCGGACGCTCAGCATGCTCGGCGTTCAATTCCGAACGGAGACCAGCATAGCGAGCTGGCAAGGCAATGCCGCAATCCTCGTCTCCCACCTGACCGGAAAGCGCGAGACGGTCGGCGCCGACAGCCTCGTCTTCTCCACCACCAATGTTGCCGCGAACTGGCTCGCCTTGGAGCTGACCGAACTCGCTATCCCCTTCGTCGAGATCGGCGATGGTGTGGCTCCAAGGCAGGCTCCCTATGCCTTCTATGAGGGACGGCGCGCCGGAATGGCGATCGGAGCCGCGGAGGACACGCGAAACGGCGCAACGGCGAAGATTTGCGCGGCATAGCCGGATTGAAGATCGTCATGCTGATCGCCAGCACGTCTGCAGAGCAACTCGCGACAGCGCCGAGTTAAAACCGCGAGGCACTCTCGAAGGTGAGGAACGGCATTATTCGATTTCGTCTTCGAGTATCTTCACCGGCCGGTCCCACTGGATGAGCACGACACAGCCGGTATCGCTCCAGACCGAATGCTCGCTGCCGGGTGAATTGACGATATAACTGCCGCTGATGTAGTCGCCCGTCTCGTCGGATTGAATACCATCGAGCACCAGGATGGTCTCTAGCCCCTCGTGGCGATGGCGGGGAACGGAGGCGCCGGGCTTATATTTCAACAGCGCCACGCCCGGCTGATCGCCCTCGAAGGGGCGGATCCAGTGAATGGTGACATTTTCGCGGAAAGGGCCGAATTCCAATTCCTTCCAGCCGCCTGACGTCAGCAGTTCGCGGGTCGTTTCAGGCATTGGCAATGCTTTCCAGAATGTCGTCGACATGGGCGGTCCAGCCGACGATAGCGCCCTGGGCGCGGATCATGGCGATGGCGGCGGCTTTGAATTCAGGGAAATAGCTTTCCGTCGCCTCCTCGGCGAGCAGGCATTCATAGCCGCGGTCGTTTGCTTCTCGCATCGTCGTCTGCACGCAGACTTCGGTGGTGACGCCGGAAAAGACGAGCTGGCTGATGCCCTTCTGCCGCAACACGGCGCCAAGCTCGGTAGCGTAGAAGGCGCCCTTGCCGGGTTTTTCGATGATGATTTCCCCTTTCACAGGAGCAAGTTCCGCAAGAATTGCCGTGCCGGGTTCGCCTGAGATCAGGATGCGGCCCATCGGGCCTTCGTCGCCGATCCTGAGCGAAGGATTGCCGCGGTCGCGTTTGGCCGGCGGCAGGTCGGACAGATCAGGCCGGTGGCACTCCATCGTATGGATCACAGGCAGGCCGGCATTGCGGAAGCCCTGGATGAGCCGTTTGACATCCGGCACGATCCTGGTGATGCGGCTGACATCGTTGCCAAGGCTGGCGCCGAAGCCGCCGGGCTCGGCAAAATCGCGCTGCATGTCGATGACGATAAGGGCGAGCTCATCGTGCCTGACCGGAAAGGCGAAAGGTTCGGCCTTGATCCCGACCATCAGTGATGCCCCGCCATGTGGGCGCCGATCACGCCGATATCGGCCGAACGCGCCGGTGTCTCGTAAACCAGCCTGCCTTCCGAAATAACCATGATGCGATCGGACATTTCGAGCAGTTCGTCGAGGTCTTCGGAGAGCAGCAGCACGGCAGCACCTGAATTGCGCGCCTTCATGATGCGGGCGCGGATCTCGGCGACGGCCGAGAAATCGAGGCCGAAACACGGGTTGGAGACGATGAGCAGATCGACATCACCCGTCAGCTCGCGGGCGAGCACCGCCCGCTGCACGTTGCCGCCTGAAAGCGCTGCGATCGGCGAGGAGGAAGAGGCGGTCCTGACCTTGAAGTCGGAGATCAGCGCCGACGCACGCTTCTTCATGCTGCCCCTGTTCAGCCAGATCGCGTCCTTGCCGTCCGGCTTCAAGTCGAAGGTGCGGAACGCAAGGTTCTCGCTCACCGTCATCTTCGGCGCGCAGGCATTCTGCAGCGGCTCCTCGGGGATGAAACGCACCTTGTTCTTGCGGGTCTCGCCGCGGGTGGCGCGGTAAGCCTGGCCATTGACCATGACCCGGCCGGTATTCGTCGGGCGCTGTCCGGAGAGAATTTCCGTCAGCTCCTTCTGGCCGTTGCCCGATATGCCGGCGATGCCGACGATCTCGCCGGAGCGCACCGTGAGCTCGTCGATTTCGATCGTTTTCAGGCCGGAACGATCCGGCGCTGTCACCCGGTTTACCGACAGCACCGGTCTTGCCACTTCCGCCACCGGCAGGCGGCTGTCGAGTTCGGCGAGCTTGACGTCGCCGATCATCATCGCCGCCATATCCGATGTGGAGAGTTCGCCGACCTTGCCGGTGCCGACCAGTTTGCCGCGCCGCAGGATCGAGACGGCATCGGCGAATTTCGTCACTTCGTGGAATTTGTGAGAAATCATCAGCACGGTGAGTTCGCCGCGCTCGGTCATCCCGCGCACGATGCCGAGCATCTCGTCTGCCTCCGCCGGCGTCAGCACCGAGGTCGGCTCATCGAGAACGAGGAAGGAGCGGCCGAGATAAAGCTGCTTGACGATTTCGAGCTTTTGCTTTTCGCCGGCGGCAAGCTGACTGACCGGCCTGTCCAGCGGGATCTTGAACGGCATGCGTTCCATGAAGGCCGCCAGATCCTTGCGCTCCCCGGCCCAGTTGATCACCGCGGGTACTTCGGCACGGCTGATGACCAGGTTTTCCGCGCCGGTCAGAGAGGGTACCAGTGTGAAATGCTGGTAGACCATGCCGAGCCCGTAGGTCGCGGCATCCTTAGGTGAGCCGATCGCCACCTCGCGGCCGTCGACCGACAGCGAGCCTGACGTGGCGTGATAGAAGCCCATGACGCATTTGACCAGCGTCGACTTGCCGGCGCCGTTTTCACCGAGAAGCGCGTGAAAAGAGCCGGCCGGAACGGCGATCGAGACGTTGTCGAGCGCGGTAAAGCTGCCGAAGCGCATGGTCATGCCGAGCGTATCGATACCGATCGCCTTGCCGGCCTTGGGAAGGGGCGTGTCGCGAACGGTGCTCATGGCAGCTGGCTCACAAAGGTTTCGGAATTGGTAACCGAGCCGAAGACGCCGCCCTGCATCTTCACCATCTTGATTGCGGCGAGGTGGTTTCCATAATCGGTCGCCCCACAGCAGTCCTCCAGCAGCAGGCATTCGTAGCCACGGTCGTTCGCTTCGCGCATCGTCGTCGAGACGCAGACATCGGTGGTGATTCCCGCGAGGATGATGTTCTCGATGCGCTTCTGGTTGAGGATGAGCTCAAGATCGGTGGCGCAGAACGAACCCTTGCCGGGCTTGTCGATGATCGTCTCGCCTTCGATCGGGTAGAGTTCGGGGATGATGTCCCAGCCGGGTTCGCCACGCGTCAGGATACGGCCGCAGGGGCCGGGATCCCCTATCCCGGCGCCGATCCGCCGCGAGCGCCAGCGTTTGTTGGCCGGCAGATCGGCGAGGTCGGGGCGATGGCCCTCGCGCGTATGGATGATGTGGTAACCCTTGGCCCGCATGGCGGCAAGCACGCGCTTCATCGGTTCGATCGGCGCCTGCACCAGCGACAGGTCGTAGCCCATATGGTCGACATAGCCGCCTTTGCCGCAGAAATCCGTCTGCATGTCGATGATGATGAGCGCGGTGTTATCAGGCCTCAGAGCGCCGTTATAGGGCCACGCATACGGATCGGCGTCGATAAAATGCCCTTTGGTTTCGACCATCGCGTCCATCATTCTCTCTCCTATTCCGCAGCAGGCTTGAGGGTTCGCCTAAGGGCGCGTCGGCTTGTCAAATCCGCAGGACATGCAGTTCCGGGACGAGCCCGACGCCGCGTTCGGATTTGTTGAGGCCGCCAAGTCCGTTCATCACAAGTCCGTTCATCACGAGTCCGTTCATCACAGGGCTCCGTTATTTCGTAAGCGACAGCGCGCCCGGCGCACCGGCAAGCGAGCGAGTGGGCGAGGAAGTGGCAACCAGGATGATCAGGGTGAGCACGTAAGGGGCAGCGTAGAAGAGGTAGTAGCCTTGTGTGACACCGACCGATTGCAGCGCCGGGCCGAGCGCGCCGGCACCGCCGAACAGCAGGGCGGCGAGGAAGCAGCCGATCGGGTTCCAGCGCGCGAAGATGACGAGGGCCACGGCCATCAGGCCCTGACCCGACGAGATGCCTTCGTTCCATGAGCCCGGATAATAGAGCGAGAGATAGGCGCCGCCGATTGCCGCCAGCGAGCCGCCCGCGGCCGTCGCCAGCAGGCGAACCCGGTCCGGGTCGATGCCCATGGCCCGGGCCGCGTCGGTGCTGTCGCCGACGACCCGCAGGATAAGGCCGATGCGCATGTTCTTGAAGGCCCAGAACAGGAAGAGAGCAAGTGCTGCGCCGATGAAGAACAGCACGTTGATATTGAGTGCCGCCTGTACCTGCGGCATGTTCGACCAGCCTCCGAGCGCGATCGAGGGCAGTTTCGGCGCCACCGGCTGGATGAAGGATTTGCCGAGGAAGAACGCCATGCCGAGACCGAATTGCATCATGGCGATGCCGATGGCGATGTCATTGACCTTGGGGAATTTGCAGATCCAGCCGTGGATGAGGCCGAAGATCGCGCCTGCCATCATCGCGGCCAGCACGCCGAAGGTCGGCGAGCCAGTGATGACGGCCACCGCATAGGCCGTCATGGCGCCGAAAACCAGCGTGCCTTCCAGGCCGAGATTGATGCGGCCGGAACGTTCGGTGATCGTCTCGCCGAGGCTGACGAAGATGAACGGGGTGGAAACGCGGATGGCGCCTGCAAAGATCGCCAGCGGCACGCCCCAGATGCCGATGCCTGTCTCTTCCATCAGAGGGTCCTTTTCCAGAGATCGGGATTGAAGATCTTGAAGCGGCCGTAGAAGGTCTCGCAGAAAAGAATGACGATGAAGAGTGTTCCCTGCAGCACCAGAACGGTCGCATCCGGCAGGCCCATGCGCCGCTGGATGAGGCCGCCCGAGGCGTCGATGCCGCCGAGCAGGATCGCCACTGGAATGATTGCAAGCGGATTGTGCCTGGCGAGGAAAGCGACGAGGATGCCGGTATAACCGTAACCTGCCGCAAGCGAGGCATTGGCACTTCCCTGCACCGCGGCCACTTCGATCATGCCCGCCAGACCGGCAAAGCTGCCGGCAAGTGCGGTAAAGCCCGCGATCAGCTTGCCGACCGGCAGCCCCTGGATCTGAGCGGCGCGCACGTTGCCGCCGGCAATGCGGGCGGCAAAACCGTAGCTCGTCGCCTCGATCACGATCCAGGAGACAATGCAGGCGAGGATGCCGATGACGAGACCCCAATGCACGTCCATGCCGGGAATATTGCCGAGCATGTATTCCGCCGGCAGCGGCCTGGTCGATGGCTTGTTGAGGCTTGCCGGATCGCGGAGCAGCCCTTCGACGAACTGGTTCATCAGGGCAATGGCGATATAGGAGAGCAGCAGCGACGAGATGGTTTCGTTGACGCCGCGGTAGTGGCGCAGGAAGCCGGCAAGGCCGATCCAGATGCCGCCGACCACCATGGCCGCCATCGCCATCAGAACCAGGGTGAGGAAGACCGGCGCCGTGCCGGCGAGCGGCAGAGCCATGGCTGCTGCAGCAACGCCGCCCAGCACGACCGCTCCTTCCCCGCCGATGATGACGAGGCCGAGACGGGCGGGCAGGGCGACGCAGAGTGCCGTCAGGAGAAGGGGTGCGGCACGGCTGAGACTGTTTTGCACCGAAAACCAGCTGGCGAAGCCGCCGGTGTACATCAGTTGGAAGAGGGTGGCCGGTGACTTGCCGACCGCCAGGATGAAGAGGGAGAAGATCGCAAGACCGATGAGGATGGCCGTAAGCCCGATGACAACAGGCTCGGCTCGCCGCGCGGTCCATTCGAGGACCGGGCGCAGCGAAGCCGGTTTTCCCACGATCGATAGTACAGGATCATTGGCCTCGATGGTCATGGCGCTTCTCCCCTCGCGGTTTACGCTGTGGACCCGACGACGCCCTCGACCAGATAATTCATGCTTTCGAGCTCGATCGCGTCTTCAGCGTAGCTCTTGTCGGCAGTCACGACGGTGTCGCCCTTGTTGTCCTTCAACGGTCCCTTGAAAACCGAGAAGCCGCCCTTCATCATGCCCGCCTGCGTGGCTTCGAAGGCCTTGCGGCCCTCCGCCGACACGCCGGGGCCGAGCGCGCTCATCTTGACGAAGCCGTCCTTCAGGCCGCCGCGCACGAAATTGCCGAGGTTTTCGCCGGCCTGCGCCTTTTTGACGAAGTCGCTGTAGACGTTACCCCAGGCCCATTCGGCGCCGGTGAGGTATTTTTCGGGAGCAAGCGGGCTCTGGTTGGCATGATAGCCGCAGACGAAGGCGCCGCGGCCCGCGGCCGTCTCGACGACCACTTTCGGGCTGTCGACGTGGCAGGTGATGACGTCGGCGCCTTGGTCGACCAAGGCGTTGGTGGCTTCGGCCTCCTTGACGGCGAGCGACCACTCGCCGGTGAAGATCACCTGGCAGGTGATCGTAGGATCGACTGTGCGCGCGCCGAGCAGGAAGGCGTTGATATTCTGCAGAACCTGCGGGATCGGCTTGGCGGCGACGAAGCCGATCTTCTTGCTCTTCGTCGCATGGCCGGCGGCGATGCCGTTCAGATACTGGCCCTGGAATATATAGCCGAAATAGGAGCCCGTATTGGCCGGATGCTTGCCTTCCTGCCAAAGGCCGCCGCAATGGCGGAACTGAACGTCGGGATGCTTGGCGGCCATGGCCAGCATGTGCGGGTCGAAATAGCCGAAAGAGGTCGGAAAGAGCAGGGTCGCACCGTCGAGATTGATCATCGACTCCATGGTCTTCTGGACATCGACGGTTTCCGGCACATTCTCTTCCTCGACCAGCGTCACGCCCGGCAGGGCCTTGACCACGGCCGCGCCTTCCGCATGTGCCTGGTTGTAGCCGTAGTCGTCCTTGGGGCCGACATAGATGAAGCCGATCGTCAGCGCGGTTTGGGCCGCTGCAGAGGAGCCGATCAGGCCCGGCATGACGCCGGCGAGCGCTCCGGCCGCGGAAGCCTGCAGGAAATTGCGGCGGTTCATGGAAAGGAGTTTGGTCATTGGAATGCTCCTTGCGGCGCTGGGCCGGTTGCGAAACAGGACAGTAAAGTGCATGCAATGCACATGCCAAAAGGCAAATTATTGTTTTCTATATATAATTTTCGAATCGACAATCTATTGCGTTTAAAGTGCACGCAGATCCATCGTAGTAACGCATAAAAAGTAATCATGCTGATTTTTGTGCCTAATTTAACTGCGGAGTCAGCGTGTCGCCAGCTACGGTAGACTGCGCCTTGCATCAGAAAGTGAAAAGCTAACAATATCTTCCCCACGCAGTTTGACTTATCGAGTGCCGAGCGGCATCTGTATGCAGAGTGTTGACGTGAGCAGATTCGTATCGTGAAGCAGGCCAGACGCAGAGAAGTCATCCGCACCGGAACCACCGTTGAACAGATGGTGAGGGCGATTTCCGACATGATCGTTACAGGCGAAATCCTGCCGGGTGGAAAGCTGGACGAGGTGTCGCTTGCTGTTCGTTTCGACGTTTCGCGCACGCCGGTCAGAGAAGCCCTGCGTGAACTCAGCGCCATGGGATTGGTCGCGCGCGAACCAAACCGCAGCGCCGTCGTCACCAATGTCACCGAGGCCTATCTGCATTCGATGTTCGAGGCGATGGCGGAACTCGAAGCAATCTGTGCCAGGCTCTCAGCCGAGCGTATGACGGTCGATGAGCGGCGGGCGCTGGAACTGGATCATCGGGGATCGGTGAGGCTCGTGCATGCCGGCGCGGAAGAGGAATATTCGGCTCACAACACCGAATTCCACACCCGGCTTTATCGCGGCGCGCATAACGATCATATCTTCGAGATGGTGACTCAGACGCGGGCGCGGCTCGCGGCTTTTCGGCGGGCGCAGTTCCGTCTGCCTGGGCGTCTGGCGAAATCCTACGAAGAGCACGGCCGGATCGTGACCGCAATCATGCGCGCGGACGCAGCCGCCGCGGGGCAGGCGGCATATTCCCACGTGGAAATTGTCAGCGATGCCAGCGCGGTATTTGCAACGGCCGAGGAATAAGCAGACCGCGACCGGTCAATCACCCCGGTTGTTTCCCGGTCTACTCCGCGGCTTCAATGAAGCGGTGGCGTTCGTAGAGGAACTTCAGCACGGCCTCCCGGCATTTGAGATATGTCCTGCTGGAGGCGAGTTCGATGCGATTGCGGGGACGGGACATGGTCACATCGAGCACTTCGCCGATGCCGGCCGCCGGGCCGTTGGTCATCATCACGATGCAGTCGGAGAGCAGCACCGCCTCATCGACGTCATGAGTGATCATCACCATCGTGTTGCCGAGCCGGGCGTGGATTTCCATCACGGCGTCCTGAAGATGGGCACGGGTCAGCGCATCCAGCGCGCCGAAAGGCTCGTCGAGCAGCAGGATTTTCGGCTCCATTGAAAGCGCGCGGGCAATGCCGACGCGCTGTTTCATGCCGCCGGAAATTTCCGAAGGCCGCTTATCCCTGGCATGCGCCATTTGCACAAGGTCGAGGTTGGCCATGACCCAGTCATGCCGCTCGGCCTTGGTCTTTGTTCGGTTGAAGAGTTTGGAAACGGCGAGATTGACGTTCTCGTAAACGGTCAGCCAGGGCAGCAGCGAGTGGTTTTGGAAAACGACGGCGCGTTCGGGACCGGGTCCGTTGACCTCGCGGTTTTCGAGGAGCACGGCGCCTGCGGAAACCGGGGTCAGGCCGGCAATCAGGTTGAGCAGGGTGGATTTGCCACAGCCCGAATGGCCGATGATCGAGACGAATTCGCCCTCTGATATCGTCAGGTTGATGTCCTTCAGGACTTCGGCGCGCACGCCGCCGCGATCGAAATGTTTGTCGATATGATCGAGCTTCAAATAGGCATTCATCGGGACGTTCCTTAGCTGGCGGTGGCGCCGCGAGTGATGAGTTTGCCGAGCGCAGCCACCAGCTTGTCGAGGGCGAAGCCGACGATGCCGATATAGGCGAGCGCGACGATGATATCCGGCAGGCGCGACGAGTTCCACGCGTCCCAGATGAAGAAGCCGATACCGACGCCGCCGGTCAGCATTTCGGCTGCGACGATGGCGAGCCAAGAGAGGCCAACGCCGATCCTGAGGCCGGTGAAGATGTAGGGGGCCGCCGAAGGGAGCATGATCTTCCAGAAAAACTCGAACTGGTTGAGCCGCAGCACTTCGGCGACGTTGCGGTAGTCCTGCGGGATATTACGTACGCCGACGGCGGTGTTGATAATCACCGGCCAGATCGAGGTGATGAAGATAACGAAGATCGCCGAAGGGTTGGAATCCTGGAAGGCTGCGAGCGACAGCGGCAGCCAGGCGAGCGGTGGAACCGTTCGCAGCACCTGGAAGATCGGATCGAGACCGCGCATTGCCCAGACCGATTGGCCGATGATCGCCCCGATGATAACCCCGGTGACGGCGGCAAGGCCAAAGCCATAGAGCACGTGTTGCAGCGAAACGAGCACGCGCCAGCCAAGCCCGATATCCTGGGAGCCGTTGTTGAAGAACGGATAGGCGATCAGGTCGTAGCTCTCCTGCCAGACCCGATGCGGCGAGGGCAGAGAGGCATCCGGCGATGAACAGAGCACCTGCCAGACGAGCAGGATGAGTACCAGCACGACGGCTGGCGGAACGACGTTGCGAAACGCGGCGCTTGCCGCACGAGCAAAATCGATCCGTGATCCGTGCTTGCCGGAAAATGGCAGGACCTTTGCCGCCGGCTTGGCAGCGGCGGCAGCGGAGGGATTTTCTTGACTTGCCAGGGCGGGCATCGACGCGCTCCTCACGGGAATGAAAGGTCGGCGCGCCCGCGGCGCGCCGGAGGCGGGATCAGGAGACGGCCTTGATCGAAAGGCTGTCGAGATAGGCGGAGGGATTTTCGGGATCGAAAACCTTGCCGTCGAAGAAGGTCTCCTTGCCGCGGGAGGACGAGGCGGGAATATCGGCTGCAGCAACGCCGAGATCCTTGGCGGCCTCGCGCCAGACGTCCTCGCGGTTCACCTGGTTGACCAGCGCCTTGATGTCGGTTGTACCAGGCAGATTTCCCCAGCGGATGTTTTCCGTCATGAACCAGGTGTCGTGACTCTTGAACGGATAGGAGGCGCCGTCTTTCCAGAACTTCATGTAGAGGTCGGTGGCCTTGGCCTCGCGGCCATTGCCATAATTGATGTCGCCTTTGAGGCGGCCGAGCACGTCCTTGGTCGGAACGTTGAACCACTGGCGCTTGCCGAGGATATCGGCCATCTCCGCTTTGTTATCCATGCTCTCGCACCACTGCTGAGCCTCCATGACAGCCATCAGCAGGGCCTTGGCGGCATTGGGATTCTTTTCGATCCATTCGGCGCGGAGCCCCAGCGCCTTTTCGGGATGCCCCTTCCAGAGCTCGCCGGTGGTCGCCGCGGTAAAGCCGATGCCCTGGTTGACGAGCTGCTCATTCCACGGCTCGCCCACACAGAAGACGTCCATGTTGCCCACCTTCATATTGGCAACCATCTGCGGCGGCGGCACGACGATTGTGGAAACGTCCTTGTTCGGGTCGATGCCGCCGGCGGCGAGCCAGTAGCGGATCCAGAGATCGTGGGTCCCACCAGGGAAGGTCATGGCAGCCTTGACCTCCTTACCTTCCGCCTTCTTTTTCTCGAAGGCGGCCTTCAGCTTGGAGGCGTCGAGCTGCACGCCGGTTTCGGCATATTCCTTGGCGACGGAAATGCCCTGGCTGTCGAGGTTGAGCCGGGCGAGGATCGACATCGGCACCGGCTTGTTGTTCTGCGTCACCTTGCCGGTATGCATGAGATAGGGCAGCGGCGAGAGGATGTGGGCACCGTCGATGCCGTTTGCTGCGCCGCCCAGCACGAGATTGTCGCGGGTCGCGCCCCAAGATGCCTGTTTGGCCACATCTGTTTCCGGAAGGCCGTGCTTGTCGAAAAAGCCCTTTTCTTTAGCGATGATCAGCGGCGCGGAATCCGTGAGCGCGATAAAGCCGAGCTTGATGCCTTTCACTTCAGGGCCCGCCCCGGCGGCAAAGGCGCCGGACGGAAAGGCAGTCTTCACGGCGCCGATGAGGGCAGCCGTTGCGGTCGTCTTGAGCATGCTGCGGCGGGTAATGCCGGTTGTCGAAATCCCAGTCGTCGAAATCTTTTTCATCTGCAGGTTCCCCTCTGCTTGCTGAATTCGGACGCAAAAAAACGCCGCCGGAATTTACGTCCAGAGATGGGAGTATCCTGGAGTGCAAAGACCTTGCGACGTCGGTGTCTGTGTAGGCGCTGAATGCCGCGCCTATCCGCGCCGGTCGCCGTTGACCGATGCGCCTTAGAACCTGCAATCAGCGTGCCAATCCTGAAAGCGGCCGATAACTGCCTGAATCAACAGGAGATACTTCGCAATTCCACAGTTGATTATATTTTAGGCATCTATACTAAATGATGATGCATTAGGCGATTGCTGCTATGCTCGCAGTCATGAATGCGCCTGTTTGTGCAGTGCACACGCGCCGTTTCGGTCGCCTGGCCGGGACCATCAAGCCGAAATTATCGCTCCAGTCATAGGTCTTTGCCGAAAAGGGCCGAGAGGCTTTAGCAAAAGATGCCGATGCTACGCCCGCTGCCAGATGGTTCGCGAGGACGATCCGCGCCGGCGAGAGATCACGGCTTATCTCGTCAAGCCGGAACGAGGTGGCCGCGTGAAATTTGCTCGATCGTTGTAACGCCAAGCAGGGCCATATTGCTATGGAGCTCAGATTTTAGGATGTCTGCCGCCCTCAATACGCCAGGCAGACCGGCAACGGCCGCCGCATAAAGGAACGGCCGCCCGACAAACACGAAACGTGCCCCCAGCGCCAAAGCCTTGATAATATCGGTTCCGCGGCGAAAGCCGCCATCGATCATGATGGGGATCCTGTCGCCCAGGCGTTCCACGATCTCGGGAAGCGCCGCGAGCGGAGAGATGGCGCCATCGAGCTGACGGCCACCGTGATTGGAGACGATTACCCCGTCAGCCCCTGTCTCGGCAGCACGCGCCGCATCGTCCGGATGAAGAATGCCCTTGACGATCAGCTTGCCGTTCCAGCGGTTGCGGATGCGCTCGAGATGGCTCCAGTTCAGATGGTCTCTTCGGCCAAAGTCCCGCGTAACGTTCGAGGCGATGATGGGTGCGCCTCGGGTTGCGTAGGAGTTTTCGAAATGCGGGATGCCGTGGCGGGCGATCGTGCGCAAAAATGTCCCGATGGTCCATTGCGGGTGCGAAACACCCTGCCAGGCCAAAGCAAGGCTGGGCCGCAGAGGCGTCGAGAAGCCCGCCCGGATATTGTTTTCCCGGTTCGGGAGCGTGGCCGTATCGACGGTCAGCAACAAGGTGCCAAAGCCTGCCGCAGCAACGCGGTCCACCAACGCATCGATGCGTTCGGGCTCTCCGGGCAGGTAGGCTTGGAACCAGGTCGCGGGCGCGGCGGCAACAACCTCTTCGAGCCGGATGAGCGAGGATCCGCTCATGATCATCGGAATGCCGACCTGCGCTGCGCCGGCGGCAAGAACAATGTCGCCGCGATAGGCCATGAGCGCGCTGATCCCCATTGGGGCGATACCGAATGGGGCGGTATAGGTCTGACCGAATAAGGTCGTTTCGGTACTTCGCTTCGATACGTCCTGGAGAATACGCGGCCGAAACGCATAGGCCTGAAAGGCGTCGAGATTATTTCGCAGCGATGCGTTGGTTTCGCTTCCACCGGAAATATAGCCGTAGAGCGGCTTTGGCAGGTGCCGTTTTGCCTTTGGCTCAAAGTCATCGAGGCAGAGCATAGCCTGCGCCAGTCGGGCCGACCGACGGGTGTCAAGGCTGCTTATTTTCATGGCTTACTCCGTTGGATTACAGACGAATTTGCTTCCTTGGAGAAGGCGGTGAATGCGATTGCATCCACCGATACCGACTGCCAGCCTCCCCGCAGCTTCATCTTCGCTTGCTTCGAATGCTTCCTTGCGACCCTTCCGAATGGACGGAAGTATCAAGGTAATCAGCATACCGGCGGTAATCAACAGACCGCACGATGTCTATCGCTCGAATGGTTCACCGAGCGACGCAACACCGTTCAGTTTCAGCAGGCGACGGTCGGCGGAGATGATGCCGAGCACGATGATCGTGACGAGATAGGGCAGGCTTGACAATAGCTGCGAGGGAACATCCAGTCCGGTTGCTTGGGCCGCAAGACCCATCAGCGAGACTGCGCCGAAAAGACAGGCGCCAAGGAAGATGCGACCGGTGAGCCAGGTCCCGAAGACGACGAGGGCGATGGCGATCCAGCCGCGTCCGGCGATCATCCCGTCAGCCCAGAGTGGTGTGTAGACGACCGCCGCATAGGCGCCGGCGAAACCTGCCATCGCGCCACCGAAGGCGATGGCGAGGATACGGACCGATATCACCGAATAGCCGATGGCGTGGGCGGCCTTCGGGTTCTCGCCGACGGCGCGGACGATGAGACCAAGCTTGGTGTAGGCAAGTATGGCCCAAAGAGCCAGCGTCGCGGCGAGCGAAATCCACACGACGATGTCCTGGACGAAAAGGCCGCCGATGACAGGCAGTTCCGACAGCGCTGGAAGAGCAAGCTTTGGAAGACCCTTGACCGTCAGGCTTTCATAGGTCTTGCCGAAGAGGGCCGAAAGGCCTTGGCCAAGAATGCCGATGGCAAGGCCGGCAGCCACCTGGTTTGCCCGGAACCCGAGCGTGACGAAGGCAAAGAGCAGTGAAAGGGCGGCGCTGCCGAGCCCTGCGACGATGAAGCCGAGAAAATGTCCGCCGCCATGATAAACGACGATGAAGGCGAGCACGGCGCCAAGGGCCATCAATCCCTCGACCCCGAGGTTGAGAACACCGGCGCGCTCGGCCACCAATTCGCCGAGTGCCGCCAGAAGAAACGGTGTCGCAGCCGCAAGCATGCCGGCAAGAATGAACTCGATGGCGTTCATGGCAGGCTCCGCTGGGCCGTGCGGCGCCATTCAAGACGATAGCGCACGAAGGCGACGGCGATGAGGTAGGCGAGCAGCAGACTACCCTGGAAGACGCGGACGGCGGCGATCGGCAGGCTGGCCGAGACCATGGCATTGTCGCCGCCGATATAGATAACCGCCATGACCAGCGCCGAGGCCACGATCCCGATTGGATGCAGGCCGCCGAGATAGGCGACGATGATGGCCGCATAACCATAGCCGCTCGCGACCGAACGCTGCAGCTGGCCGAGCGGACCGGCCACTTCGGCAGCACCTGCAAGACCGGCAGCAAAACCGCCGATCAGCAGCGAAAGCCAGATCGCCCAACCTTCCCTGAAGCCGGCGTAGCCGGCAGCGCGCGGCGCCAGACCACCGACCTGCAGCTTGTAGCCGATGAAGCTCTTCTGCATGAAGACCCAGGCGGCAACCGACAAAACGAGGGTGATGAGGAAAGAGACGTTGACGCGAGTCCCGGCAATCAGGGTCGGCACCATCGCATCGTACTGGAACATCACCGACTGCGGGAAATTGAAGCCGTTCGGATCCTTCCAGGGGCCGAGCAGCAGATAGTTCAACAATTGCGCGGCAACGAGGCTCAGCATCAGCGAAACGAGGATCTCATTGGCGTTGAGGCGAACGCGCCAGAAAGCAGTGAGAGACGCCCAAATCGTGCCGCCGATGGCGCCAAGCAGCAGCATCGCCGGCCAGATCCACTGGCCCGTCGCCTGGGGAAACCAGACTGGAATGGCGGAAGCGAAGATCGCCCCAAGGATAAACTGGCCTTCGGCGCCGATATTGAAAACCTTGGCGCGAAAGCCGATTGCCAGCCCCTGGGCGATGAGGAGGAGGGGCCCAGCCTTTAACAGCACCTCCGAAAATGAAGCCCAGGAGAGGAAGGGTTCGAAAAGCATCGCATAGACGACCGCGACGGGGTCGCGACCCATCAAGACGTAAAGGCCGAGATTAAGTGCGATCGCGCCCCCGAGCGCGATGACGGGTGCGCAGAGGGCGGCGGCCAGCGAGGCGCGCTCCCGGCGGACCAGGGTGGGAAGGGAAGCAGGAAACCAGACGCTCATTATTGAACTTTCTCGGGCGAGGCATGGGCCCCGATCATGTATCGGCCGATCTCCTCAGGCTTGGTGTCCCGCGTTGCAAGCGGCGGGCTGAGCCGGCCGTGATGCAGCACCTGGATGCAATCGCAGAGTTCGAACAGTTCTTCCAGCTCCTCGGAAATGACGAGGATCGCCATGCCCTGATTGCGCAATGCGACCAGGCGGCTGCGGATAGCAGAGGCAGCGCCGACATCGACGCCCCAGGTCGGCTGCGCCACGAAAAGCAATTTCGGAGACAGCATGATTTCGCGGCCGACGATGAACTTCTGCAGGTTGCCGCCGGACAGGGTGCCGGCTTCCGCATCCGGGCCGGATGTGCGGACATCATACTGATGGATACAATCCTTGGTGAACGTCATCGCCCGTGCCCTTTCGATGAGACCACGCCGTAAAAGCTTGAGCGGATGGGCCGTCAGCAGGCTGTTGAGGACGAGCGACATTTCGGGCACGGCGCCGCGTCCGAGCCGGTCTTCCGGAACGAAGGCAAATCCGAGCTGCCGCCGCGCGGCGGCATCGAGCCTGCCGACATCCGTTCCCATCATGTAGATCCGGTCGCGTTGTTCGCGCCCCAGCATGGTCTCGCCCGAAATCAGCGCCGCAAGCTCACTTTGGCCGTTGCCCGAAACACCGGCGATCCCGAGAATTTCGCCGGCACGTACCGCAAGGCTGAGGCCGGAGAGCGGCACCGCAAAGGGATCGTCGGGCTGGTGGTCCAAACCGATGATCTCCAGCCGCTTTTCCCCGCCAGACAGCGGCAGCGCCGAGATGGGTGCGGGCATATCGCGGCCGATCATCATCCGGGCAAGGTCATGAGCATCATGCTCGCGCGGATCGACATCCCCGGTCACGCGCCCGCCGCGCAGGATTGTCGCGCGGTCACAAATCGCCCGAATTTCTTCGAGCTTGTGGGAAATCAGCAGGATGGAAACGCCGCCGTCGCGCAGCCGAAGCAGGGTGTCGAAGAGCTTCTCCACCATTTGCGGCGGCAGGACGGAGGTGGGCTCGTCGAGGATCAGCAGCTTCGGATTGGTCATCAGGCTGCGGATGATCTCCACCCGTTGCCGCTCGCCGACGGACAGCGAATGCACATGGGCGAGCGGATCGACCTCGAGGCCGAACTCCCGTCCAAGCGTCCGGATACGTTCCTTGAGATCAGCTTTGCGACCCGGCACCACCAGCCGAATATTCTCGATGACCGTCAAGGTCTCGAACAACGAAAAATGCTGGAAGACCATGCCGATGCCCTTGCGCCTCGCCTCCGCCGGGGAGGCGAGGCGCAAGGGAGTGCCTTGCCAGACGATATCTCCGTCGTCTGGCTGCTCGACGCCGTAGATCAGCTTCATCAGCGTCGATTTTCCCGCCCCGTTTTCTCCGAGGATCGCATGGATCGATTGCGGAGCCACGTCCAGATCGATTGCCTGATTGGCGTGGATCTGGCCGTAGCTTTTCGAAATGCCGCGCAGCGACAGGAGCGGGGTGGTCATGAATTATTTCGGCAGCGGCGTCGAGACGCCCTTGACGTGCCAATTCATGGCGATGATCTCGGGGTCGGCCATGGTTGCGCCCGAGGCCACACCTTCGCTGCCGTCGGCCTTGGTGATCGGCCCGGTGAAGGGCGAGAAGCTGCCGTCGGCGATCTTTGCCTCGACCTCTTTGATCTTGGCCATCACGTCGGCCGGAATATCGGCGCTCCAGTCGACCACCTCGACAACCTTGTCGGCAACGCCGAGAAACGCATTGGCCCCCTTGAACGTGCCGGCGAGATGGGCATCGACCGAGGCCTTGAAGAACGGCGACCAATCCGTCGAGACGCAGCCGAGATAAGTTTTCGGCGCATATTTCTTCATCGAGGAGTTGAGGTTGAAGGCGTAGACGCCGGCGTCTTCGCAAGCCGAGATGACGGATGGCGTATCCTGGGCATTGGAGAAGATCACGTCGCACTTCTGTGCGATCAGCGCCTTGGCTGCCTCCTGCTCCTTGGCCGGGTCGAACCAGGAATTGACCCAGACGACGGAGACTTCGATATCCGGCTTGACCGCCTGGGCGCCGAGCGTAAAGGCATTGATCGAGGTGATGAGTTCGGGAATGGCAAAGGCCGAGACGGAGCCGAGCTTACCGGTCTTGCTGAGTGCCGCCGCTGCCATGCCGAGCAGATAGGTGCCCTGGAAATATTTGGCGGCGAACGGCGAGAAATTGGGAGCAACCTGGAAGCCGGAGGCATGCAGGACCGTCACGCTCGGATCACGGCGGGCGATCTGCAGGGCGCCGTTCTGATAGCCGAAGGAGCCGGCGATCAGAAACTTGTTTCCGTCGGCGACCGTCTTGGTCATAATGCGGTCGGCGTCCGGGCCTTCGGCGATATTCTCAAGCACGGTGACCTTCACCTTGTCGCCGTAAGCGGCCTTGATCGGCTCGAGGCCGGCGGCAAGGGCGTGCCCCCAGCCGACGTCGCCGATCGGCGAAGGGACGACGAGGGTGATGCCGAGCGGCTGGTCGGCGGCGAAAGCAAGACGGCTGCCGAGCGCGCCGGCAAGGCCGGTGGCGGCAGCGGCCGTCATCAGGTTTCTGCGGGTCAGTTTGGTCATGTTCTCAGTTCCCTCTTTTGGCTTTTTAAAATTCTACGGCGGATAGTGCAGCCTCGGCGTCGGCCGACAGTTTGGCCTCGTCGAGACCGGGAAACTCCCCGTTCTGCCAGACGATGCGGCCATTGATCATCGTCATATCGGTCGCCATGCCGATGCCGACGCGGGCAATCAGGCTCAACGGATCGTGCCGCGTACCGACATAATCCATGCGACGCGTGTCAATCGCAAACAGGTCGGCTGCCATGCCGGGCGCCAGCCGGCCGATGTCGCGCCTGCCGAGCAGGCTCGCACCGCCTGTCGTGCCGTAGCCGAGGAAATCGACGGGCGGCGGCACGGGATGGGCGCGGCTCGAAGATACCAGGCACTGCAGCATATAGGCAGAGTGCAGGCAGTGCATCAGATTGGAATTGTCGTTGGAGGCGGCCCCGTCGCAGCCAAGGCCGATGCGCAGGCCGAGGGCGGCCATGGCGGGAATATCGGTGACCTCGGCGCCGACAAGATAAACCGGTTCGGGGCAGTGCGCCACGCCGGTGCGGCTCGCCGCCATCGTCCTGAGTTCGTCGTGGGTCAACTCCCAGCAATGGGCATAGAAGGCGTCGGGGCCGGCAAAGCCGAGTTCTTCCAGATAGTCGACGGTGCGCATACCATAACGAGCGTGAATGACCGGGCTTTCGCCCTCGCCGACATGGGTGTGCATCATGACGCCGCGATCACGCGCTAGCGCCACCGATTCCGCAAAGGTCTCGCGATAGCAATTCACCGGCTGGCAGGGCGCCACCACGACCTGGCGCATACTGAACGGCTTGGCATCGTGGTAAGTGTCGATCAGCCGGGCGCAGTCGGCGATAAATTCGTCGGTCGTTTCCAGCATCTCGTCGGGAATGGTCGAGCCCTGCGACTTCGGCAGAGTATTGCCGCCGCGGCCAGCGTGGAAGCGCATGCCGAAGAGCTCGGCGGCTTCGAACTGGCGGTCGATCAGCCGCTTCCCGGCGTGCCGGGGGAAATTATATTGATGGTCGAACGCCGTGGTACAGCCATGTTTGATCATCTCGGCCATCGCCGTGACGGAGGAGTGGTAAAAACACGCCTCATTGAGCTGCGAAAAGATCGGGTAGATGCGGTCCAGCCACTCGATGACCGAAAGCTTCGTCCAGTCGAGATCGGCGCGATTGCGCACGAAGCATTGAAAAAAATGATGATGGGTATTGACGAGGCCGGGATAGACGAACCAGCCGGTGGCATCCTGAACGGTCGTGCCGTCGCGAAGCGCGTCCGCCGCCAGATTTTCACCGATCGCCACAATCGCCGAACCGTCGGTTAGCAGATCGACATTGCGACGGACGACCGGCCCCTTGCCATCGTCGACAATCACGGCCGTGCAGTTCTTCAGGAGATATCCCGCCATGTCACGCCTCGCCCGGTTCTTCGATATGAGGTTCGGGCTTCAATTCGTGCAGCCGGTGAATACCCGGCATTTCGATAAACCTGTCGAGGGCGCGCAGTGCCCGCGACCAAAGCCGGATGGCGGGATAGGAATCCAGCGCCACGCCCCCATCGGGTGCCAGCGCCACATAGGGAAAGCAGGCGATGTCGGCGATTGTCGGCCGGTCGGCGGCAAGATAGCGCATGCCGCGAAGACCCTGCTCGACGAGCCCGGCCTCAAGCTCGCGAAGTGCGGCGATGCCCTGGGCCTGCAGCGCGTCGATATCGCCCGGCCGCAGCAGCATTTCATGAAGCCGTGCGCCACCCAGGCTTGCCGTCAGCCGGCCCGAGAACGACAGCCATTGCTGCACCCGGGCCGCTTCCTCGGCCTTGCCGCTGCCAAGCCATTCGGGTGCTGCCTTGGCGGCGAGATAAACGAGGATCGCCGACGACTCGGTCAGGATCAGATCGCCATCCTCCAGGATTGGAATGGAGCCTGCCGGATTGAGGGCGAGAAGCTCGGGGCCGCGATGCTCGGCGCCGGGATGGAAATCCACCGGGCGGAGTTCCAGTTTCACGCCGGTCAGCGCCGCCATCAGGCGCACCTTGTAGCAACTGGGGGAGAGAATGTAGTCGTAGAGCTTCATTGCGCCACCAGCTGCGCGCCATAGGTATAATTGTGACGCTTCAGCCAGCGTCGGTAGGCGATCGATGTGAGATCGGCCCGCGTCGGGATTTCCATGCCGGGATCGAGCGGCAGAAGCGGCGGGATCTGGTTTTCCAGGATCGAACGGTCCTGCAGGAAGATCGTCTGCTGGAAGTGGATGAGATCGGTCATCGCGGTCTCGTCATCGAAAAGCGCCATCCACGGCCAGACGTCGCACAGGTCCTCGGCCAGCGGCTGCACGAAGAGCGTGATGACATCCCATTCGCTCGGACGCGGCGGGCAGGTCTTGTAGAGCACGGAGCAGGTTGGTGCCGGCACGCGGTACATATACTCCGTGGTGATGCCGCCGCTTGCCGATTTGGCGGCCTGCGGCTGGTAAAACTTCACCTGCGTTGCCCAGACTTCATCTTCCTCCTCGCGGATCTCGACCGTGTAGTTCTGAACCTCGGTGTGCGGCTCCGCGCCGAGAATGTCAGTGTGGACGAAGGGGAAATGGGCAATGTCGAGAAAATTCTCGACGGCGCGCAGGGGCGAGCAGCGCACGCGCACCACGCCGACGTCGACGAAACGGCGGCCGGGCTGGTCGGCCTCGGGAATCGGGAAAATTTCCTTCTGCGGTTCGCCGAGCGAGGACCAGACATGGCCGTAACGCACGCGCACCGGCAAAACACGGCCGTCGCCGCCCGTGACCCTCGCATTGCCATCGGCGTCGCGCGCCACCTCGATCGGCTCGCCCATCAGCGCCGTCTTGCGACCGGCGCTATCGAGCTGACTGAAAAGCCCAACCGGATACCATTCGTCGATCATCGCCTGCATGCTCACCGCGCGATCTCCTTTTTCTGAAGATCCTCAGCCCGGCGCCGCAGACTTTCGGCGGCCTGCGAAGCGCCGATGGCCGCGGCAGGGCCGACGTCATCCTTCAGGAGCACATGGATCAGCGTCTGACCGTCTTCCTGGGCGGATAGTAGCAGACAGAGAGTGCCGGTGGGTGCGTCGATCTCGAGAAGACCGTCAGGGTTCGCCTTCACGCCGGCCGCCGCTTCAATCGCGGCGGTGCCTGCAAACGCCGTCAGCGAGCGTAGGGGAATGAGGCCGTCAAGCCTCGGCGGCTTCGAAGCGGGCGTGCCGACGGCCACCCAGATCACGCTGCCTGCTTCCTCGACTTCATGGGTGGCGACACGGATGGTTTCCGGCGGCGCCAGTCCCGGATGGGCGGGAATGCGCAGACAGTTTCCGGCCTCGCCATAGCTCCAGCCGTGATAGATGCACGAAAGTGCCTCGCCGCGCACGAAGCCATGAGACAAGCGCATGCCGCGGTGCGGACAGCGATCCGCCGATGCCGATATACGCCCCGAAGCGCTGCGCCAGAGGGCGATCGATCCAGATGCCGTCCGGGCCGGCATGACGGTAGCGGCCGGCAGATCCCGGGAAAGGGCGACTGGCGTCCAAAAGCCGGTCGGATCGGATGGCATGACTAGACTTCCTGAACCATACTACGTTTTGTAAAACGATACGCTCAAGGCCTCACGTTTGCATAGTTTTTTCGCATTGGCAACAATGGTTAAATAATATGCATATCGCAAAAACCGCATTTGGTGTCAGGCCGTTTCGCCGATCATCGCAGTGCGTTCTATGCTCTCGACCCATACGTCGATTGGCCCCAGTGAGCACCCCACCTCCATCATGTCGATCAACTCCTCCGGTCCTGAAAGCTCGAGTTCTATCCGCATTGAACTTGCATGCGATATGCTGTGCGAGAGCCCGAGTTTGGCGGCATGGCGCCGGATCCAGGGGATAAAGGACGCAGCCTTGAGATCACCGATAATCGTCATCCGCTCCTGAAGGTGGCTTGTATCTTGTCCCATGCTCGCCCTTGTTTTTCCAACACCATAGCGCCTGAATGAACTTGCGAAAGGGGTATCGTCGAAGCGAGGGTACGCTGTCGGCGTTTGCTCTGCAAAAGACCGGCGACCGTCCACGATGTTCATAGGCTTTGTCGGTCGATCGAGAGGCTGGGCTTGTGGTTGGTCGTTGCTGTGTTAACTAGCTGTCTTGCGGTTTTCCGCCGGCTGCTCAAGGCCAGCGGAAAATCCCGCATTCAACAGCTGCGCGATCGGAACCCGCATGAAGAATGGACAGCAGGATAAACGCGAAATGCCCTCGTCGCCGACCAGCCGGTCGCCGCAGGAGCGCCAGCGGTCCCTGGCGATCGGGCTTTTGCGTGCGCGCGAAGCGGTGATGAGCCATTTCCGGCCGATCCTGGCGGCGCATGATGTAACCGAGCAGCAGTGGCGGGTCATTCGTGTGCTCTCGGAAGCGGGAACGCTCGATGCAAGCGAAGTGGCGGAAAAGGCCTCGATCCTGGCGCCGAGCCTGACGCGCATGATCCGCTCGCTCGAGGAGCGCGGCTTCATCACCAAACATAAGGACAAGGCCGACGGCCGACGGGTGCTGCTGCGGATTACGGCCGCAGGGCGGGCAATGGTCGACGAGGTCATGCCGGAGAGCCTGAAGGTCTACGCCGATATAGGTGCTCGCTTCGGTGGAGAGCGGGTCGAGCAACTCTTGGACATGCTTGACGAACTGACGGCGCTGAGACTCGAAGGTGGGACGAGCGGTGAAGAGTGACGCCTTTCGGTCGCTGTGGAAAGCCGCTTGATTAATGTGTTAAATATACGATTGACGACCCGCCCGGTCTGCGGCAGTCTTCCGCGGTATTGACACTGTTGGGAGGCAGAGTTGGACCTGTTGCAGAACCGCAGCCTCGTCGATCGCGCCTGGGCGCCGACACCTTACGATCAATGGTCGGACGATCTTCATAACATCTGTGGGAATTTCAATCCGCACACGATGGAGCGCGGCGACAAGGTGGTCGGCACGGCAAGCCGCATCGACGTCTGCGGCATGGAATTCGCCCATGTCTCCAACGATCTCGATTATGTCCATCGCGGCTGGGACGATATTCGCCGCGATGCCCACGAGCATCTGTTCCTGATCCTGCAGCTCGAGGGAGCCTGTGGCGTAGAGCATTCCGGCCAGCAGAACATTCTCGATGTCGGCGAATGCATTCTGGTCGATTCCACGCGGCCGACCACCTTCTATTTCCGCGGTCACTTCTCCAATCATCTGTCCCTGCATTTGCCGCGGCAATTGATATATTCGGGCAGCAAGGTGGATTTCGACGTGGCCCGCAAGCTTGCGGCCGACGATCCGATGACGATGATGCTGCGTGCGCTGATCGCCAAGATGATGACGACGCCGGAAAGCGAAGCGGCCTCGCCGCATCTGCGCCAGCTGATGTTCGACACGACGCGCCAGGCATTTCTGTCGACCGACATCCAGACGGCAAGCCTGACTTCCTTGCATGAGAGTGCCGGCAGGCGCATGCAGATGGTCGATATTCTGATCGACAAACACCTGACCGAGAGCGATCTCAGCGCCAAATGGCTGGCGACGAGGCTCGGCGTTTCGATCCGCACGCTGCAGCAGGACTTCCAGGGACTGGGCATGACCTGCACCACCGTCATCCGCGACAAGCGCCTGCGCTTTGCACGCGAAAAGATCGAGCAGCTCAAGGAGCAGCGCAACACCGGAACGATCGCCGAAGTCGCCTATTCCGCCGGCTTCAACGACATTTCCTATTTCAACCGCAGCTTCAAGGAACTGTTCGATTGTGCGCCGAGCGAGCTGCTGCGCGCCGGCGAACCGGTGCCAAAGATGGTCTGACGCGCAATTTGCGCTTCCGTCCAAGACGAGGTGCGTTTCTCCCCAAGACGGTTTTTCCAGCCAAAGTCATAGTCCTCCCCAATGTCACGGGAGGAGAATATCGTGAAGCAGTCTACCCTGCTCATCGGTGGCGAAACTGTCGCCACCGCCCATCATGCGCCGGTTGCCAATCCGTCGAACGGCGAAATCGTCGGCTATATGCCGCTTGCCGGGGAAACCGATCTCGACCGGGCCGTTGCCGCCGCTGCCGAGGCCTTCAAAAGCTGGTCGCAGACCTCGAATGAAGAACGCGCCGCGGCCTGCCGGGCCATTGCCGAGAAGATTGCCGAGCACGCCGAAGAACTGGCGCAGATCCTGACCCGGGAGCAGGGCAAGCCGCTCAACGGTCTAGGATCGCGCTTCGAAATCGGCGCAGCACTTGCCTGGACGCGCCATACGGCCGAACTCGACCTGCCAGTCGAAATCCTGCAGGATGACAATGAGGGCCGTGTCGAGCTGCATCGCAAGCCGATCGGCGTCGTCGGCTCGATCACGCCCTGGAACTGGCCGGTCATGATCGCCTGCTGGCACATCGTGCCGGCGCTGCGGGCCGGCAATACCGTCGTCATCAAGCCGTCGCCCCTGACGCCGCTCTCGACCATCCGTCTCGTCGAGATCATCAACACGGTGCTGCCGGCCGGCATCGTCAATGTGATCACCGGCGAAAACAGCATCGGTGCGGCGCTTTCCGCCCATCCAAGCATTGCCAAGATGACCTTCACCGGCTCGACCGAAACCGGCAAGAAGATCATGGCCTCGGCGGTGGCCACCCTGAAGCGGCTGACGCTGGAGCTTGGCGGCAACGATGCGGGCATCGTGCTGCCCGACGTCGATCCGAAAGCCATCGCCGAGGGCCTGTTCTGGGGCGCCTTCATCAACAACGGCCAGACCTGCGCGGCGCTGAAACGCCTCTATGTGCATGACAGCATCTATGAAGAGGTCTGCGCAGCACTTGCCGATTATGCCGGCAAGATCACCATTGGCGACGGCCTGGATGAGGCAAGCATCCTCGGTCCGATACAAAACGAATTGCAGTTCAACAAGGTGCGCGAGCTCGTCGACGACGCGCGCGCAAAGGGCGGCCGCATTCTGACCGGCGGCGCGCCGCTGGATCGGCCCGGCTATTTCTACCCGATCACGCTGGTTGCCGATGTCGACCATGGTGTCCGGCTGGTCGATGAGGAGCAGTTCGGACCGGCCCTGCCAATCATCCGCTACAGCGATCTCGACGAGGTGATCGCCCGCGCCAACCAGAATCCGGCCGGTCTCGGCGGCTCGGTCTGGTCTGCCGATGTCGAGAAGGCGAAGCGCTATGCCATGCAGCTCGAATGCGGTTCGGTCTGGATCAACAAACATGGCGCGATCCAGCCAAACGCACCTTTCGGGGGCGTCAAACAATCCGGCATCGGCGTCGAATTCGGCGCCGATGGGCTGAAGGAATTCACAACGATCCAGACGGTGTTGAGCTGAGCCATGACGACTTACGATTACATCATCGTCGGTGGCGGATCCTCGGGCTGCGTGCTGGCCAACCGCCTGTCGGAAAACCCAGCGCACAAGGTGCTCCTGATCGAATCCGGCCGCCGCGACGCCGATCCGTGGATCCATATCCCCGCGACCTTTTTCAAGGTGCTGGGCAAGGGGATCGATATCCATCCCTATGCATCGAACCCGGACAAAGGCCTGAACGGCCGGCCGAGCATCGTGCCGCAGGGCAATGTGCTCGGCGGCGGCAGCTCGGTCAATGCGATGATCTATATTCGCGGCCATCGCAATGACTACGACACCTGGTCGCAGATGGGCTGCGAGGGCTGGTCCTATGACGATGTGCTTCCGGCCTTCCGCTCGCTGGAGCACAATGAGCGGCTGAACGGCCAATTCCACGGCAAGAAGGGCGGCCTGCACGTCTCCGATCCCCGCCATCGGCATCCGCTGAGCGAGGCCTTCGTCCAGGCGGCGACCGAAATCGGCATTCCCCATAATGACGATTTCAACGGCGCCGATCAGGCGGGCGTCGGCTTTTATCAGAGCACCACCCACGGCGGCCGGCGCTGGAGCTCAGCCCAGGCCTTTCTGCGCGAGGCGGAGAAGCGGCCGAATCTCACCGTGCTGACCGAGCGCAAGGTGGCGCGCCTGCTGTTCGAGGGGCAGAGGGCGACCGGCGTGGAACTGCTCGATGGTGCGACCTTCAGGGCGTCGCGCGAAATCGCGCTCACCGCAGGCGCCATCGCCACGCCGAAGATCCTGCAATTGTCGGGGATCGGCGATGGTGCGCATCTTGCCGCGCTGGGCATCCCGGTGATCGCCGATCTGCCGGGGGTCGGCGCCAATTATCAGGATCATCTCGAAGTGCCGGTACAAGGCGAGACGCGCGAGCCGATCTCGATCCTCGGCCACGACAGGGGCCTGCGGGCCGCCGGCCATATGCTGCGCTATCTCACCTCGCATCGCGGGCTGCTGTCGTCCAACGTCGTCGAATGCGGCGGCTTCGTCGATACCGCAGGCACCGGCCAGCCGGATGTGCAGTTCCATGTGCTGCCGGTGCTGATCGGCTTCGTCGACCGCGAAGCGGAGCCCGGCCACGGCCTCAGCATCGGGCCGTGTTACCTCCGGCCGCGGTCGCGCGGCTGGATCAGGCTGAAAAGCGCCGATCCCAGGGAGCAGACCGATTTCAACGCCAATCTGCTGTCTGATCCCGCCGATATCGAGACACTGGTGCGCGGTGTCGAAACGGCAATCCGCATCCTCGATGCCCCGGCGCTCGCCAAGCTGGTCAAGCGCCGCGTGCTGCCGAAACCCGGCGTCGAGAAAGATCCGGAGGCCCTGCGCGACTACATCAGGCAATCGGCCAAGACCGTCTTCCATCCGGCGGGAACGGCGCGCATGGGCCGCGCTGATGATCGCATGGCGGTCGTCGGATCGGATCTCAAGGTGCGCGGCGTCGAGGGGCTGCGTATCTGCGACGCCTCGGTGATGCCGACGCTGGTGTCGGGCAATACCAACGCGCCGACGATGATGATTGCAGCAAAGGCTGCCGCATTCATGACGGGAAAGGCGATTTCCGGCTGAGCCCGAAATCGCCGATCGCACTACCCCGTGGGGAGCGGGGCAACAACTGGAGGAGACAATGCCTATAAATCCAAGAGGGCTGGCAATCGGCCTTTTTCTGACGCTCGTTTCGGCGTTCAGCGCCCATGCCGCCGCATCCTGCGGCGACAATAGCGGCAAGCCGGCAACCGGCGAGCCGATCGTGATCGGCGCCATCACCGGCAAGACCGGGCCGGACGATTTCTCGAATTCGACCAAGGCTGCCAAGGCTTATTTCGACTGCCTCAATGCCAATGGCGGCATCAAGGGGCGACCGGTCAAATATCTGGTCGAGGACGACCAGTGGAATCCGGAGATCGCCGCGCAGCTTGCGGCCAAGCTCGTCAATGACGAGAAGGCCGTGCTGATGGTCGGCAATTCGAGTTTCGTCGAATGCGGCGCCAATGCCGATTTCTACAAGAAATCCGGCATTCTCGTCGTCGCCGGCGTCGGCGTCCCCCGCGAATGCTTCTTCGCGGCAAATTACGCGCCCACCAATGCCGGTCCGCGCGTCTCGATGCTCGGCGCCATGGGCTATGCGCTCGATCAGCTCAATGCCAAGTCGGTCGTCTGCATCGGCCCGAACATTCCGAATGTCGGAACCTGGTCCTGCGACGGGATCATCCAGCTTGCCAAGGAGAAGGGCCTGAAGGCCGACAGAATCCTGATGGATCCCGGCACCGCCGATTCCACATCGACCATCCTGCAGGCCGCGGCTTCCAAGCCGGATGTGATCATCCTCGGCCTGCCCAAGGGCGTCACCGTGCCGCTCTTGACCGCCGCCGAAGAACAGGGGCTGAACCAGAGCATCAAGTTCCTCAGCGCCGCCTCCGCCTATGATCTCTCGGTTCCCGGCACGATCGGCGGCGGCTGGGACGGCAATTTCATCGTCAACATGGAATTCAACGATCTCGAAGCGACGACGCCCGACAATCAGAACTGGCTCGCCGTCATGGATCAGTACGGCCAGAAATCGGATCCGCGCGATACCTTCGCCCAGGCCGGCTATCTCGCGGCACGGATTGCCGAAACGGCGCTGATGACGCTCGATCCCGCCAACATCAATCGCGAGACGGCTTCGGCCGCCGTGCGGGGGATCAAGGGCTTCAAGAGCGATATCTTCTGCGCGCCCTGGTATTTCGGTGACGGCCAGACCCGCCACAACGCCAATTCGACGACGCGCATGGCCGTCAGCGAGGGCGGCAAGTGGAAAGTCGTCTCCGACTGCGCGCCGTCGCCGGATCCTGAGCTGAAGGACATCCGCGCCTTCGAAAAGTCCGCCGGTCTCAACTGAGCCTGCGTCTGCCATCATGCTCCGCGGCATCACCCGCGGAGCATGATAAGTCCCAGAGGATCGCCCATGAACATTCTTCCTTTCATCATTTCGGGGCTCGGGATCGGAGCGGTCTATGCCCTGTCGGGCGTCGGCCTCGTCGTGCTGTTTCGCGCGACCGGTGTTCTCAATTTCGCTTTCGGCGCCTTCGGCGCGATCGGCGCACATTGCGCCTGGCAGCTGCTCGAATGGAAGATGCCGCTCGGCGTCGCCATCCTTGTCGCCGTTGCCGTCTCGACGGCGATCAGTTTCCTCTATGGCCGGGTCTTCGCGCCGATGCTGTCGCATCGCGACACCGTCGTGCGCGCCGTCGGCACGCTAGCGCCGGCGCTCGTCCTGATCGCGGTCATGGGCGTCACCTGGGCCGAGCTTCCGCGCCGCCTGCAATTTCCGACCGACCAGATGTTTGTGTCGCTCTTTGCCGTGCGCCTCACCTACACCCGTATCATCGCCCTTCTTCTTGCCGTCGCCATGGTCGTCGCGATCACCTTGCTGCTTTCTCGCACGCGGCTTGGCCTCGACATGCGCGCACTTGCCAATGATCGCGATCTCAGCGCTGTGCTCGGCGTACGCGTCCTCCATACCGAGACGGCCGCCTGGATCATCACCGGTATCTTCTCAGGCCTGGCCGGCCTGTTGCTTGCCGATCTTGTGCGCCTGCAGGGCACGTTTTTGACCCTGCTGGTCATCCCGGCCATTGCCGCGGCGATCCTTGGCCAGTTGCGCTCGCTCTGGGAAACGGCGGTTGCCGGCATTCTGATCGGCATCGCCGAGGCGGCACTGACGCCGATTGCCTGGATATCGCCCTATCGCGCGGCGGCCCCCTTCATCATCGCGCTTGCCGCTGTCACGATCCTGGGAGGCACGGCGAAGGCCGCGTTGAAAGACCGATGAGCGTTCAGCCGCAAACGATCGCCTCCAAGACCGAAGGCCCGCCGATGATCCGCTTGCCGAAGCAGCTTCTGCATGTCCCCGTGGCAATGACGCTCTTCGCAGCCGTGGTCGCTTTTCTCGCCAATTCCTTCTGGCTTTCGGCGGCAACATCGGCCGTCGCGCTGTCGCTGTCGGTTGCCGGTCTTGCCATTCTCTACGGTCAGCTCGGCCTGGTTTCGCTCTGCCAGTTCGCCCTCGTCGGCGTCGGCGGCTGGGTAACGCTGCGCATCGGTCACGCCTTTCATCCGCCCTTCGAGGTCAGCCTGCTTGCCGGCGGCATCGTCGCCTCCGCGGTCGGGCTCGCCTTCGGCGTGCCGGCCTTGCGGCTGCGTGGTCTCTACCTCGCGCTCGTCACCCTGATGCTCGCCGGCGGCTTCCAGATCATCATCAGCGCTTGGGGTTTTCCTGATGGCGGTCCTGGTTTTCTCGGTCGGGCGGACGGCTCCGGACGCGAAATGCTGGCGAGGCCTGCCATGGCCGACGGCGAGATTGCCTATTTCCTCTATGTCTGCGCGGCAGCGGCGATCGGTCTTTTGATCGCGCAATGGCATAAGCTTGCGCGTCCCGGCAGGGCCTGGGCGCTGATCCGCAAGGGCGAGACTGTCGCAGTCGCGAGCGGCGTCAACGTTCTCATCTACAAGGCCTGGGCTTTTGCGCTCAGCGGCCTGCTCGCCGGCCTTGCCGGCGGGCTGCTGGCCGGCAATGTCGGCCAGCTCGACGGGCGCGCCTTCGGCGCCTTTGAGAGCCTCAACCTCTTCGCGCTCGCCATCGTCGGCGGTGTCTTCAACTGGTATGGCGCGCTGATCGCCGGGCTTCTGCTGCGCGCGGTGCCGGCGCTGCTGACCGATCTCGGTATCGATGGTTATGTCACGATCGGCATTTTCGGCGTCGCCCTGTTCCATGCGCTGGCAACGGCGCCGACCGGCATAGCCGGCCAGATCGCAGCTCTGCTCGCCCGTCTGAACAGCGGCCTATCAAGGGGGAGGGCACGATGATCACCATCGACAATCTCGTCGTCCAGTTCGGTGGTGTGAAGCCGATCAACGAGCTCAGCGCCGTGCTCACCGCACCGGTCGCGGGCCTCATCGGCCCGAATGGAGCCGGCAAGACGACGTTGCTCAACGTGCTCTCCGGTTTCATCAGGCCGGTTCAGGGGACTGTGTCGCTCGGTGCTCAGGCGCTGTTGCCGATGACGCCGCTGCAGCGCGTGCGCGCCGGCCTGCGCCGCTCGTTCCAGACCGAACAGGTGGTCGAGGACCTGACCGTCGCCGGCAATATCGCGGCGATCGCCGATCATGTGGTTGGCGCGCCGCATCGCTCCGAAGCCGTGGACGAGGCGCTTTCCTTCGTCGGTCTCAGCGCCGCTGCCGACCGACTGGGGCAATCGCTCAATCTCTTCCAGCGCCGCCTGGTCGAACTGGCGAAATGTGTCGTCGGCGAGCCGAAGTTGATCCTGCTGGACGAGCCGGCCGCCGGCCTGACCGAGGAGGAGGGAAAGGCGTTTCGCGAGCTGGTGCTGCGCATCCCCGCGGAATTCCGGGCGCAGGTTCTGGTCATCGATCACGACGTCGACCTTATCCGCTCCATGTGCAGCGAAACCATGGTGCTCGACTACGGCAAGCTCCTGGCCCTCGGCCCGACGCAGGCCGTGCTCGCCGATCCGAACGTGCGGCGCGCCTATCTAGGGGAGTTCTGAGATGAGCGGGAATTCCGAGGTCCGCGTCGAAAACCTCGTCGTCGAACGCGGCGGCAAACGCGTCATCCACGACATTTCCTTTTCGGTCGCGGCCGGCAAGGTGACGACCCTGCTCGGCGCCAACGGAGCGGGGAAATCGAGCACGGTCATGGCCATGGCGGGTGTTCTGCCGCGCGGCGGAGCGGTGCGTCTGGGCGATGTCGCGCTCGAAGGATTTGTGCCCGACCGCATTCGCCGGGCAGGCCTTGCGCTCGTTCCGGAAGGGCACCGCGTGCTCGGGCAATTGTCGGTGGAGGACAATATCCTCGTCGCCGCGCTCGATCCTTCGGCAACGGCGCGCCGGCAGGGGCTGGAGCGCGCCTATGAGATCTTTCCCGAGCTTGCCGAGCGCCGGCGTCAGTCGGCTTCCGATCTTTCCGGCGGTCAGAAGCAGATGGTGGCGATGGCACAGGCTTTCGTCGCAAAGCCGCGTTTCATGATCGTCGACGAGCTTTCGCTCGGCTTGGCGCCTGCCGTGGTCAAGCGTCTGGCCGAGGCGCTGAAGATTGCCGCTGCCGGCGGCATCGGCGTGCTGCTGATCGAGCAATTCGCCAATCTGGCGCTGGATCTTGCCGATAAGGCTCTCGTGCTGGAGCGCGGCCGCCTCGTCTTCGACGGTCCCGCCGCGACGCTGAAAGGGCAGCCGGACATTCTCCACGGCGCCTATCTGGCGAGCTGAAGCGAGGAGGATGTCATGCGTTTTTCCGCTGATTACCGCCCTATCGAGACGGCTCGGGGCCAGGAATTCGCCGGGCTTGCCCGCGCGCTGTTCGGCAATGTCAGGCTCGATTTCACTGCGGCCGACGAGGAGAAGAGTTCGATGCTCTCGGCCATGCTGGGAGCCTGCCGGCTGACGCGGCTCGAAGCCGACCGGCATGTGGTTTTCGGCGAGCGGGTGACGGCGGGGCCCGACGATCCCGACGCGATCAAGCTGATCCTGCAGACCGAAGGCAGCGCCTCGATCACCCAGGGTGGCTTGCACGCGCCGGTCTCCAGCAATGCGCTTGTGATCTATGATCCGCGCCGGCCCTATGTGCTGACAAACAGTACGCCGGTTCGCCAGCTGCTATTGCAACTGCCGCGGCAGGCATTGCCGGAGGCCGCCGTCGAACGGCTGGCGGCACCCTTCAGCGCGCATGCCGAGCATGACGGCATGTGCCGCATTCTGTTGTCGCTGATGGAATCGACCATGTATGAGATCGGCCATCTGGATGCGGCGCGGCGCTCAAGCGTCGGCCAGACCATGATCGACCTCGTCCGCACCATGATCGGCGAAGGTCCGGCCGGACAGGTCGTCAACCCGCTTGACCTGTTGCTGGCGCGCATCAAGGACTTCATCGCCCGAAATATCGACCGGCCGGATCTCACCATCGCCATGATCGCGCGGCGCATGGGCTGCTCGGTGCGTTACATCTATCGCGCATTCGAGGCCGAGCGGCTGACGCCCTCCGACTATATCTGGGACCTGCGGCTGCAACGGGCCGCGGCGAAGCTGCGCGAGGCCGGCGGCCACAGCGGCGAAATATCGGGGATCGCCTTTGCGCTCGGCTTTTCCTCCAGCGCGCATTTTTCGCGGGCTTTCCGCGCCCGCTACGCTGTCTCGCCGTCGCAATGGCGCAAGGCCGCGCTTTCCTGAGGCGGCCCGGCTTTGCGCCGGGCCGCCCGGATTCTATCGCATCGATTCAGCGACGCGCAGCGTATCGGTAAACTGCTCGAAGCGCCGGATCTTGCCGTCCGCCACGCGCCAAGCATGGATGACGCGGGCCTTGAAGGATTTGCCGGTCTGCCGGTGGGTGCCGCTATAGTCACCGATGGCGATGACGTCGTCGCCGGCATCGAGGAGGCGCTCCAGCTTGAAGGTATAGCCGTCGAATGTCTCGCCGAGCGCCTGGAAGACATTCTTGCAGACTTCCTGCGGACCGACATAAGTGCCGGCGCAGGGAAAGCCGTCCATTTCGGTCCAGCGGCAGTCGGATGCGATGTCGGCCAGCATGCCGTTGATATCGCGGCGGTCGTTGGCGTCGTAATGCGCCTTTACGATGTCGAAAGCTCTTTTCATTGTCTTGTCCTCACACCGGTTCCTGGCCCGGCAGGTAATAGGTCATCGAGGCCTTGCGGATGAAGGCGCCGGCCGGGCTGTTCTGTATGCGTCCGTCACCGGCGATACCGAGAAATTTGCCGGTCGAGCGCATGTCGTCGAAATTATAGAAAAAGGTGGAAGCGACCGGGATTTTGAACTCGCGGAAGGTGAAGACGTACTGGTTCTCGTCGAATTTGTAGGTGGTCGTCAGATCGACGTCGCCATGGCCGCGCTGGACACCGACCAAGCACTGCCAGGCGTAGCGCTCAGAGGAAAGGTACGTGTGTTCGTAGACGTGATTGGGGCTGTAGGTGAAATGCGCCCTGAGCCCGATGAGGTCGCGGCTTTCGGCCGGCGCTGGCCCGCCGGCAGCGGCGCCCTCGACGATGCCGGGCCGGAAGATCTGCGCCACCTGCGGCTCGCCGACGGCATCCTTCGCATCGCGGACGATGGAATAGATCGAAAGCGCTCGGCGGGTCTGAACATTGACGATCAGCGTTTCGGCTTCCTGCGGCCGGCCGGCAAAGACGATCTCGACGAAATAGGTATTCGACCCGACCTCGATCACCTCAGCCCTGTCGGTCGCGCTTTCCTTGCCGTCGGACCAGCGGACCTCACCCTTGCCGAAGGAAAGTTCGAGCCGACGGCCATCGTCGAAGTTGACCCTATGGACAGAGCCGGCTAGCGCCTCCGTTGCCGGCAGCCGGTTGGTGTCGATGCCATAGGCGAATTCGTCGTAAGTCTTCCAATCCTTCGGCTTGTCGTTCATCGCTCTCTCCTCCTCATATCAATCCGCAAAGGCAAGGGTCGGCAGGTCGACGGTGCCGGCGCCGCCATCGACGGTCAGGATGGCGCCGTTGATCATCGCCGCCTCAGCCGAGGCGAGAAAGCAGACCGCGCCGGCCACGTCGTTTGCGGTGGCCGGCCGGCCGAGCGGCACATCCTTGGTAACGAGCGCGTAGGCCTCGTCGATATTCCTGAGCTTGAATTTTTCGACCACGGCCTGCATCTGCTCGTCAGCCATCGCCGTCCTCACCCACCCCGGGCAGACCGTGTTGGTGCGCACGCCCTTGCGGCCGTAGTCGCGCGCCAGCGACTTCGCAAGCCCGATGCAACCGTGCTTCATCGTGACGTAACCAGCCGCATCCGGCCCGGCGAACAGCCCGGCGATCGAGGCGAGAACGACGATATTGCCCTTGCTCCGGATCAGATGCGGCAGGCATTCGCGGGCGCTGACAAAAGCGGTATTGAGGTTCATCCGGATGGCGAGGTCCCAGGTCTCATCGGACATGCTGATCGTCGGCCCGACACCGTGGCCGCCGGCATTGGCAATCAGAATGTCGAGCCCGCCGAAGTCCTCGACGACCGTTTCGAGTGCTTCCCGCATCGCGGCGCCGTCAGCCGCATCGGCCGTGATGACGCTGGCGCCGATCTCATCGGCAACGGCGCGAAGCGGTTCGGGGCGCCGGCCGACGAGCGCGACATTGCCGCCTTCCTGCCGGATGCGCCGGGCGACCGCAGCACCGATGCCGGTGCCGCCGCCGGTGATCAGCGCCGTCTTATTGCTGAAACGCATATCTCTTCCTCCTGGACCTTTCGATTATCATGGTCGAAAGGCCGGGAGGCGTCCTGCCCAGGCGTGCAGTCCGTTTTGACTGAGCGTGCAAAACGCTGCGGGATGCGGGAGGTCAGTAGACCTTCACGTCGCCCGCCGGCCTGGCCGCTTCGGCCTTGTGGAAGTCTTCGAGCAGCTTGGCCGTGGCATTGGCGAGCAGCATGACGTCGTTGCCGATCGCGACGAAGGTGGCGCCGAGTTCGAGATAGCGCTTGGAAAGGGCGAGATCGCCGATCAGGATGCCGGCGGCCTTGCCGTGCGACTGGATCCTGGCAAGCGCCTTTTCGACTTCGGCCTGCACTTCGGGCGCGCCCGGTCGGCCGAGATAACCCATGTCGGCGGCGAGATCGGAGGGGCCGATGAAGACGCCGTCGACGCCTTCGGTCGTGGCAATCGCGTCGAGCGCGGCAAGCCCCGCGCGGCATTCGACCTGCAGCAGCAGGCAGATCTCGTCATTGGCGGTCTGGAGATAATCTGGAATGCGATTGAAATCGGAGGCGCGGGCAAGGGCAGCACCGACGCCGCGCACACCCTGCGGCGGATAACGCACGGCGCGGACCATAGCTTCGGCCATCTCCTTGCTGTCGACCATCGGAATGAGCAGCGTCTGCGCGCCGATATCGAGCATCTGCTTGATGATCCAGGTCTCGCCGACCGGCGGGCGGATCACCGCATGGCTTGCCGATCCCTTCATGGCCTGCAGCTGCGAGGCGAGAAGCGGCACGTCGTTCGGCGCATGTTCGGCATCGAGCAGCAGCCAGTCGTAACCGGCGCCGGCGCAGATTTCGACCGTATAGGGGCTGGCGAGCGCCTGCCAGAGACCGATCTGCGCCCGCCCCTCTTTCAGGGCCTGCTTGAAGAGGTTCTTAGGCGCCGGCATGTCTTTGCTCCTTCATGCAAAATAGAGGCTGACCGAGCCGTAAGGGCCGAAATCGGCATGAATGGTGTCGCCGTGCCGCGCCTCGATCGGACGGATGAATGAACCAGCCAGCACGATCTGTCCAGCCTCGATGCCATCGCCATATTGCGCCAGCCGGTTGGCGAGCCAGGCGACGCCGCGGGCCGGCTGGTTGAGGACGCCGGCCCCAAGCCCCGTCTCCTCGACTTCGGCATTGCGGCTGACGATCGCGCCCATCCAGCGCATGTCGATCTGGTCAGGCTTCACGGCGCGGCCGCCGGTGACGATGCCGGCATTGGCGGCATTGTCCGAAATCGTGTCGACGATGGTGCGCGCTTTCTTCGTGTCGGGATCGACCCGGAGGATGCGCGTATCGAGGATTTCAAGCGCCGGCGTCACGTAGTCGGTGGCGTTCAAGACATCGAAGATCGAGACGTTTGGCCCTTTGAGTGGAGCCTTCATCACGAAGGCGATCTCGGCTTCGATGCGCGGCTGGATGAAACGGTCAGCCGGTACGGTCGCGCCGTCTTCGAAGACCATATCGTCGATGAGCACGCCGGAATCGGGGATGTTGATGTTGAGGGCATACTGCATCGCCTTCGATGTCAGCCCGATCTTCCAGCCGATCGGCTTGCGGCCGCCGGCGATCTTCTTCTTCACCCAGGCGCTCTGGACGGCATAGGCGTCGTCCATGTCCATGGCGGGGTGTTTCAGCGACAAAAGCCCAGTCTGGACGCGGGTTCGCTCGGCCTGGTCGAGGCTTTCGGCCGCCACCTGGATTTCGTCCTGCGACAGCATCAGAACACCTCGTCGGCGATGGTGTTCTTCAGGATGCCGAGCCCGTCGGCCTCGACTTCGACGACATCGCCGGGCTTCAGCCAGATCGGCGGATCGAAGCGGGCGCCGGCGCCCGTCGGCGTTCCTGTGACGATGACGTCGCCGGGAACGAGAGTGGTGAAGGTGGAGATGTAATTGATGATCTTGCGGAAGGAGAAGATCATCCGGCTGGTGCGGTCGCTCTGGCGAACCTCGCCGTTGACGCGGGTTTCGAGCTTGATGTCCTCGAGCTGCGCGGCGTCGGTGAAGGGGATCAACCAGGGGCCGATCGCGCCGGTACGATCGAAATTCTTGCCCTGGGTGACGTTGAACTTCGCATGGCGCACCCAGTCGCGGATCGTGCCTTCATTGCAGAGCGACAGGGCGGCGATGTGGGAGAAGGCGTCGGCCTCGGCGATCCGCCGGCCGCCTTTGCCGATGACGATGACGATCTCGCCCTCATAATCGAGCTGCGGGCTTTCCGGCGGGCGGATCAACGCCTCGCCGTGGCCGGTGAAGGAACGGGGAAAACGGATGAACAGCGAGGGGTTGGAGGGGGCTGCCTGGCCGTCCTTATATTCCTCGTTGCGGTCGGGGAAATTGACCCCGACGCAGATGATCTTCTCCGGAGCCGGAATGGGAATTTCGAAGCGGATGTCGTGAAGCGCGAAATCCGGCTGCAATGATCTGCTCTCCTCGGCGAGCTGAACGAGGCGGCCCGCCTCGATCACCTCGCGAAGGCTCGCCCAGCTTGCGCCGTGGCGAGCCGACAGGTCGATGACGCCGCCCTCGACGGCAAGCCCATAGCCATGACGGCCGTTTCTGGAAAAGGACAGGAATCGTGGATGGGTCATGCTTGTCTCGGGCCTTCTCTTGGCCTCAGGCGATACCGCCGAGGCAGACATATTTGATTTCGGTGAATTCCTCGATGCCGTATTTCGAGCCTTCACGGCCGAGGCCGGAAAGCTTGACGCCGCCGAAGGGGGCTTCGGCCGTCGAGATCAGCCCGGTATTGACCCCGACCATGCCGTATTCCAGCGCCTCGGCGACCCGGAAGACCCGGGCGAGATCCTTGGCGTAGAAATAGGAGGCAAGGCCGAACTCGGTGTCGTTGGCCTGGGCGATCACATCGGCTTCGTCCTTGAAGCGGAAGAGTGGCGCCACGGGTCCAAACGTCTCTTCCTTCGCCACAGCCATGGCAGGGGTGACGTCGGCGAGCACTGTCGCCTCGTAGAAGCGTCCGCCGAGCCGATGGCGATGGCCACCCGCAACGACGCGGCCGCCCTTGGACAGCGCATCGGCGACATGCTCCTCGACCTTGGCAAGGGCGGACTCGTCGATCAGCGGGCCGAGATTGATGCCTTCGTCAAGGCCATTGCCGGTCTTCAACGTGGCCACCGCCTTCGACAACTTCTCGGCAAAGGCATCATAGACGCCCTCCTGCACATAGAGGCGGTTGGCGCAGACGCAGGTCTGGCCGTTGTTGCGGAATTTGGCGATCAGCGCGCCTTCCACCGCCGCATCGAGATCGGCATCGTCGAAGACGATAAAGGGCGCATTGCCGCCGAGCTCCAGCCCGAGCTTCTTGATGGTCGGCGCACTCTGCCTATAGAGCTCGGCGCCGACTTCGGTCGAACCGGTAAAGGTCAGCTTGCGCACGACGGGACTTGCAGTCATCTCGCCGCCGATTGCGCGTGCCGAACCGGTGAGAACGCTGAAGAGGCCCTTGGGAAAACCGGCGCGCTCGGCAAGGATGGCGATGGCGATCGCCGAAAACGGCGTCTGCGAGGCCGGCTTCAACACCATGGCGCAGCCGGCGGCAAAGGCGGGCCCTGCCTTGCGGGTGATCATCGCATTCGGGAAATTCCACGGAGTGATGGCTGCAACCACGCCGATCGGCTGCTTCATCACCAGGATGCGCTTATCCTTCTGATGGCCGGGAACGATGTCGCCATAGACGCGCCGCGCCTCCGCGGCAAACCATTCGATGAAGCTCGCCCCATAGGCAATCTCACCCTTGGCTTCGGCGAGCGGCTTGCCCTGTTCCGCCGTCAGGATGCGGCCGAGATCGTCCTGATTGTCCATCATAAGCTGGAACCAGCGGCGCAGGATGACCGACCGCTCCTTGGCGGTGCGGGCGGCCCATTCCTTCTGCGCAATCTCGGCCGCGGCAATCGCCGCCTTGGTCTCGGCTGCGCCGAGATTGGGAACGCGACCGATGATCTCGCCGGTCGCGGGATTATCAACCGCGATCCCATTGTCCCCCGCCTCGATCCAATCGCCGCCGACCAATGCGGCCTGCCGGAACAATGTTGCGTCTTTCAATTCCATGACTCTATCCTCGCCAACGTTGAAAAGCGGACGATTTCGCCCGCTTTCGGGGTAAACGTTCAAGGCGCGATGATCGGCTGTGCCTTTAACTCAGGCTCGACCACCTCGGCGCCGGCAAACAGGCTACCATGTTCGAACCAGGATTTGGGAGCCGGTGCGCCCCAAAGTGTCTGGCGCTGCGGATCCTTGAGGTCCCACTTGATCGGCTCCAGATCGGGATCGACCGTCTGGTAGTCCGAGCAGTAGATCTCGATGCGGTGGCCGTCGGGATCGAGGATATAGAGGAAGAAGGCATTGGAGATGCCGTGGCGGCCCGGGCCGCGCTCGATGTTGGAGACCCATCCGGTGGTTGCCATCAGGTCGAGCAGGTCGATGATGTTGAGCGGCGTCGGCACCCAGAAAGCGGTGTGGTGCAGACGCGGGCCGCGGCCGTTGGTGAAGGCGATGTCGTGCACGCCGCCCTTGCGGTGCGTCCAGGCGGCCCAGAGACGGCCGGTCTCGGCATCCTCGGTATATTCGGTGACGCGGAAGCCAAGCTCGTTATAGAAGGCGACGCTCTCGTCGACATTCGGCGAGAAGCAGTTGAAGTGGTCGATGCGCAACGGCTTGACGCCCTTGTAGAGCGCATATTTCTGATGGATCGGCGGCAGGCGATCCATCTTCGAATAGAATTCGAGCGGAATGCCGTGCGGATCGCGGGTGCGGAAGGTGCGCGCCTGATAGGGGCGCTCGATCCATTCCACAGGCAGGCCCTTGTCCTTGAAGAAATGGGCGGCCTTGTCGAGATCCTCGTCGCCGAAGACCTTGAAACCAAGGTCGCGGGCTTCGGCCTTGCCGGATTTCTTCAGCACGATGCAGTGATGGCCGCGTTCTTCGAGCGCCCTGAGATAGATGGTATCGACGGTCTCATCCGTCACCTGCAGGCCAAGCGTATCGACATAGAAGGCGCGGGACTTGGCGAGATCGGTGACGCCGAGTTCGACATGGCTGAGACGCACGATGTTGAAGGGCGGATAGAGATTGGGTGTCGGCAGGGGCATGGGTTCCTCCTCTTTATCAGTATGGCTCAGCCGCCGAGTTTCTGGATGGCGTGCGGCTTGGTGGCGAAGGCGACGTTCTTGGTTTCCATGTAGAAATCGAAGGACCAGTCGCCGCCGTCGCGGCCGATGCCGGAGTTCTTGACCCCGCCGAAAGGCGTCGGCAGGTGGCGGACGTTTTCCGAGTTCACCCAGATCATCCCGGCATCGAGATGGTCGGTGAAACGGAAGGCGCGGGTGACGTCGGAGGTCCAGAGATAACCGGTGAGCCCGTACTGGACGTCGTTGGCCAGCGCCAGCGCGTCGGCTTCGTCCTTGAAGGGGATGGCTGTCAGTACCGGCCCGAAAATCTCTTCCTGGGCGATGCGCATCTTGTTGTCGGCGCCGGTAAAGAGGGTGGGGGAGACATAGCAGCCGCCGCCCGGGCCATCGAACTTCTCGCCGCCGGCGGCAAGCGTCGCGCCTTCGGAGCGGCCGATCGCGATATATTCCAGCACCTTCTTTTCGTGCACGGGATGGATAAGCGGGCCGATGACCGTTTCGGGATCGAGGGGGTGGCCGACCTTGATGCGCCTGGCCTTTTCGGCGACGAGCGTGGTGAACCTGTCATAGACGCTGTCTTCGACCAGCAGGCGCGACGACGAGGTGCAGCGCTCGCCGTTCAGCGAATAGATCATGAAGACGGCGGCATCGGCGGCGCGTTCGAGATCGGCGTCGGCAAAGACGACGACCGGGTTCTTGCCGCCGAGTTCGAAATGCACTCGCTTCAGCGTGTCGGCGCCCTGTTTCATGATCATCGAGCCGGTGCGGCTTTCGCCGACGAAGCCGATCGCCTTGATCAGCGGATGTTCGGTCAGCGCCTTGCCGGCATCCTCGCCGAAGCCGTTGACGAGGTTCCACACACCCTTGGGCAGGCCGGCCTCTTCGGCGATTTCGACGAGCAGGCGGGCCGTCAGCGGCGAGAATTCGGCCGGCTTGTGGACGATGGTGCAGCCGGCAGCAAGGGCCGGCGCGATCTTCCAGGTCGACAGCATGAAGGGCGTGTTCCACGGCGTGATAATGCCGACCGGGCCGATCGGCACGCGCGTCGTCAGGTTCACCTGGCCGTCGGCGCGCAGCGCCTTGCCGTCACGGGCCTCAGGCGCGCGATCGGCGAAGAAGCGGAAATTTTCCGCACCGCGCAGCGCCGCCTTCGCCATGAACTTCAGCGACTGGCCGGTATCCATGCATTCGACGAAAGCGATCTCCTCGGCCCGCGCGACGATCGCGTCGGCGATCTTATGCAGCAGCTTCTTGCGCGCATCGCCCGGCATGGCGGCCCATTCGGCAAAGGCCGATTTGGCGGCTCTGGCGGCGCGGTCGATATCGGCGGCGGTGCCGCGGGCGATGCTGGCGAGCGGCTTCAGATCGACCGGCGAGAGCGTCTCGAAGGTTTCCCCGTCACCACCCCTCACGTCCTCGCCGTTGATGCGGTTGAGGACGCCGCGCTCCTTGAACTTCGCAAGATAGGTTTCGGCCTTTGCGATGTTTTCCTGCAGTTTGGACATCGTCTGTTTCCCTGATGTTGTCTCGTCCCGCGGTGGGGGTGTTGTCACTTGCCGCGAAGCCGCGGATGGAGGGCGTTTTTCTTCCAACTCAGCTCCGCATCGATCTCGCGGATCTCCAGCGATAGCGCAAAATGCGGCGTCTCGAAGAGCGGGCCGAGGATGTCGGCCGCCGCCGCAAGGATCGCTTCGCCGGTGCGCTTCTTCTCCTCGGCCGTGCGGCCCTTGCCGATGCGGAAGTTCAGATCGACGAAGGCGTTTTCCGGGAGCTGGTCGGCAATCGCATAGTGATCGGCGCGCAGGGCGCGCACGCGCACCGCGCCGAGTTCGAAAAGGTCCGTCTCCAGCACGGTCTTCAGCAGCGCCTCGCAGAGCGCGCCGATATCGGCGCGGCCATCGAGATTGGCCGAATATTCGATGGTGAGATGTGGCATCGATCCTCCCCGATCGCTAGCTCTTTTTATTAACATGTTAAATATATCAGGCGCTGTCAAGCGCTTCTTGCAAAAAATTGCTTAACATGTTCTCTTTCTTCGACCGTCCGGGGAGGGAGGGTGGATGAGAGGTAGGGAACCGCAGACGAGTGCGGCACAGATGCCGCAGGCCGCGATGCGCGCCGAGCATGATGCGTGCGAGCATGGTATGGCGATCAACGGCTGGCAACTCGAATGTCTTCAACTGTCGGAAGGACCTTTCGAGAGCCATTTGTTCCAAACTCGCTTCGAGCATCTTCAATTGATCCGCGAGCGCACCAACCGCGCGCTGTTGAAGCGCGGCGCCGGCTGGGCCGGGTCGGTCGTGTTCAGCCTGCCATTGGCCGCGTCGGGAGACGGCTGGACGGGCGGGCGGCCGATCGCCTATCCGTCCGGATTGCTTGCGGACGGACAGGACCTGCCGGAACTCGTGACACCCGTCGAACTCGACCTCGTCTGCATCGCACTCGATCGGCAGTGGTTTGCGCTACAGGCAGACGCTCTCGGCCATGCCGCGCTTGCCCAGCGTCTCCGGCGGCAGGAAATATTGGTGATTCCGCCGTCTCGGCTCCACCTCTTGCAAGCATTGTTTCGGGAGCTTTTCTGCGAGATTTCGCAACGGCCGGCGGTGCTCGGCTTCGAGAACGCCCGCCGAGAGATTCAGAATGCGATCATCGAGCATATCGTGGAAGCCTTGGCCGCATCGGTGTCGGTCGAGCCGCGCGAGGACACGCCACGCAAGACCACCGCCGATCGGGCGCGGGCGCTGGCGCTTGCCGACGCTTCGGAGACACTCGATATCGGCGGGATTTGCCGTCGGCTGAGTGTCAGCCGGCGCCATCTGCAGAATTGCTTCCTAAGCTCTTACGGCCAGAGCGCGACCCATGTGCTGCGGGCTATCCGGCTCAATGGCGTGCGTCGCGAGCTTCGCCACCATGCCCAGCTCGGCGTCCGCGTTTCGATCGGCGATATCGCCGCCCGGTGGGGATTCTGGCACTGGAGCCGGTTTGCCGAAGATTATCGGAAGCACTTCGGCGAGCTTCCATCGGCAACGGTGCGCGACGGGAAAGCACTGCCGGCATGGCAAAGTTTTCCGGCCGTGCCGAAAACGGATAACGCCTGGCGGCGCTGATCTTCTAAAATCCCCGAACTGGTTCAGAAGAGACCAGCAGGGGAACCTTATCATGAAGACCAGCGCATGTGGATGCGCCCTCGGCCTTGCCGCGGGTGCCGCGATTTTCAATGCCTTCTGTTTCGTACCCGGCGTCTTCGCCGCCGAGAACGGCGCGACGATCACGCCATTCGGCGTCACCGATTTCGGCGCAGGCATGCTCCCGCCGTCAACGCCCTTCGGGACGGTCGGCGTCAGAGCGGCCTACTACTCCGCCGACGTCGTGAAGAACGGCAGGGGCGACAGGATCGACAATGATTTCGATCTGACGGTCAAAACGATCGGCCTCGCCTACATCCACATGAGCGAGACCCAACTGTTCGGCGCCTCGGTCGGGTTCGGCACCATCATTCCGCTGATGGACATCAACGGCAGTCTCACGGTGCCGACGCCGGGCGGGCCGTTCACACTGGCCGGCGAGGATTTCGCACTCGGCGATATCCAGATCATGCCGCTGATGCTGCAGTGGAACGCGCCACCCAATCTCTTCGTCAATGCCAGCCTGCAGGTTCAGGCGCCGACGGGCTCCTATGACGTCAATGAGCCCTTCAACGTCGGCACCAACCATTGGGCAATCGCTCCCCTCGTCGGTTTTACCTATCTCACCGACGGCGGCTTTGAGATCTCCTCGCGAATCGAGCTCAACTTCAATACGGAGAACCCGGATACGGACTATACCAGCGGCGTCGAATACAAACAGGAATTCGCCGTCGGTCAGCATTTCGGCCCCTGGACCCTCGGGGCCGGCGGATATGTCTACCAGCAGCTCAGCGATGATACGGGACCGACGGCCGGCGACGGCAATCGTGGGCGTGTCATGGCCCTCGGACCCGCCATCAGCTTCTTTGAACCTGGTCTGCCGGTGATGAGCCTGCATGCCTACCGCGAATTTGCTGCCGAGAACCGGGCTGAAGGGGTCAATGTCGCCTTCCGCATCGGTATGGCTTTCTGAGGAGGTTGAGATGAGTCATTCTTCTTTCCCCGGCGGCGCCGACCGCCAAGCCGGACCGAAGCAGGGCCTGGTAATCCAGATTGCCAGCAGCCTGACGATCATGGGCGCCGTCATGATCGCGCCGATGCTGCCCAAGCTTGCTGCGGAATTCGCGCCATCCTCGCCGCGGGCGGCCGAACTGGTTCCCCTCGTCGCCACGGGACCGGCGCTTGCGATCGCCCTTTTTGCTCCGGCCGTCGGTTTCCTTGCGGATCGGCTCGGCCGTAAGACGATGCTGATCGTCGGCAGCCTTCTCTATGCCCTTTTCGGTTTCTTGCCGGCGGTCCTCGACGATCTGGGCAGTCTGCTTGCCGCGCGCCTCGCCTTTGGTTGCGCCGAAGCGATCATCATGACCAGTTGCACGACCTTGATTGCCGACTACTGGACCGGCGAGGACCGCTCGCGTTATGTCAATCGCCAAGTGGTGACGATCGGCATCGTCGGTTCGATCTTCTTCGTGCTGGGCGGTGCTGCCGGCGAGACGAACTGGCGCTACCCATTCTATCTGTATCTGCTGCCGCTCCTTCTGCTCCCCTTCATCGCTCGCACGCTGTGGGAGCCGGCGCGCCGCGCCGAGCAGGACGTCCGGGAGTATACGTTTTCGCGGCCAAGGATCCTCGGCGCCGTCACGGCTTCCTATCTGCTGGTCTTCACCGGCATGATCGCAAGCTTCATCGTGCCTGTCATGGCGCCCGGGCTTCTGGTCGCGCTCGGCACGACCTCGTCGTCGCTTATCGGTCTTTGCACCGGTCTCGGGCTGCTGGCCACACTCGTCGGGTCGCTCGCCTGGCCGAGCGCCCGCCGGCGTCTCGGCACCGCCGGCGTCAATGTCCTCCTGCTTTCGCTGCTGGCGCTCGGCCTGTGGCTGCTGACAAGTGCCGGAAGTTATGCCGCCGTCATGATCGCAGTCGCGGTTCACGGTTTGGGTGCGGGCTTTCTGGTGCCGAACGCCATGTTGCCGCTGTTGCAGACATTGTCCGCCCGCTATCGGGCGCGTGGCGTCGGCGGCTTCACCTCGGCACTCTATCTCGGGCAATTCGCAAGCCCGCTCATCATCCTGGCTTTCGCGCAAGGCTTCGGGGGAACACCGCAGGGAATTCCCGCGGCGATCAACCTCTGGGCCGGCGTCGTTCTGGCCATAGCGCTCATCTGGGCCGGTATCTGGCTCCTCCACCGCGAAAAAGGACGGCGGGTACTCCCCTCCTGACGGCTCGACGCGGCCTTGCGCCGGCGCGTCGCGGGCGCTCCGGCGCATTTTTCATACCGAGGAAAGGTATTCAGCATGAACGACTTGTCACGTCTCGCCACGCCGGATGGTCTTGCGCTCGCCGCGGCCATCGGCAGCGGCCGGCTCTCGCGCCGAAGCGTTACCAGCGAGGCCGTTGCGCGCATTCGCCGGGTCAATCCAGCCCTGAATGCAATCGTCGACGATCTCGGCGACGATGCGATGGCAATGACCACAGCATCCGCACCGGGCGGCGTTTTCGATGGCGTGCCGACGGTGATCAAGGATCTCTTCATGCCCGTCGCGGGCGCAAGAATGACCAACGGCTCCCTGGTCTGCGGCACCGTCGTCGCACCCTTCGATGCGGAAGTGGTGAGACGGGGCCGGGCCACCGGCATTTCGATCCTCGGCACGACGACTTCGCCGGAATTCGGCACCTCCTATACAACGGAAAGCCGCCTTTTCGGGAAGACCGCCAATCCCTGGTCGCTCGAACATACGGCTGGCGGCTCCAGCGGCGGATCGGCGGTGCTGGTGGCAGCCAGAGCCGTCCCCTTTGCCTTCGGCAATGATGGCGGGGGATCGCTGCGCGTTCCAGCCTCGTGCTGCGGCATATTCGGCCTGAAACCATCCAGGGGTCGAGTGCCGATGGGGCCGATGATCGGGGAAGGATGGGCCGGCATGGGATGTAACAATATCATGTCGATTTCCGTCCGCGACAGCGCCGCAATGCTGGATGCCCTGAGCGGGATGGAGACCGGCGCGCCCTATGCCGCCCCTCATGACGAAGACAGTCTTCTCTCCTGCTGCGCGAAACGGCCGGCCCGCCTGCGTATCGGCCTGGTCACGCAGCTCGATCCCTTTGGAACCAGCAGCCAGTGCCTGCAGGCGGTCGAGGACGCAGCCCGGCTCTGCGAGGAACTTGGCCATCATGTCGAGACGGCGACGCTGCCGGTGGATGCGATCGAATACTACGATACCGTTTTCACGATCATCGGCGCCCAGACCAGAAGCTTCATAGGCATGATCGAAGAGATGGGTGGCCGGGCGGTCGACCGTGGTGCGCTCGAGGCGCGCACGCGCATCATCCTTCGGGAAAAGGGCGAGGTATCCGGTGCAAACTACGCTGCGGCGGTGGATTACATTCACGCCTTCGGCCGCCGTATGGGGCGGCTTCTGGAGGATTACGACGTCCTGCTGTCACCGACGCTTGCCAAGCCTCCGCAACTGCTCGGCAGCTTCGATATGAAAGACAGCGAAGCGCTGTCGGATCTGATCGAACGTTTCCACAGCTTTTCCCCCTTTACCTCGTTGTTCAATGCGAGCGGCCAGCCCGCCATGTCGGTCCCGCTTTGCTGGTCGCCGGAAGGCCTGCCGATCGGCGCGCACTTTGCCGCCGGCTTCGGCCGGGAAGGCTTGCTGTTTTCGCTTGCCGCTCAGCTTGAAGAGGCCCGCCCCTGGGCAGGGCGCATTCCGTCCCTCAACGCATTGGCGCCGTGAGGACGCGGTCAGACCGAGCTTATAGACAGGAGAATGGCCGAGGAGTTCGGACGCTTCAAGAGGCCGCGACGAGTTATTCGTTGCCCCAGATGTAGGTTTGACCGACACTCATTCGTCATGAAGGCGTAACCTCAATCGATCGGTCACGGAGAACGCAAATGACCAAGGTCGCTTTCAATATCAGCATGTCGCTCGACGGCTTCATTACCGCAGGAAGCCAGACCAGGGAGGAACCGCTCGGCAAGAACGGCGAATTTCTTCACGAATGGTTCTTCAACGGCGGTGCAGAGGGTGATGCGTATGTGCAGCGCCTCACCAGCAATGTTGGCAGCGTGATCTGCGGGCGCAAATGCTATGACGACTCGATCCCATACTGGGACGAAAATGGGCCGACGGGGCCGTTAAAGCTGCCGCTTTTCGTCGTCACCCACCGGCCGTTACTCGCCTCGCACAGCACTGGAATCTATCACGCGACTGGGACAATTCCCGACGCGGTGAAGCAGGCGAAGTTGGCGGCCAGAGGCAAGGATGTGAGCCTCATGGGCGGAGCCGACGTCTTTCGCCAAGCATTGACCGGCGGGCTTGTCGACGAGATTGAGTTGCATATCGTGCCGGTGCTCTTTGGCGCTGGGACTCGCCTGTTCGACATGCTGCCCAATCAGATCAAACTTGAGCCCACCAGCGTGCTCGACACGCCGCTCGCTCGGCATATCGCCTATCGCATTGTGAAGTAAGCGAACGCAACCAGCCCTGTCTGATTAGGGTCCAGCCCATAAATTTGCTTTATGATCAGCGAGGAATGTCCCTCCTGTCCGGGAAGATCCGGGCATGAACCGCGACCTGTTTTGGCTATCGGACGAGCAATTCGAACCAAATCGCGGCGACCGTCGCCTACTGGTTATGGGTGCGGAACCTAGAGAAATCGGGAAAGCGCTAGCGAATGGGCGCAGCAAGTTCCATCGCTTCCTCGACGTAGCGGCGCAGGCGCTCTTCCGCGTCCGGCATATCCGGGCGCGCGCCGACCCAGCCGATATAGGTGAGGCTTCGCAAGAGCAGAAAGAGCGGCAGCGTCTTAAGGGTTGAATCCGATAGAGGCCGCCGTTTGCAGTAGCCGGCAATGAGCGCGTCCCGGATCAGGTCGTAGCAGGGTTCGCGCCGGTTTCTGAGAAGCGCGGTGGCAATGTCGAACATGCGCCAGCCATAGCCCGCGTCGTCGAAATCGATGAACTCGACGCCGTCTGCGCCGAGGAGCACGTTTTCACGCACCAGATCGGCGTGAATGAGCCCGTAGTCGAGCCCGGACCGTTCGGCCAATCTGAGTTTCTCGCCGAGAAGAGACCTGAGATCCCCGAGCTGCCCTGCGGTTGCGGGTGTCAATCCCCGGCAGTCCCAGAACCGGCCCCAGAACGGGCTCTCGCCGAGCAGGCCATCAAAGTCCCACGCCGGGCGGGTGAAGGATGCAGGCGGTGTCCACCGGTCGGATATGGTGTGAAGCTCAGCCATGGCTTCGCCCAATCGGCTGAAAATGGCCTCGATGCGATCGGTCGAATGATGAAGGGGCACGCCGGACCGGCCCAATTCTTCGCCGCTCATCCAGCTCACGATATCGGCATGCTGAACTGCAAACGCCGAGCTGGCCGGCAAGGTCACCAGATGGCGGCCGTCCAAGGTCGGGATTGGTGCAGGAACCCGAAGCCCGCCCGCTTCGAGCGCCGCCACCCACTGCAGCTCCGAGACAAGGGTGCGATCGTCATGGTATCCGGGCCGATGGAGACGAAGGGCCGCCGGTTCGCCATCCGCCAGGCGAATCCGAAACACCGCATTCTCTCGGAATTTCAGCAGCGTCGGTGCCTGGTCGGCCAGGCCCCAATGCCGAAGCGCCTCCTTCGCCCTCGCGGAAAGGGCATCCATTGGCCATGCGAATTCGTTTTCGCCCATCGAGCCGCTCACAGGCCCGACAGCACGTCGTCGAAGACCGACAACATCAGATCGGCATTCTCCCGGGAGAAGGGCATCGGCGGCCGGATCTTGGTGGCGCATTGATGGAGGCCGATCTTGCCCATTAGCACGCCGCGTTCGCGCATTTCGTTGACGATCCGGTTTGCCTCGGCGGTGGCCGGTTCCTTCGTCGCCCGGTCCAGCACGAATTCCATACCCATGAAGAGGCCGCTGCCGCGCACGTCGCCGATGATCGCATGTTTTTGCGCAAGCCGCTTGAAGGCGTCGCGCGTATATTCGCCGACATCGCGGGCGTTCTCGACAAGCTTCTCATCCTCGATGACGTCGAGGACCGCCATGGCGGCGGCGCAGGAGACCGGATTGCCGCCGAACGTATTGAAATAGCGGAACGCCTTGCGGAAGGCGTTCAGCACATCGGCGTTGGCAACGACGCCGCCGACAGGATGACCGTTCGCCATCGGCTTGCCGAGCGTCACGATATCGGGAACGATGCCGGCGCGCTGGTGGCCCCACATATCAGAGCCGGTGCGGCCGAAACCGGGCTGCACCTCGTCGGTGATGACGAGGCCGCCGGCCTTGCGCACTGAAGCCACCGTCTTGTCCAGAAAGCCCTGCGGCAAATCCGGAAAGCCTTCATTGGCAAAGAAGGGATCGATGATCAGTGCGGAAAAACCATGCGGGCTTTCCTGCAGCGAGGCGATCGCCGCCTCGACTTCGGCCGCGAAGGCCACGGCAAAAGCCTCGCCGCCTTGGCCGCCGAGCGGGCGGTAGCTGTCGGGCGCCGGCACGTGCCTGACATGGCCATCGAAGCCGCCGACCGGCGGCATGCGGGTCGAGAGCTGCGACACGGCGGCCGTGTTGCCGTGATAGGTATGGTTTGTGGCGATGACGCCGGTCTTGCCGGTAACGGCCTGGGCCATGCGCAATGCCACGTCGTTTGCTTCGCTGCCGGTGCAGGTGAGGATCGCCGCGTTAAGGCTCCTGTCGAAGGTTGCGGTCAGGCGATCGACGTAGTCGAGAATGCCTTCATGCAGATACCGCGTATGCGTGTTCAGCGTCGACGCCTGCCGGGTGATCGCCTCGACTACGCGCGGATGGCAATGGCCGACGTGCGGCACATTGTTGTAGCAATCGAGATATCGCCGGCCGTCGGCATCCCAGAGCCAGACGCCTTCGCCGCGCACCAGATGGACCGGCTCGTCATAGAAGAGCGACATGTTGTGGCCGAGAAGCCGCTCGCGGCGCGCGATAAGGGCTGCGTTGTCGGACATGATCAGGCTCCCGCCGCGGTTAGGCCGGCGTCGAGCGCCGTCAGGATCGTCTGCACATCCCCCGCCGTGATGACCAGCGGCGGCGACATGATGACGTTGGCGCCGGAAGTGCGCACGAGCGCGCCGGCATCATAGGCGACATCCTGCACTTTCTGCAGGATGTCCTTCGATGCCGCGCTTTTCCTCTTCCGATCGCTGACGAGTTCGAGCGCGCACATCAGGCCCTTGCCGCGCACGTCGCCGATCAGCTCATGTTTATCCTGCAGCTTCCTCAGGCCGGCAATCAGTTCTTCGCCGCGAGCCGCAGCATCGTCGGCGACGTTCAGCCGCTTTGTTTCCTTAAGCGTCGCGAGGGCTGCAGCCGCGCCGGCCGGATGGCCGGAATAGGTATAGCCGTGGCCGATGCTGCCGAATGCGCCCTTGCTGCCTTCGAAGACCTCCGCCACCTTGTCGGCGATCATGACCGCGCCGAAGGGGAAATAGCCGTTGGTGATCGCCTTGGCGGTCGACATCAGATCCGGCTTGACGCCCCAGAGGCGCGATCCCGTCCAGGCGCCGGTCCGGCCGAAAGCGGTGATGACCTCGTCCGCGATCAGCAGGATGCCGTGACGGTCACAGATCTCGCGCATCAGCGGCAGGAAGGTCTCATGGGGAACGATGACGCCGCCGGCGCCGAGCACCGGTTCGACGATCAGCGCGGCGATGGTATCAGCGCCCTGGAAGGCGATCTCGTCCTCGAAGAGCCGGCCGATGGCGGCGGCGATCTCCGCCCCGTCGCTGGTGCCGAACGGATTGCGATAGGAGAACGGTGCCGGCAGATGGATGACACCGGGAAGCAGCGGCTCGTAGCTGCGGCGGAAATTCTGATTTCCGTTGACGGAGGCGCCGCCGAAATGCGTGCCGTGATAACCCTTCTTCAGCGCGACGAATTTGGTGCGTTCCGGCTGCCCGTTGATCTTGTGATATTGCCGGGCAAGCCGCAGGCAGGTCTCGACCGAATCCGAGCCGCCAGAGGTAAAAAAGGAGCGGCTCAATCCATCCGGCTGGAACCATTCGGCAAGCTCGTAGGACAGCTCGATCAGCGGTGAGTTCGTCGTGCCGCGGAATGTCGAATAGTAGGGCAACTCGTCGAGCTGGTCGCGGATCGCCTTCTTCACCGGCTCGCAGGAATAGCCAAGATTGACGTTCCACAGGCCGCCGACCGCATCGAGCACCTTCTTTCCCTGAATGTCGACGATTTCGACGCCTTCGCCCGCAGTGATGATGCGCGGCGGCTGGGCCTGCATTTCGGCCGGATGAGCCATCGGGTGCCACATGTGGCGGGCGTTGTTTTCGATTATGAAATTGGTTTCACGCATCTCTATTCCTCTCGGGTTCAGAGGCCCAGCATCGCAAGGGCGCGGGCATAGCTTTCGGCAGGGCGGGTGACGTCGAAATGCACATGCGGCAATCCGGCGGCTTCGGCGCCTTCAATGTTCTTCTTCTGGTCGTCGACGAAAACGCAGGCTTCGCGCGGCAGGCCGAGTTCGGACAGCACCTGTTCGTAGGCGCGCGGATCGGGCTTGAGGATCTTGGTGTAGGTGGCGTCGACGATGACGTCGAAGAGCTCGATCAGCGGGAAGCGCTTGCGGAATTCGGCTCCGTAGAAAAGGTCGAGTTCGTTCGACAGGATCGCGAGCTTCAGTCCCGCGTCCTTGGCCCGCAGGATGGCGTCGCGGGCCTCCGGGCGCAGCACCAGCTCGGGTTCGGCGCCGCGGGCGCGGCGCACGAATGTCTGCATGTCCGTCCAGCTCTCGCCGACCATCTGGCCGATTTCTCCGGCGCGCGTCAGCCAGTAGTCGCGTTCGGTGATCTCGCGGTTCTGCATCGCCACCCAGAGCGGGTCGGTCGCGGTATCGAACGGCCCAAGCCAGGTGAGCGAGCCTTGGGGAAGGCCGAGCGTGCGCTCGGTGATCTCATGCGTTTCGAACAGGGTGCGGGTGACCACACCGCCGAAATCGAGGATGAGGGCGCGTTCTCTTGTCATGGCCGTCCTTCCGGGATGATGCCCTCGGCCACCCAGCCGTCGAAAACGGCAAGGGCTGCGCCGGAAAAGGAGGGAGAATTGATGTGGGCATCGACTTCCTGAAAAGTGACGGAAGACGGCACGGTGCGACGCATCTCGTCGAGGAAGGCGGCGAGACCTTCCGGATCGTGCAGCGGCTCGTCCGGCTTGTCCCATTCCTGCAGCCCTTCGGTCGGCAGCAGAAAGGCGACCTTGGCATCGGCCCGCGCCAGCTTTTGTCCAATCAGCCGAGCCACTTCCCGCCGGCCTTCCGGCGAGGTCGTCACCGACCCTATCAGCCGGTTATGGGCATGATAGGGGCGGTCGGCAAAAATATCAGGCAGCGTCTGCCAAGCCTGGAGATCGACCATGTCGACGGCGCCGGGAGCCACGATCTGGGGAATGCCGGCGCGCCCGGCATTTTCGAGCCTGTCCGGTCCCGAGGTTACCACCGTGCCGTAATGGTGATTGCTGACCTCCTGGATGCAGAAGTCGAAGACGGCGGCAAAGCCCGACTGCGCGGCGATGGCTTCGAAGGCGCGGCCGCCCATGCCGGTGGAGTGGAAAACGGCGACATCATAGCCGCGCTTTTCCAGTTCGGGCCGCAGATGCTTCATGTATTTCAGGCAGGAGGAGCCGAGCGAGGTCATGCCGATCAGCGGACGGGTGCGATCGGGTTTGGTTCCGTGCCGGGCAGCGCCGACGACGGCGCCGCAGGCCTGCGACAGCACCGAACGGCAGATGCTGTTGAGGCCGTAGAGGCCGCCGGCCCACAGGATCATCATCAGGTCAGGCGCGATGCGTTCGGGCGGGATCAGGTGGGAATAGGCGATCGTCGAGACCACGAATTTCGGCACGCCTAGCGGTAGGACGGCGGCGACATCGAGGGCCAGATCCGTGCCCATCGAGCCGCCGAGAACGATGATGCCGTCGACGAGCCCGTCCTTGTAGAGCCGGAGGGTCAGCGCCGCCGCACCCTCAGCCATCGCCGCCATGGCGCTGTTTTCATCGCCGCTTTCTGTAATGGCCGCAATCGAGGTGGCGGCGGCCTTGGCGATGTCGTGCTTGGAATAATCGGGAACATAGGGCGGATCGCCGAGAATGCTGACATCGACCATAACAGGCCGGCCACCGGCTTCCGCGATGACGGACGCCATGAACTGCAGTTCGTCGCATTTGGTGTCACCGGTTCCGATGACGAGTATCCTTGGCAGGGGAGCCGCAGGGCTCATCAATCTCTCCTCCTGATGTTTGGACTGGTTCCCATGAGCCTTTCCGACCCGTAGTATTTTTCTGAAATTCCATTGGCGGCGGTGATGGCCTGCGCGCCGAATTCGTGAATGGCCGTCTTCGTGGTGCGCGAAAGCGGGGCGGCGATCGCAACGCAGCCGACCGGCCGTCCATCCGGTGCGCGCACGGGCGCTGCAGCACTGATGACGCCGGCTTCGAGACCCTGATGGCTGATCGAAAAGCCGCGCGCGGCCGTCTCGTCGAGCAGCCCGCGGATCAGTTTGGGATCGACGACGGTATGGTCGGTGAATTTTTCGAGCGGCTTTTGCAGCGCCGCGTCGATCTGCTTGGGCGGGCAGAAGGCGAGGAAGGCAAGCCCGGAGGCGGTGGCGTGAAAGGGCAGGATGCTGCCGACATCGACGATGATGCGATGCGCCCGCGGCGGATCTTCCACATGAATGGTCGACAGCCTGCCGCCTGAGAACTCGGAAAGATGCACCGTCTCCGCCGAGGATTCGGCGAGCGTCTTGATGAAGGGCACGGCGACCCGCAGAAACGGATAGCGGGCCTCGCGGATGCGGGCGAGCCGAACCGGCGCCGAGCCGATCCGGTAGCGGCGGCTATCGGGGTCCTGCTCGACGAAACCGTGTTTTTCCAGTTCCACCAGAAAGCGTCGTGCCGTCGCCTTGTCGAGCGAACACAGGCGGGCGATGTCCGTCAGACCCACCTCCTTGTCCAGCCGTGACAGGGTATCCAGCAATGAAAGCGCCTTTCCGATCGTGCTCATCGTTCGTCCTCTTGGGGTGGGTTCATGTCCCGGCTTGTCGCATCCGGCTTTACGCCATCCGCCAAATCAGCCCGCAAACCCTGTACCGCGGCACGATGGCAGCGACCCAAGATACTTAACATGCGAATTAACTTGACAGAGGCCGGTAATGTTTGCAAGTCTATATTTGAAGCTGAGGTTCAAATAATGAACCGTAAGCGCTGACGGCGGCAAAATCAACAAAAGCCAAAAACACCGTTTGTCAGTCCGGTTCTGGTGGAGGTCGCTTGCGCATATCGCAGCGATGATCGGATGTTCTTAAACAAGGGGAACGAAGGCAGATGAATACGCAAAATTCGCAAAGCCCGGCTGAGAACCAGCTGCGCAAAAACAGTCTCGGCGTCGGCGCCGTGACCTTCCTGGTGGTGTCGGCCGCCGCACCGCTGACGGCGGTTGCCGGCGGCGTGCCGCTGTCGATGATGCTCGGCAACGGAGCGGGCATTCCGCTGACCTTCCTGCTGGTGACCGGAATTCTCCTGCTGTTTGCCGTCGGTTATGTCGCCATGGCGCGCCATATCCGCAATGCCGGCGCCTTCTATGCCTATACCGCCCAGGGCCTCGGCGGCCTGATGGGCGGGGCGGCGGCGCTGATCGCGATCCTCGCCTATAACGCCATGCAGGTCGGCGTTCTCGGCCTCTTCGGCGCGGCGACCAGGGGCTTTTTTGCCGAGCAGCTCGGCCTCGACCTTCCCTGGTGGGTTTGGAGCTATATCGGCATCGCCTTCGTCGCCGTGTTCGGCTACCGGCGGGTCGATCTTTCGGCCAAAGTGCTGATGGTTCTCGTCATTCTCGAATATCTCGTCGTCCTCGTCATCGACGCTGCGATCTTCGCCAAGGGTGGCGACAGCGGCCTCTCTGCCGCACCCTTCACGCCCACCGCTTTCTGGAGTGGAACGCCGGCGATCGGCATCCTGTTCTGCTTCGCCGCCTTCATCGGCTTCGAGGCGACCACCATCTACAGCGAGGAAGCCCGTGAACCGCACAAGACCGTGCCGCGCGCGACTTATATTTCCGTACTGATCATCGGTCTCTTCTACATGCTGACATCATGGCTGATGGTAAATGGCGCCGGCGCCGACAAGCTCGTGCCTGAACTGCAGGGCCTCGCCGATCCCACGACCTTCCTCTTCGGCCTTGCCGAGCGTTATGTCGGCCACTGGATCACCGTGGTGATGAGCGTGCTCTTCATCACCAGCCTGTTTGCCGGCGTCCTTGCCTTCCACAATGGCGTTGCCCGCTACATGTATGTCGCCGGCCGCGAGGGCCTGCTGCCGAAGTCCGTCGGCGTCACGCACCCGGTCTTCCAGAGCCCGCATGTCGGCTCGATCATCCAGACCGTCATTGCCGTGCTCGTGATCGCGCTCTTTGCAGCGACGGGGCAGGATCCGGTGCTGGCGCTCTTCTCCTGGCTCACCAATGTCGCCACGCTGGCCATCATTCTGCTAATGGCCTTCACCGCCTTCTCGATTGTCGTCTTCTTCAGCCGCAATCCGGGGCTTGAGCGTAATGTGCTGGCCGTCAAGGTGCTGCCTGTCGTCACCGGCCTGATCCTCCTGGCGCTGGTCTATTACATCTCGGTGAATTTCGGCGCGATCGCCGGCGCCAACGGTGTGCTCGCGGTGTTCCTGCCGGGTCTCGTGCTGATTGCCGGGATCATCGGATTGCTTGCAGCAGTTCGTTTGAAGTCGGCGGATGCCATCGGTTTTGCTCGGCTGGGCGCCGGGCAGGAAGCCTGACGCGAACCCTATCAACGGTGGCGGATCATATATCCGCCACCCTTTTTCGTGAGAGCATGAGATGCAGGACAAGATCGATCAGTTGCGAACATTGCCCGTTCCCTCCCAATCGCTGTTCATCGACGGAGCCTGGCGCCCCGCGATAAGCGGCACCGCGATGGATGTCATCTCGCCGATCGACGGGGTGAGGCTGACGACGATCGCCGATGCCGGCGCCGAAGATGTCGACCAGGCGGTCAAGGCGGCGCGGCGCGCCTTCGAAAAAGGCAGCTGGTCGCGGGCGGCACCGGCCGAGCGCAAGAAGGTGCTGCTGAAGATCGCCGAGCTGATCGAGAAGAACGCGCTCGAACTCGCGGTGCTCGGCGTGCGCGACAACGGCACGGAAATCTCCATGGCGCTGAAGGCCGAGCCGAGCAGTGCCGCCGGCACCTTCCGCTATTATGCCGAGGCGATCGACAAGGTCTATGGCGAGATCGCTCCGACGGCCGATAATATTCTCGGCCTTATTCATCGCGAGCCGGTGGGCGTCGTTGCCGCCATCGTGCCGTGGAATTTCCCGATGATGATCGGCGCCTGGAAGATTGCGCCGGCACTAGCGGCCGGCAATTCCGTGGTGCTGAAACCGGCCGAGGGCGCGTCGCTGGCGCTGCTGCGGCTCGCCGAACTTTGCACCGAGGCGGGATTGCCGGATGGCGTGCTCAACGTCGTCACCGGGCGCGGCGCCGTCAGCGGCGAAGCCCTCGGACTGCACATGGATATCGATGTGCTCGCCTTTACCGGTTCCGGTCCGGTCGGCCGCCGACTGCTGGAATATTCGGCGCGCTCCAACCTGAAGCGCGTCTATCTCGAACTCGGCGGCAAATCCCCGAACATCGTCTTTGCCGATGCGCCGGATCTCGATCAGGCCGCCAAGATCTCGGCCTACGGCATCTTCCGCAACTCCGGTCAGGTCTGTGTCGCCGGTTCCCGCCTGCTTGTGGAAAAATCGATCCATCGGGAGTTTTCGGAAAAGGTCGCCGGCATCGCCGCGGTCATGAAGGTCGGAGATCCCTTGCAGCTCTCCACCGAAGCCGGTGCGATCTCGAGCGAGATCCAGCTGCAGAAAGACCTTGGTCACGTCGCCCAGGCCGTGTCGGAAGGCGCTCTGCTGCGCACCGGCGGCGCCCGCATCCTGGAGGAGACCGGCGGCTATTACATGCGACCGGCGGTCTTCGATGTGACGCCATCGATGACGCTTGCCCGCGAGGAGGTCTTCGGGCCGATCCTGTCGATCATTCCGTTCGAGACGGAGGTGGAAGCCTTGCAGATCGCCAACGCCACGGAATACGGCCTGGCGTCTGCCGTCTGGACCTCGAACCTGTCACGCGCCCACCGGATGGTGCGCGGCATCCGCGCCGGCGTCGTGCACGTCAACACCTATGGCGGCGCCGACAACAGCGTGCCGCTCGGCGGCGTCAAGCAATCGGGCAACGGCCACGATAAATCGCTGCATGCGCTGGACAAATATATCGATCTGAAAACCGCGTGGATTCAGCTCTGAAACAGGAATCTGGCCAGCAGGAGGAGGCTGCCCATGACTTTCGCCGAAACCATCACCGTCGAGGATCTCGAAGCCGACCCTTATCCGATCTATGCCCAATTGCGGCGGGAGATGCCGGTCGCCTATATCCCCGCCGTCAATCTCTGGTTCGTAACGCGTTTCAAGGATGTCGAATACCTGTCGAAGACGCCGGAAATCTTTACTGCCGCCGTCGAAAGCTCGCCACTCGACCGGACCTGGGGCAAACCCACCATCCTGACCGCTGACGGTCCGGTGCATAAGAATCTACGCAGCGGTGTCGATCCGAAATATCATCCGAAGCGTGTTGCCGCCTATATGGACGATCTGGTCCTGCCGATCGCCCGTGAATGCCATGACCGTTTGCGGGCCAGTGGCGGCGGCGATCTGATGTCGGACTATTTCGAACCCATCTCGATCCTCAGCCTCACCCGTTCACTTGGGCTCGGCCATGTCGATCTCGAAACGCTCAGGCGCTGGTTCTTCGGCTTAGCGCAGGGGGCGATCAATTTCGAATGCGATCCGGATCGGCAGGCCGTCGCCGATGCGATCAGCGCCGAAATCACCGGGATCGTGACGCCCGTGATGCAGAAGCTCATCGAAGAACCGGATGATTCCGCTTTGTCGCATATGCTGCATGACGGCATGCCGGAGGGCGAGACCCGCACCATAGATTTCGTGCTGCCGACACTCAAAGTCCTGCTGCTCGGCGGCATGCAGGAGCCTGGCCACGGAGCGGGTTCGATCATGGCTGGCCTGCTGCAGAACCAGGATCAGTTCTCAGAAGTGAAGGGCAATCCCGATGCGCTTCTGCCGCGGGCCGTCGACGAAGGCTTGCGCTGGGTGACGCCAATCGGCTCACAAACGCGGCAGACGACGCAGCCCGTCGAAATCGGCGGCGTGACGATCCCCGCCAACCAGCCGGTCGCCGCCGTGCTCGCCTCGGCCTCGCATTGCGAAAGCCGGTTCACGGACCCAGGACGCTTCGACATTCACCGCAACGAAGGAAGTCATGCGGCCTTCGGCTTCGGCCATCATTTCTGTGCAGGACGCTGGTTTGCCCGGCAGCAGATCACCTCGGCGCTCCGCTATCTGATCGACCATTCGCCGGAGATCTCGCTCCGTGATGATGGCCCGGTGCAGTTTCGCGGCTGGGAATTCCGTGCTCCCTCGACATTGAATGTCACGCTGCGATAGATAGTACAGCGTAGGACGCATTACCGCTCGCACTCCTCGGCCTCGTGTTCTAGCCTCCGAAACTGCCCACCTGTGTCGGCACGTTGATGTAATTGCGGTCGAAATAGAGCAGCGCATTGCCATCCGCCCGCGAGCGAATGCCGATGACCTGGCCGATGAAGATATGATGCGTGCCGACCAGGCGCGCCTCGGTGAGCCGGCAGTCGAAGGAGACCATGGCGCCGGCCAGCGCCTGGCTTCCCGACGGCATGTCGACCCATTCCGCCGCGGCATAGCGTGCCGCCATATCCGCCTGGCGGCCGGCGAAATAGCCGGCGAGTTCCTGGTGGTCATCCGCGAGGACGTTGACACAAAAGCGATGGTTTTCGAGAAAGACGCCGCACTGAGCCGAGCGACCGTTCATGCAAACCAGCAGTGTCGGCGGTTCGTCGGTGACGCTGCACATGGCGGTGGCGGTGAACCCGCCGCGCCCAGCAGGTCCGTTGGTGGTGATGACGTTGACGGGCGCGCAGACCCTGGCCATCGCATTGCGGAACTCGGTTTTCGAGACTTGCTCCTCCATGGCCGTATCCTCATTCGGCCGCGTTGCGGACGGCGGATATCTCATCGAGCGGCGGCAGCCAGGTATCGCCGGTCCAGCCGGTTTCGTCGTAATCGCTCATGCATTGGTCGACGAGCGCTTCCATCTCCCTCAGCCGTCCGCCGCGCTCGGCGCCCTTCAGTACTTGGAGCCGGACTTCCTCAGGCGCGCCGGCATAGTTGAGTTCGTAGAGCGCGTGACGCCCGCCGAATTCGGTGCCAGTCGCATCCCAAAGCAGTTTCATGATCTTGATGCGCTCGATATGGCCCATGTCGTTGGACCCGCGCACATATTGGGCGAGATAGCGGTCGATCTCGGGATTGCCGAAATCCTTTGTCGAGGAGGGGAGATAGATCAGCCCCGAGGCTACGACCTTGCGCACCGTCTCGATCACGCGCGGATAGGCCTCCGACATGAAGGTGCGGTAGGAGAGCGCTGCCTCCATGTTGGGCAGCACCGCGCCGTTTGCCCATGGCTGCGGATTGTGGGCCATGGCGTTGGAAAACGACCAGAACATGTGGCGCAGCGCAATGACCTCGCCGAGTGCTGCCTGATTGCCGCGGAAAGCGTCGCCGCCGGTGGCGCGCAGCGCCTTGGCCAGCAGCCCCGCCATAAAGTCAAGCTTGACGGCAAAGCGCGTGCAGCCCTGGAAGCAGTAGCCGTGCATGAAGCCGGAGGCCGGATGGAAGGACAGGATCTTGGCCGCATCGCGCAGGACCAGCACGTCCTCCCAGGGTACGAAGACGTTGTCGAGCACCAGGATCGCATCGTTCTCGTCAAAGCGCGACGACAAGGGATAGTCGAAGGGCTGGCCGACGGTATTGGCGGTCTGCTCATAGGAGACGCGGCAGAACATCTTGATCCCCGGCGCATTCATCGGGACGATGAACATGACCGAGAGCGAGGGATCTTCGGTTACCGTCGCCGAGCTCTGGGCGAGGAAGTTGTAATGTGTAAGCGCCGAGGAGGTGGCGACCACCTTGGCGCCGGAGACGTAGATGCCGGCATCGGTTTCCTTGGTGATGTGAACGAAGACATCCTTGACGGCATCGGCCGGCTTGTGCCGGTCGATCGGTGGATTGACGATCGCATGGTTCATGAACAGCGCTGCTTCCTGGGCGCGTTTGTGCCAGGCAAGTGCATTGTCCTTGAACGGCCCATACCAGTCGGCATTGGCGCCGAGCGTGTTCATCAGCGCCGCCTTGTAGTCGGCGGTGCGGCCCATCCAGCCATAGGACATGCGAGCCCAATCGGCGATGGCGCCCTGCTGAGCGACGAGTTCGGCCGAGGATTTGGCGACGCGGAAATATTTATGGGTATAGCCGCCATTGCCGGTATCGGTCGGCGATGTCAGGCGGTCTTTGGTCTTTTCGTCATGCAGCGCATCATACATCCGCGCGATCGAACGCGCCGAATTGCGCATGGAGGGATGTGTCGTGACATCGGCGATGCGTTCGCCATTGATATAGACCTCGCGCCCGTCGCGCAGGCTGGCGAGATATTCGGCGCCGGTGAACGGCCTTGTCTTGTCGCTGCGGTGATCTTCGGCTCGCATAAGCTTTTCCTCCCTGTGATGGGAGGAAACTAAGTCCGAACGGCGCGTGCGGCCATGGACAAAGCCTGCAATTCGCTGGTACTTTTTCCGGCATGGCGACACGAAACGAGGTTCCGAATTTTTTCGTCTATGGCGAGCCGAGCCGCTCGCTCGACGTCGGCTTCCTGCATGTCGAAACGGTGATGGAGCGGAAAACCCTGCATTTCGGCCATGTTTCGCCGCACAAACATCCGCTGATGGGACAGATCACCTATTGGTTTCAGGGCAGCGGAACATATCGGATCGAAGACGAGACTTGGAATTTTTCCGCTCCCGCCGTCAGCTTCGTGCCGAGCAACGTGGTGCATGGGTTCGATGTCGAAGAGCAGTCCGACGCGATCGTCGTCTCGGTCTCCGACGATATGCTGAAGGCGATCGCGCCGCAGGTCGCGCTCAATCTCGATCTGCCGGCCTTTCTGACCGACCAGCCCGCAGATCCGGTATGGGCAAAGCTTTCCACACTCCTCGACATGGTTGCCGAAGACTATCGCGATCGGGGCGCGGAAGGCGAAAAGGTGCTCAGCGGCCTGATTTCCGTCGTGCTCTCGCTGATGGGCCGCATCGGCGGCCACGTCGCCCTACCGTCGACCTCGGCGGCAGTGTCGCTCGGCCTTGCGCTGCGCCGTCTCATCGATCTTCACTATAGGAAGGACTGGCCCGTCGGCGCCTATGTCAACCTGCTTGCAACCACGCCGCATCTGCTCGATAAGGCCGCCCGCGAAGTCTTCGGATTATCAGTCAAGGAATTGCTGCTGGAGCGGCGGACGCTGGAAGCCAAACGCCTGCTGATGTTCACCGTCCGCTCGGTGGAAGACATCGCACGCGAAATCGGATTCGAGGATCCAGCCTATTTCTCCCGCTTCTTCCGCAAGCGCACCGGCGAGGCGCCGGCCACCTGGCGCCGGCGGCATTCGCAGGCGATATCGTGACCAGCGACGGGGCCGCGACCTTGAAGGTGAGCGGCCCCTTCGGTTTGACCGACTGGACAGGCAACTGGATCAGGATGCTGAGGCAAAGGGCCGCCATGCCGACACGCAGCAGCGAAGCGACGAGAGGATCGATACCGCTGAACCATGACCGGCCGGGCGATGATGGAACCGACCGCCTGGCCGGTTGCGGCGCCAAGCCCAAGCAGGACGCCGATCCACAGCGGTCCCTTGATCCTCTCCCATTGATGGATCTGTGACCGGCTCTTGCCGAAAACGATGGCGAGAAAAACGCCTGCGGCCGTCAAAGCAATCCCCGCCACCGCAGAAATCGATAGCGCCTCCCCCAGCACCAGCCAGCCGAGCAGTGAGGCAATCGGAGCATTGAGGGCGAACAGGATGCCGGCGCGACGCGGGCCAAGCCGGTTCAGGGCGGCAAAAAGCAGCGTATCGCCGATGAAGATGCCGATCAGTCCGGACAAGAGCAGCGGACCGACGCTTGCCTCGTCGAGTTGGCGCCAGGATCCGGTCAATATCACATAAAGCGCCAAAAGACCGGTGACGAATACCTGGCGGACCCTGTTGAAGGCCGGCGCGCCGAGATGGCCGGATGGACCCGCCGCGATCAGACCCGTGAAGGCCCAGCACGTTGCCGCTCCGAGCGCGACAAGTTCATGAATTGGCATCTTGCTTCGATCCTCAATGCATATCGCCCGAAAATGTGCAGCTGTTTCGGGTGACATGCATAAAACAAAGGGACCAAAGCGCGGCGCCTGAATCAAGTTTGATGCGACGCGCTTTGGAATCCGGGCGCGGAGCGTTTAAACTTGATCGAAGAGCAACTGTCGAGGGCTGTTCGAAGCGAGGCCACGGATGGCTTCTCAGCCACCGTCATCGACAGGACATCACGCAATATTTGTCAGTATTCTCTAACTGACGGCATGGCCGGCCAAGCCATAGACCGCCGGTTCGCCGTTCGTCCTGTTTAGGAAGCGCCGCCCCTTGGACATGGTCGTCACGGTTTCCGAGACGGCCAGGCGGCTTTGTTGAAGGAACTCGGCGAACAGGCCCTTCTCCCGCGTATCGACACGCGCGAACCGACCTGCCAGATCCTTGAGATGCACGGCTGCGAGATGGATCGCGTCCTGATCGTTGCTCGCCACGATCGGGCCGACGACATGGCCGCGTCCGAACTCGCGACACATGGAATAACCGACGATTTCGTCGCCCCGCCGGAGTGTGCAAATAGCAGCACCTTCCGCAAGCAAAGCAAGCAATTTGCCGCGATCGGTGCCGAAAGCGCGCGCATCGAGAGCATTGATCTCCTCGACATTGTCATTTGACAATTCGTGCAACTGCCCGTTCAGCTCCGGCAGGGGAGGGAGCTTAGGCGCGACATCTCCCTGGTATTGATAGACAATCGCTTCCTTGGTGAAGCCGAGCGAAACATAGAGTCTGTAAGCCGCGTGGGTTGAATTCAGGCTCAGATCGCGGTCGCCGCACTGCTCGAACACCTGTTCCATCAGCCATCGGCCGGTCCCTTGCGCCTGCGTGCGCGGCGATGTGATCACCAGCCCGATCGTGGCGAAGTCATCCCCATGCGGAAACCACATCGCGCTTCCGAACACGCGTCCGATCCCATCGACGGCGACGATGCCAAGCCCAGCACGCCGCAGGATATCCCAGTCCTTCGGCCGGTGCGGCCAGCCGACGCCGATCGACAATGCGTGAAGCAGGCTGACATCGACACTGTTGATATCCTGCGTAATCAATTCGAACGATTTCAGCCGCACTGATTTTTGCATTTTCGGGTATCCGCTCCGTTCGCCAGATCACCAGACTCCCCTGGAGGTAGACAGCGTCTTTGATCCTGCGCCGATTGCAACCAAGTCACAATATCGCACACCAAGGCCGGCAGGATTGGCTTGTTCGCCGCAACAATTCGAAATCTTCAGCTGAACCGAGGCCCCACTCAGCAGGCAAAACTCCTGCCTTTGCTTAGGCTAGTTAGCATCTCGCCCACTCCAAAGGCAACTTGGTCACCCATGAACGTCATAGATATTCTCGCGAGGCTGATCGCGTTCCCTTCCGTTGTCGGAACGCCGAACGGCGCGATTGCCGACTGGATAGGCGACTATTGCCGGGAGGCGGGAGCCGAGGTGACGGTCCATCCCGGCCCGGAAGGTGATCGATGCAACCTTTTCGCGACTATCGGACCACCGGAAGGCCGAGGTTACATTCTGTCGGGGCACATGGATGTCGTGCCGGCCGGCGAACGGGAATGGAGTTCGGACCCTTTCGTCCTGCGCGCGGCGGGAGACAGGCTTTACGGACGCGGCGCCACCGACATGAAAGGTTTCCTCGCCTGCGCGCTCGCCGCATTGCCGAAGCTTGCCGCCATGAACCTGCGGCAGCCGATCCACCTTGCCTTCTCCTATGACGAGGAGGCAGGCAGCCGCGGCGTGCCGCATCTGATCGCAGCACTGCCGACGCTGTGCAATGCGCCGCTGGGTGCAATCATCGGCGAACCGAGCCGGATGCAGGCGGTGCGGGGGCACAAGGGCAAGGCAGCCGTCCGGCTGGAGGTGATCGGGCGATCGGGTCATTCCTCGCGCCCCGATCTCGGGCTGAACGCCATTCATGCTATGGCCAATCTGATCACAGAGGTCGCCGAATACGGCAGGTCCCTGACGAGCGGCCCCTTCCACCATGATTTCGCGCCTCCCTACTCGTCACTGCAGGTTGGTGTCATTTCCGGCGGCCAGTCGGTCAACATCATACCGGATCGCTGCACCGCCGATATCGAGGTTCGCGCCGTGCCGGGCATCTCGCCCTCATCGCTGCTCGAGCCGGTAAAAGCCAGACTCATGGCTCTTAGAGACCAAGGCTTCGAGGTCGGTTGGCACGAGCTGAGCGCCTACCCCGGACTTGCGCTCCCCGAAGACAGCGGACTCGCAGCGCTGCTGACGGGATTGACGGGGCAGGAGCCGCTGGCCGCCGTGAGCTATGGCACGGAGGCCGGGCTCTATCAGCAGGCCGGCATCGATTCCATCATCTGCGGACCGGGGGATATCGCCCGTGCGCACCGGCCCGACGAATACATCGAGATCGGCGAGCTCGCCGCATGCCAGACGATGATCGAGAAGCTCGGCGCCTCCCTTGCCGAAGGCTGAAAGAAGGCGATTATCCATGGCGTTTCTCTTCAACTCCGATGCCACACGCGGGGCGATTTTCCAGGAGGCTTTTGCCCGCGCGCTTCCGGATCTGGAATTCGTCGGGCAGGGCGAACAGGTGGACCCGGACAAAGTGCGCTATCTCCTGACCTGGACGGTCCCCGGCGACATCTCGCGTTACCGTAATCTGGAAGTTTTGTTTTGCATCGGCGCCGGCGTCGATCAGCTCAAACAGGACAGCCTGCCGGACCATGTCGCCCTCGTCCGTATGGTCGAGGACGGCATTATCCGGATGATGCAGGAATACGTCACGCTTGGCGTCCTGACGCTCCACCGGGAGATGCTTGCCTACCGGGAGCTGCAGAGACAGTCGGCCTGGCAGACGCTGGCCGCGCCGCAGGCCGCCGGGCGCAGAATAGGGTTCCTCGGCCTCGGCATCCTGGCGCAGGCGGCGATCGAGCGCTTGAAGCCGTTCCAATTTCCCCTCGCAGGATGGAGCCGTAGCAACAAGCAAATCGATGGCGTCACCTGCCATCATGGCCCGGATGGACTTGCCGATTTTCTGGCCAAGACGGACATTCTGGTCTGCCTGCTGCCGCTGACCGATGAGACACGCGGCATACTCAATGCCGAACTCTTCTCCCAGCTGCCGGCCGGTGCCAGACTGTTGCATGTGGGTCGCGGGCCGCATCTCGACCAGGCGGCGCTAATCGAGGCGCTCGATAGTGGTCGTCTGGCCGCCGCAATGCTCGACGTCACCGATCCCGAGCCGCTGCCGTCAGACCATCCGCTCTGGCAACATCCAAAAGTGGCGATCACGCCGCACATCGCCTCCGTCACCCAGCCGGAAACGGCGGCGCACTCCGTCATCGAAAATATCAGGCGCCACCGCGCCGGCGAAACCCTGATCGGCCTGGTCGATCGGACACGTGGTTATTAAACGAGGAAAAAGAAATGCCGCTTCTGCTGACCATCGACACCGATCCGAACTTTACGCCAAAGCAGGCAGTGCCGGACGAGGAACGGCTGATTTCCGGAAATCCGGCCTACAAGACCTGGGCACAGGATGCCTCAAAAGGCGAAAAGGTGCTCACCGGCATCTGGGAAGCGACACCAGGCGAGCACCATTCCATCAAGGGTACGGTCTACGAATTCTGCCACATCATTTCCGGTGTCGTTGAGATCGACGAAAAAGACGGGGAGACAAAGACGTATCGCGCCGGCGACAGTTTCGTGATGAAGCCTGGTTTTGTCGGCGTCTGGCGCACCATCGAAACCGTGCGCAAGATCTATGTCTGCGTTTATGACTGAGGGCCGCCGACGGCGCGCCCGAAGAAGGGCGCGCCTCTTATATCCGGCAATCGCGTGCTGAAAACAAACGAGGAGGCCGATCCGCTTTGGCGCGGCAGGATTAGCCTTCGGCGATGACAAAGATCTTCTTGAGGTTGCCGTGAATTGAAATACGGTTCACCGTCCCGCGGCCGACGAAGATCGCGTCTCCCGGCCCGACAGATGTTAGCGTCCCGTCGCCATCAGTCACATCAGCCTGCCCCTCCAGGATGTACATCAATTCATGGACGGGATGAGGGCGTGACAGCCGGATGTGCGGCGTCGTTGCCCAGACACCAGCCCGAAACCCGGCCGTTTCATCGGAAAATGCCCTGAAGAGACGGCACTCAGGCGTGTCCCCTTCCACGAACTGCGTCGGAGGCGGCGGGGAGGGGGCAAGCGTCACATCCCTGTCGATCGCCACGACGCCCTGCGTGCTCGATGTCGCCGCGGTCGTTGCGCAGAAGATCCACCGCGTGCCTTTTTCCGCTTCCGCCGTAATGTCCTCGCCCCGGCCGATGACCACGCTGTCGCCGGACGTCAGATGAAACGTCAAGCCGCCCGAGTGCAGGACCAGACGCCCTGCCACGACGACCAGGCATTCCGTGTGGGGAAAGCTGGCGATCGAGGCTTTTCCGTTCCAATCGACCGACCCGGCGAAAACCCCGCCCGAAGCGCTCCAGACGACATTGCGGCCGGCCGCGAATATGCCGTCTGACCCCAAGGCGCTTCGTTTGCCTTCCGGGGCCGATCCGCTTTTGGCCTCGAAGACCAGAATGGCTTTACCGGTCATCACGTCACTCCCGTTTTGGTGAGATATTCATAGGCTGATGCTGCTGCCGATGGGCCGCGGGCCCATTTTCCGGGAGCCGGGGCAGTGCCTTTCCCGGTCCTTGGCTGGGAAAGGCCGCGGGATCGAATTCTGCATAGATCCTAATCCGTGGCTTCAAAGGGCGCGCTGCGGAGTTGGCGCATAAACAGAATATCCTGTGGTTTGCGGCCCCCAACACAGGCAATTGTTGCGAAACAAAGCCGCCTGCGCCGCACCTCTCCAGCGCAAGCAGGCCTATACTTCCTGCATCGGATCAGACGAGCATAAGGGCATGCGCCAATGAAATTTGCGTCCTACTGGCATGACACCTCGATCCCCTTCGCCGGAGGCCTCGCCGACCCCGTCTCGGGAGATTTCCAGGTTGCGGTGATCGGCGCCGGTTTCACCGGGCTGAACGCCGCGCGCACGCTGGCGCAATCCGGTGTGAAGGTCGCTCTGCTGGAAGCCGAGCACGTCGGCTATGGCGCGTCCGGCCGCAATGGCGGGCACCTCAACAGCGGCCATTTCGCAAGCTTCGGCGCCGCCAGGCAGCATCTCGGGGAAGACCGGGCGCGCCGCTTGTGGCGGGCCTATGACGACTCGATCGACATGATCGAACGGATCATCGAGGAAGAAAACATCGCATGCGATTTCCGCAGGGGCGGCAAGCTCAAGCTTGCTTCGAAGCCCTCTCATGTCGGCAAGCTGCAGGCGATGGCCGAAGAAATCCGCCGCGAGGTCGACCCATCAGCCGAATGGCTGACGCGCGAGGACCTCCGCAAGGAGGTGGTTTCGGATGCCTTCCATGGCGGGATTCTCTATCCGAAATCCGCCATGATGCACATGGGGCGCTACGCCAACGGCGTGGCGCAGGCGGCCCATCGCCACGGCGCGGCGATCTGGGAGCGCAACCCCGTCACTGCCCGCGAGCGCGTGCCGAATGGATGGCGGCTCACCACGCCGACCGGCTCGCTGACCGCCCGCCAGGTCATCCTGGCGACCGATGCCTATACGCCAAGCGTCTTCAATTATTTCCGCCGAAGGCTGATGCCGATCGCGTCCTTCATCATTGTGACACGCCCGCTCACCCCGCAGGAAGTCGCCGCGACGGTTCCCGGCAACCGCAATTTCACCAACTCCCTCAACATCGCCAACTATTTCCGCCTGACGCCGGACAACCGCATGCTGTTCGGGGGAGGGCGAGATTTTCGGCCGTGTCAAACCAGAAAACCGACGTCAACTCCGGCCAGTTTCTGCGCCAGCAGATGGTCGGCATGTTTCCGCAGCTTGCAGACGTCGGGATCGACTATTGCTGGGGCGGCCTCGTCGGCTGCACGCAAGACCGTTATCCGCGCGCAGGCAGCGCCGAGGGTGTCATTTATAGCATGGGCTATTCCGGCCACGGCGCCCAGCTCTCGACCTTCATGGGCAGCGCGTTGGCCCATATGGCGATGGGGCGCAAGGACGCCAATCCGCTCGACGGCTTCGCATGGCCCGCCGTTCCGATGCATACGGGAAACCCGTGGTTCCTGCCCATCGTCGGCACCTACTACCGCATGAAGGACCTGCTGCCCTGACCGATCCCAGCGCCGGGCTAGTCGCGGCTTCGACAGCCTCGCGCAGGACGGCCCCCGTTCCCTACCGATCCTCCGCGCCTAATGCCGCATGAAGGACCCTTAAATGATCACGCCTCTCGAACATCTGTCCCGCAACGGTCGTCTGGACAAGTTCTTCATCGACGGTCGATGGCTCGAACCGAGGGGCAGCGCCAAGGGTGTCGTGGTCAATCCTGCCACGGAAGAGACGGTGACCCAGTTTGCGCTGGGCAACGGCGAGGATGTCGACGCTGCGGTTTCCGCCGCCCGGCGGGCCTTCGCCACCTGGAGCCGGACCACGCCGGAATGCCGCGCGGATCTGCTCGATCGCCTGCAGGCGCTGCTCGAAGCGCGCAGCGAACTGTTCGCGCAGTGCCTGAGCCTCGAAATGGGCGCGGCGATCGGATATGCACGCAGCGCGCAGGTGCCGCTGGCGATCGCCCATGTCAAGGTCGCCCGCGATCTCCTGGAGGCCTTCCCCTTTGTCAAGCAGCGCGGCCACACCGCCGTCACCCACGAACCGATCGGCGTCTGCGCACTGATCACCCCGTGGAACTGGCCGCTCTACCAGATCACCGCCAAAGTTTCGCCGGCACTCGCCGCGGGCTGCACGGTCGTGCTGAAGCCCAGCGAGCTTTCGCCTCTCGGCGCGCTGCTGTTTGCAGAGACGATCGAGGAGGCAGGCTTCCCCAACGGCGTCTTCAACCTCGTCAATGGTGATGGCCCCTGCGTCGGTTCGGCTCTTGCGTCCCATCCGGATGTCGACATGATTTCGATTACCGGCTCTACCCGCGCCGGTATCGCCGTGGCCCAGGCCGCCGCACCGACCGTCAAGCGCGTCGCGCAGGAGCTTGGCGGCAAGTCGCCGAACGTGATCCTGCCGGACGCCGATCTCGACCGCGCCGTTTCCCTGGGCGTAGCGGCTGCCTTCCGCAATCTCGGCCAATCATGCAGCGCGCCGACACGGATGATCGCGCCGCGCGCGCTGCTGTCCGACAGCGAGTCCATCGCAAGGAGAGCCGCAGATGAGATCGTGGTCGGTGATCCTCTTTCAGAAGCCAGCACTCATGGCGCGATCGCCAACCGCGCCCAGTTCGATCGGATCCAGACCATGATCGGTGTCGGGATTGCCGAAGGCGCGACGCTCGTTACCGGCGGCGAGGGGCGTCCGGCCGGTCTGAATGCCGGGTTCTACGTTAAACCGACGATTTTCTCGCAGGTGCGCACGGATATGCGCATCGCCCAGGAGGAGATCTTCGGCCCCGTTCTCTGCCTCATCCCCTACGACACGGTGGAGGAAGCCATCGCCATCGCCAACCATACCGTCTACGGCCTGGGTGCGCATGTACAGGGCAAGGATATAGAGGTCGTCAAGAACGTCGCGTCACGGATCCGCTGCGGTCAAGTGCATCTCAACTATCCGGCCTGGGATCCACACGCACCTTTTGGCGGCTTCAAACAATCTGGAAATGGACGCGAATTCGGCATCGAGGGCATGCTGGAATACCTCGAGGTCAAATCCATCCTTGGCTACTTTTAGCATCACGCCGCGGCGCCATCCCCGATGGATTTGGCATTACCGACGGCACCCTCGAGGTTTCGCTCAATAGTCGACATGACGAAATAACAGATGCAGAGCGAGCGAGATGGAAGAGCCCAGAATTGCGGCCGCGGTCTTCCATTCCGCTCTACACCGGCAATCCCTGGTTCATGCCGGCTGTCATCCGGACCTACAGGATGCAGGACTGCATCGCCCTCTGCCGCGCCAGCCGCTGATACTCGCACACATCAATAAACCCGGTGCGAAGTGCCTGTGCGTGGAGCTGGAAATCGATGCCACGAGTGTTTCTACAATTCTTGCTTTGTGAGTGTTCCCGGCGACAGTCGGCCGCCGAAGCTGCAAAAACAAGATGTGCTGTTGAGATGCGGAAAACGGTATCTCCGACCGCGCTGGCGGGGACCGTCGATGCATGCTGCTTTTCCCGTTCCACTAAATTTAAATATACCGTGGGCACCTATAGCGGCACCAATACGGCATGCATCATAACGGCCGCAATAACACCGCCAGGTATGCTCCAGCTCGAGAGATAGCGATCATGAAAACGCTCCTGCTTACAAAAGAAGAAGTAGACGGGCTGATCTGTATGCACGAAGTCATTGGTGCAGTGGAAGAAGCGTACAAAGCTTTCAACAGCGATCAGGTGCTGCAGCCCGGTTATATTGGGATACATCTCCCGTCACCTCGTGGGGAAGTGGACTTCAAGCTTGGCTATAACAAAGCGAATGAAGTGATTTCCATGAAGGCGTCTTCCGGAGGTTTCATCGACAACCCGACCGCACATGGGGTGCCTAGCGGCATGGGCACGATCCTCCTGTTCGATGCCAGAAGCTGCGCGCTGACCTGCGTCATGGACGGAAGCCTGATCACCGGCCTCAGAACCGGAGCCGCTGGAGCTGTTTCCGTGAAAGCATTGGCACGGAAAAACGCCAGGACAGTCGCTTCGATCGGCACAGGAAACCAGGCGAGAATGCAGATCC